>JBOHYH010000001.1:0-11890 GCA_050737775.1 Arenimonas sp.
CTCGGTATCAAACAATGCGTTCCTAATCCATGGGAAGCTTTCGCTGCCATCTTCAAGAAAGGCGACAAAGTCTCCGGTCAAATCAAATCGATCACCGATTTCGGTATCTTCATCGGTCTGGATGGCGGCATCGACGGTCTGGTTCACTTGTCCGATATTTCCTGGAGTTCGACTGGCGAAGAAGCCGCTCGCAACTACAAGAAAGGCGACAACCTTGAAGCCGTTGTATTGGCTGTTGATCCGGAACGCGAACGCATTTCACTCGGCGTCAAGCAAATGGAACAAGACCCGATGGGTACCTTTGCAGCGACGACCCAGAAGGGTGCGATCGTTACCGGTGTTGTTAAAGAAGTGGATGCCAAAGGCGCCACCATTGAATTGTCTGATGGCCTTGAAGGTTATATCAAAGCCAATGACATCGCCAAAGAGCGCATTGAAGATGCTTCGCAGCATCTGAAAGTGGGCGACAAGGTCGAAGCCAAATTCATTGGTATGGATCGTAAAGGTCGCACCATGCAATTGTCCATTCGTGCGAAAGACGAAGCCGATGTGGCTGAGTCGATGGCCGAAGTCAACAAGGCGGCTGACGCATCAAGCGGCACCACCAAGTTGGGCGCGCTGTTGCGCGAGCAATTGAACAAAGGCGAATAAGCAATACAACGATGGCCCGGGTTCCGGGCCATCGTTACTTATCGGAGTCGAGTTTTAAAAATGACGAAGTCAGAACTCATCGAAATTCTTTCAAAGCGCCAGATGCATCTGAAGGCAGATGATGTCGATATGGCGGTGAAAACCATTCTGGAAATGATGAGCAATGCTTTGGCCGATGGCGATCGCATTGAAATTCGCGGCTTTGGCAGTTTTTCGCTGCATTTTCGTCCGCCCCGTTTGGGCCGTAACCCGAAGACCGGCGATTCCGTCGCGCTTCCGGGCAAGCATGTGCCACATTTCAAACCCGGCAAAGAATTACGCGATCGCGTAAACGCTTCTCTGACGGCAGTCAAAAGCTGATCAACTCAGGTAAGCTGTTGTCACCAGCGGTGGAATGACAGATGCCATTACTAAGAACATTAATAGCGCTTGCTTTCGTCATGTTGGGCATCATATTCGGTGCCTTGAATCGTGATGTCATGCGCATCGATTTATTTTTCACCACATTACAGGCTAGCGTCGGTTTAACCGTATTGCTGGTATTGCTATTGGGCTGTTTGCTGGGTGGCTTGGTGGTGTTGGCAACAGTCGTTTGGCCAATGCGAAGTGCACTGACCAAAGCTGAGAAAGCCGCTACCAAAATCGTGATAGAAGGAAATAATGCACCATGATGACCAACGCAGCTTGGCTGTTGATGATTCCTGCTGCTGCAGCTGCCGGTTGGTTACTTGGAAGGCGCGGCGGCGAAATCAAAAGCGGTAATCAGGTGACGCGTCTGTCGAATACCTATTTCCGTGGTTTGAACTACTTGCTCAATGAACAGCAAGATAAAGCGATTGAAATATTCCTTCAAATTGCCGAAGTCGACAAAGACACCATTGAAACGCAGTTTGCACTCGGGCATTTATTCCGGCGGCGCGGTGAAGTGGATCGCGCGATTCGCATGCATCAAAGTTTGGTCGCCAAGCATGGTTTGAGTGAAGATCAAAAGACACGCGCCGTACTCGCATTGGGCGAAGATTATATGCGCGCCGGATTACTGGATCGCGCCGAAACCTTGTTGAATGATTTGGTTGAAATGGGCGTATTCAAACCGCAGGCTTTGCGTCATTTGATTTCGATTACGCAGGCCGAACGCGATTGGTACAAGGCCATCGAGTACGCTCAAAAGTACGAAGAAGTCGGCGGCGAATCGATGACGAAAATCATCTCGCATTTTTATTGCGAGCTGGCTGATCAGGCTCGTTCAAAAGGCGACAATAAGGAAGCCCGCAAATTGATCGCCGATGCCTACACGGCGGACAATCAATCTGTTCGTGCCGGCATGCTGGAAGCACAAATTGAATTGTCTGAAAACGACGATGCCGGTGCCATCCGCGCATTTGAGCGTGTAGTGCGACACGATTATGAATACCTGCCCGAAGTGTTGCCTGCATTGCTGGCCAGTTACGAGCGCAAGGGCGACACTACCCGGGCGCGCAGTTTTCTGCTGGAAATGACGGAGCATTACGCAGGGGTTTCGCCTTTGTTGGCTTTGTCCGAATTGATCGAAAAAGAGGAAGGCGTTCCCGCTGCCTATACTTTTCTATCCAGACAATTGCAGCAAAGGCCGTCAGTACGTGGCGAAGCTGCATTGATTGATTTGAGTTTGTCCGAGCATCATGGTGACCCGCAGGAAGCACTTCGCACAATAAAAAACATTACCGATCTTCTGGTGGTCCATACGCCAGGCTATCGATGCCAGCGTTGCGGCTTCAGTGCGCGTGCACACCATTGGCAATGCCCAAGCTGCAAGAATTGGGGCACCATCAAACCTCTGCTGACATCGGCCAGCTAAATAATGTTGCTCAGCCTTGGCTTGAGTATCGCGATATTCTTATCAACAGCTCTCTTAACCTGGGGCTGGATAAAAATTGCATTGGCAAAAGATATCCACGATCAACCCGAACGTCGCAGACTGCATTTGACTTACATACCAAGAGCGGGCGGTGTGAGCATAGCGCTGGTAATGACGGCAACCGGCCTCGTATATTTTCTGTCATCGCCTGGCATCAGTTCGCATTGGACGGTCATTCTGGCTGGTATTGTCATCTACGGCGCATTGGGTTTTTGGGACGATCTGAAGCCAATGGGGGCAGGCAGCAAATTATTTTTTCATTTGCTTGCAGCTCTGGCAGTTTTTTTTATCATGACGTCTTTTTTTGAGCTTGGATATCGCCTGGCCATAAGTATTGCATTAGCGTATTTGTTGTTTGTAAATATCTGGAATTTCATGGACGGCAGCAATGGCATGGTGGGAGTGCAAAGCCTGGTCTGTGCTGTTGGTTTCATGGCACTAAGCAATAATCAAAGTAATACGCATGCATTTGCCTTGATTCTGGCCATCAGCTGTCTTGGCTTTCTGCCTTTCAATTTTCCCGTTGCCAGAGTGTTTTTGGGGGATGTTGGCAGTCATGTGCTTGGTGCTGCTCTGGTAGGTCTGGCATTGCTGGCATATAGCGAAGGCCAATGCATGCCACTGGAAGCGCTTTGCTTGTTTTCAGCCCTGTGGATTGATGCGGTGCTCACTTTTATCCGACGCAGCTTGCGAGGCTTTAAAGTGACTCATGCACATCGCAGTCATTTATATCAATACGCAATACGGCGCGGACAAAGCCATGCAAGTGTTTGCCTTTATTATGCAGTGTGGACTATCGCCATTATTTTGATTGTTGGCCTCAGCAGACAGTTGCCAGAGGATGGTCAACGCATCTTGCTCTGGGCGCTTATTGCTCTGGGTTGTGCCATACACCAATGGCTCAGGCTTTTTTGTATTAAAATCCAGCCATAGACCGGAAATATCAAAGCAAAAATCGTAATGACAAAGTCGTATCGTATCTCCTACTTGCTGCCGCGCGCGCTAATCGTCTTGCACGATTTCGTGATGACGGCATTGCTGTGGAGTGGATTGCGCTGGCTTTACGAGCACGACAATGGCGATGCCATCGGAGAAGGTCTTTATAAGGAACTGATCCTGGTGTTACTTCTGCAGGGGCTGATGCTGTGGTGGAGTGGTTTGTATCGCGGCGTCTGGCGTTTTGCCAGCCTGCCCGATTTGAGCAATATTTTACGTGCAGCAATATTGGGTTTATGCGCGATATTGCTGGCGTTTTTACTCAGCGGTTATTTCTACCGACTACCTTTGCAAACCATCGTGCTTTATGTGCCTGGATTAGCGATTTTCCTGGGCGCGCCGCGGCTTATTTATCGCGCATGGAAAGATCAGCGTCTTGCATCGAAACACACCGATGCGATGCGCGTTATCGTTGCCGGAGCGGGGCGCTCGGCAGAGGTTTTTTTACGTGATATTGCCAGTGATGGTCGCTATGAGATTGCTGGTCTACTTGACGATGATCCGCAATTGAAAGGCCGTAAAATTCAGGGCGTGAAAGTGTTGGGGCGCATTGACCAGTTGCCAGAAATTGCCCGTGCAACTGCGGCAGATCTTTGCGTAATTGCCTTGCCCACGGCGCACACGCAGGCATTGCAACGCGTGGTGTCATTATGCGATGACATTGGCATGCCGTTTCGAAAACTCGGACGTTTTACCGATTGGCTGAATGCCCATGATCCTATCCAGCTGAACGAAGTTGCCATTGATGATTTGCTTGGCCGTGAACCCATTCACTTTGATTGGCAAAGCATAGGCCGGCAACTGGGTGGTAAATGTGTATTGATCACGGGTGCTGGTGGTTCGATAGGTTCCGAATTGGCGCGTCAGTGCGCACAGGCACGTGTACGAAAACTGATTCTGCTGGAACGTGCAGAATTGTCTTTGCTGGAAATCTGCGAAGAATTGGCAGTGCTCGATCCCGGGCTCGAAGTGGTTTCATTGCTTGCCGATTGTGGCGATAAGGTCGCCTGTTTGCGTGCCATGCAACATGGCATTCCCGATTATGTCTATCACGCCGCTGCGAATAAACATGTGCCATTGCTTGAAGGCCATGTACGCGAAGGGCTTCGCAATAACGTGCATGCTACCGCAACGCTTGCGGAAGTATGCCGCGATCACGGCGCATTGCATTTCGTGTTGATTTCCACCGATAAGGCCATCCAGCCAATCAATATTCTTGGTGCCACTAAATTAATGGCGGAGCGCGTTTGTCAGGCTATCTTCAACGATAGTGCGAGCCAATTGAGTATCGTGCGTTTCGGAAATGTGCTTGATTCATCCGGTAGCGTTGTGCCGATGTTTCGCAGACAAATCGCGGCTGGCGGCCCGGTTACTGTTACGCATGAAGAAGTAACGCGCTATTTCATGACGATTCCAGAAGCCTGTCAGTTGATTCTGCAGGCACTGAGCATGCCGGAACCCTATGCCGTCATTTACACACTGGATATGGGCAAGCCGGTAGCCATTAGTGAACTGGCTGAGCAGATGATTCGACTTGCAGGCAAACGTCCCGGTATCGACATCCAAATTCAATACACAGGTTTGCGGGCCGGCGAAAAATTGCACGAAAACCTATTTCATCCGGATGAAACCTATACTCATACCGAGAACTCGCGGGTACTTGAAGCAAAGCCTCGCGAAATAAATGTAAAACGTGTTCTGGCTCAGTCCGAACTATTGGCGCAATCATTGCGGCATGGCGATGATGATGCTCAATTACTCGCACTGTTGCGCGAAGCTGTTCCTGAGTACACTGCTATTCAATCTGAGAAAAATTACAAATGACCCAACGTATTCGCAAAGCGGTTTTTCCGGTAGCTGGCCTAGGTACGCGTTTTCTTCCTGCGACCAAAACCGTGCCCAAAGAAATGTTGCCTGTCGTGGATCGGCCGCTGATTCAATATGCGGTTGACGAGGCTATCGAAGCCGGCTGCGACACCATGATTTTTGTTACCAATCGATACAAACATGCGGTTGCCGATTATTTCGACAAAGCCTATGAGCTTGAACAAAAGCTGGAGAAAGCAGGCAAGTCCGAACTACTTGCATTGATTCGCGATGTGTTGCCAAGACACGTACGTGCCGTCTTTGTTACCCAGGCAGAAGCACTGGGGCTAGGGCATGCGGTTTTGTGTGCAAAGCCTGTTGTTGGGAATGAGCCATTTGCTGTTCTGCTGGCTGACGATCTCATCTGGAATAAGGGACATGGTGCACTTCGGCAAATGGCCGATTGTGCGGAACGCGAAAATGCCAGCGTGATTGCCGTACAAGATGTTCCGCGTGAACAAACCGGCAGCTACGGCATCGTGGCGACAGAGAATTTTAACGACAGGCATGGTGTAATTTCAGCCATAGTGGAAAAACCGAAGCCGGAAGTTGCACCTAGCAATCTGGCAGTAGTCGGGCGCTATGTTTTGAGTGGCCGGATTTTTGATTTGCTGGAAAAGACCAAGCCCGGAGCCGGTGGTGAAATTCAATTGACCGATGCTATTGCTACCTTGCTGAAAGAAGAAAAAGCGCTGGCTTATCGTTTTGAAGGCCGCCGCTTCGATTGCGGTAGTCGAATCGGACTGATCGAAGCGACGATTCAATATGCACTGGATCATGATGACCTGGCCGATGCTGCTCGTGAATATATGACACAGGCGTTGAAGAACTCGTAAAAGCAGGGCAGGGTCGAGCGCTTTTATTGAATGATTGTGTCGGGCCAGTGCCCGACCTACACTCTCATCATGACTAATGTAAACACGGCAAGTTATTACTCGGCCACTGCAAATTTCTCCATTGCAAGGCCGAGCCTGACAGCAAAAAAAAATGCCAAAATCTGCATCATTGGCGGTGGCTTTGCTGGCATAAATACGGCACTGGGTCTAGCCGAACGGGGTGTTAAAAACGTAGTGTTGTGCGAAGCCAAGCATCTGGCCTTTGGCGCTTCGGGTCGCAACGGCGGTTTTGTGTTCGCCGGTTTTTCACGCGGGCCGGAAAGCTTGTTGAAAGATTTGGGCCAGCAAGCAGCGAAACAGCTCTACAAAGGCACGGTCGATGCCGTTAACCTTATTCGCCAACGAATCAATCATTACAAGATTGATTGCCAGCATACCGATGCCGGCGTGTACTGGGCGAACTGGTTTCGGGATCAAGCCATACTGAAAGATTTCCAGAAACTGCTTTCGGATAGTTTCGATACTCACTGGGATTTTATTCCTCAATCAGAATTGAAAAAGCTGATTCGCACTGATCGTTACAAAGACGCTCTGTATGAGAAGAATTCCCTGCATTTCCATCCCTTGAACTATGCTTTGGGTATTGCAGAGGCGGCTGAAAAAATGGGTGTCGAGATTTATGAAAACACCCCGGCCATCCAGTTGCTGAAATCCGGAAGTGCCTGGCTAATCAAAACACCCGAGGCAGAAATTGAAGCAGAACAAGTCGTATTGGCATGCGGTGGTTATTTGGCGAATTTGTATCCGAAAATAGATGCATCGGTATTGCCTATCGCCACGTATGTGATGGTGACTGAACCGCTAGGTGATCGTATGCAGAATATTCTGCAAACCAAAGCCGCCATTTATGACACCCGTTTTGCTTTTGATTACTACCGGCCTCTGCCGGATTCACGTCTGCTTTGGGGAGGGCGCATTTCCGTCCTTGACCGTTCGCCAGATGCAGTCAAAAAATTGTTGCAGCAAGATCTGATAAAGGTATTTCCGCAATTGAGCGATGTGACCGTCGACTATGCCTGGTCCGGCTTGATGAGTTATGCCCGTCACGAAATGCCGCAAATTGCCGAAATTGAAAAAGGTCTTTGGTGTGGGCAGGCATTTGGTGGGCATGGCGTTGCCCCCACCACTTTTGCAGGTGAGCTTCTTGCAGCTGCGATTGCCGAAGATGATCTCCGTTGGAAAAACATGGCCTCGTATGGTCTGGTGTCCGCTCTGAAGCCGGCGGGCTTTGTCGGTGCGCAACTTACGTATTGGTGGCTGCAGGCGAAGGATGGCTGGAAAGACCGAATGGAAGCAAAATAGTGCGGTAATACCCATCAATGAACCGCGTCCCACTTTGCAGCTAAAATTCGTTATGCTCAGTAGCCACCCGGAGCTTACTATGTCAGCAGTGCTCGCCCCAGAATTCAATGAAAACCTGCGTTGGCTCAATAGCGATGCACAAACCATTGCGGGCCAACGTGGTCGCATTCTTGCGCTCGTGTTCTGGAATGCCAGTTCGGTGTATTCGCAAAATCTGATTGATGGACTGGCGCGAATCAAGGCGAAACACCCGCTTGGTCTTGCCGTGCTCGGTATCCATTTGCCCAAGTTCGACAACGAAGTGGATGACCGTGTTGTCATGAAAGCGGTCAATCGGCAACGCATAAGTTTTCCGGTAGCCAATGACAGGGGATGGATTACCTGGCAACACTTCGGGATTACACGTTGGCCATCCGTAGCTTTGATTGATGGCGAAGGCGTAGTGCGAGACATAATCGCCGGTGACGATCAAATAGAAATGCTGGAAAAAATGATTGGCGATCTCATTCATGAATCGGGAACCAGCCAGTCGATGATGGAACATGCATTTCGTGCAAAAAATGCCGAAGAGCGCATGGCGCTATCATTTCCTTCCGGTATCGCCGTCACCGACACGCATTTGTATATTGCAGATACATCGCATCATCGTATTCTCGAATGTACGCATCAGGGCCGGATACTGCGTGAATTTGGCAATGGCCACCCCGACTTGAATGATGGCCCTTCCAACGAAGCGGCCTTCAATGCACCGCGTGGTCTGTGTCTTGTTCGGGAAACTTTATATATAGCCGATACCGGCAACCATGCATTGCGCCGGATAAGTCTGATTGCAGGCGATGTGGCGACAGTCTTGGGGACCGGTAAAGCCGGGATACCCAGGGAAGGCGTGAGTAAACACTCCTCCGATAATAGTTTGAATATGCCCTGGGGATTAAGCGGCAGTAATGACAAACTTTATATCGCAATGGCGGGCTGCAACCAGATTTGGGAATACGAGCTGGGTAATGCGCGCTTGCGTTTTATTGCGGGCACCGGTGATTTGGGTATCGCAGATGGCCCAGGCCGTAATGCCTTGTTCGCGCAGCCATCGGGTGTCGCGCTGGTACAACAAAGTCTTTATGTCGTTGATTCGGCAACATCGTCAGTCCGTGCCATCCAGTTGCAACAGAACACTGTTCAAACGCTTGTCGGGCAAGGCTTGTATGAATTCGGTGATCAGGACGGAGAGCGTCGTGATGCACGCCTGCAATTTCCGCAGGCAATAGCTCTGGACCCTAATTCGCCAGTACTCTGGATTGCCGATACCTACAATGGCACCTTGCGCAAATTACGTCTCGGAGGCGGGGGCATGAGCACCCAGAATTTGCCACAAAGTTTGAATGAGCCGGCTGCATTGGCGGTTGGTGCCGGAGCACTTTGGATTGCCGATGCCGGCGCCCATGAAATATTGCGTTATGATTTCGATTCGGAATTGCTGACCCGACTACCCATTGGTGAATGATCGCAGCCGGTTCATGGCGCGATTAATTTGGAAACATACTTTTTTCTCATTCATGCGAAAATAAGCGCATGAAAGCCCCTTCTTCACAAACGCCATTCGATGGCAAGGCCTTCGTCAAGGATTTGACGACAGCGCCAGGCGTTTATCGTATGTATGCTGCCGATGACAGCATTTTGTACGTCGGAAAAGCCTTGTCATTGAAAAAACGCGTTGCCAGTTATTTTCTGGCTACCGTTTCATCGACACGCATTGCCTTGATGATCAAGCAAATAGCGCGGATGGAAATTACCATCACGCGTACCGAAAGCGAAGCCTTGATTCTCGAGAACCAACTGATCAAGTCGTTGCGACCGCGTTACAACGTTTTGCTACGTGATGATAAAAGCTATCCTTATATCCTGATTACCGATGAAACCTGGCCGCGTCTGGCTTTTCATCGCGGCCCGCGTGCCGTGCCCGGACGTTATTTCGGGCCTTACCCCAGTGTTTCTGCCGTCACGAACACTTTGGATTTAATGCAGAAGATTTTTAAACTTCGCAATTGTGAAGACAGTGTTTTTCGCAATCGTTCACGCCCCTGTCTGCAACACCAGATCGGCCGTTGTACGGCGCCCTGCGTCGGCTTGATTGCGCCGCGCGATTATGATGCAGACACCAAGCGCGCCGCGTTGTTTCTGGATGGTCGCAGCGGTGAAGTGGTCGATGATTTAACCCGATCGATGGAAGCCGCCAGCACCAGTTTGCAGTTTGAATTGGCAGCGTATCTGCGTGACCAGGTGAGCGGTATTCGTCGTATCCAGGCAAAGCAATACATCGAAGGTGAGCAGGCCGACATGGATATATTGGCCTGCGCCATGGATCAGGGCACGGCCTGTGTTTTATTGCTTTCGTTTCGTAGCGGAATGAACCTGGGGACACGGTCCTTTTTTCCGAAAACCAATGGCGTCGACAATGCCGGTGAAATATTGGATGCATTCGTCAGCCAATATTATTTTGAACAACGGCCGCCGCGTGAAATTATTCTGAGTCATGCGATAGAAGATGCCGAGTTGCTTGAAAAGGTTTTGTCTTCTCAAGCCGGCAGAAAGGTGGAAATCAAAGCATCGGTACGCGCTGATCGTGCCCGTTACCTGGAAATGGCGGTCAGTAATGCCGAGCTGGCGCTTAGCACCGAAATCACCAGCAATGTTGCCCAGCACAAACGTCTGCTAGCCCTGCAAGAAATGCTTGGGATGGACCATCTACCGCAGCGCATGGAATGTTTCGATATCAGTCATACCCAGGGCGAAGCGACTGTTGCCTCTTGTGTTGTATTCAATCAGGAAGGCGCGTTACGCAGCCAGTATCGACGCTTCAATATCGATGGCATTACCCCAGGTGATGATTACGCTGCCATGCATCAAGCGCTGACACGTCGTTTCAAACGGGCAGTGGAAGAAGGTGTGTTGCCAGATATTTTATTTATCGACGGTGGTGAAGGCCAGCTTACGCAGGCACGTGATGTACTCAAGGAATTGAGCGTTACACAGGTCATGCTGGTAGGTGTGGCAAAAGGCGTCGAGCGCAGAGCGGGTGATGAGCAAATTATTCTCCCTGACGGCAGGGTATTGCGGCCTGGCGCGCATTCACCAGCATTGCAGTGGATACAACAAATCCGGGATGAGGCGCACCGTTTTGCGATTACTGGACATCGCGGACGCCGCCAGAAAAAACGCGATGTTTCCAAACTGGAAGATATCCCCGGCATTGGCCCGCGGCGTCGCGCTGCATTGCTCAAACATTTCGGCGGTCTGGCTGCCCTGAAAGACGCGGGTAGTGAAGAAATTGCGCGTGTAGCAGGTGTGAACGAAGCCCTGGCAGCGCGTATTTATGCCTCGCTACATGGGTTAGAATCCAAACCGAACTCCCCCGAGTCGCCTCAGGAAACCTAGTGAATTTGACCCTTCCTACCATGCTGACCTTGTTTCGTATCGCATTGGTGCCAGTATTGGTAGTGGTTTTTTATTGGGATCATCCCTGGAGCAATGTCCTGGCTTGTGCGGTATTCGTACTCGGAGCCCTGACCGATTGGCTGGATGGCTGGATCGCCCGCCGCTACAACATGTATTCGGCCTTTGGCGCTTTTCTTGATCCGGTGGCCGATAAGCTGGCGGTAACCTTCGCCTTGTTTCTTGTCACTCAGCGTCATCCGACTGCCTGGATGGCATTGCTGAGCGCCATTATCGTGGGTCGTGAAATCACCATTTCAGCTTTGCGTGAATGGATGGCACAAATGGGCGCACATGGTTTGGTAAAAGTAGCAGCACTTGGAAAGATAAAAACAATCGTGCAAATGGTCGCGATCAGTTTTGTTTTATTTTATGAACCTCTTTTTGGAATTCCGATTTTCAAAATTGGCGAATGGTTGCTTGCGATTGCTGCAGCACTCACACTTTGGTCGGGTTTTGATTATATTCGTGCCGCTTGGCCGACTATGCGGAAGGGCTGAAAGCTTGTTTTGACGCGCTCTTGTAATCTTTTTATAAAATAGGTGTTGACACAAAAGCGGCAATCCTTGAAAATATGCGTTCTCCGCGGGAATAGCTCAGTTGGTAGAGCACGACCTTGCCAAGGTCGGGGTCGAGAGTTCGAGTCTCTTTTCCCGCTCCAGTTTCAAAAGCCTCGGTTCGCCGAGGTTTTGTTTTTTCAGAGTCTGGTTTTTTTATTTACCAATAAATATTGGTTGAGTTAAACTAAACGCTGATGTTTCACCCTTGGCCGGGTGGCAGAGTGGTCATGTAG
>JBOHYH010000002.1:0-3688 GCA_050737775.1 Arenimonas sp.
GAGCTGGATCGTTTGACCAGCCATGTTGCCGAAGCCCGTCGTATCTTCAAATTGCCGGAAGCGGTAGGCCGCAGACTGGATTTTCTGATGCAGGAGTTCAATCGCGAAGCCAATACATTGGGTTCGAAATCCGTCGACAGTCGTACCACGCAGGCGGCTGTTGAATTGAAGGTATTCATCGAACAATTACGCGAACAAGTGCAAAACCTGGAGTAAGAGGGGAACATCATGCGCGGAACTTTATACATTGTCGCTGCGCCTTCGGGGGCAGGGAAATCGAGTCTGGTGAATGCCGTCCTGTCGCGGGAAACCGGTATCGCATTATCGATATCGTTTACCTCGCGCAAGGCAAGGCCGGGTGAACGGCACGCCTTGCATTATCATTTCATCAGCAAGCAAGAATTCGAAACCATGATCGCCAATGGCGATTTTTTCGAGCATGCATTGGTGCATGGCGACTACAAAGGTACCGCCAAACAATCGGTCGAGCCGCAATTGGCTGCCGGAAAAGATGTTTTGCTGGAAATTGACTGGCAGGGTGCGCGGCAGGTCAAAGAGATATTGCCCGATGCGATCAGTATTTTTATCCTGCCGCCCTCAAAAGACGCCTTGGAAATCAGAATGCGTAATCGAGGCCAGGATTCGGAGCAAGTCATTACGCAGCGACTTGCCAATGCGCGCGAAGAAATGTCTCACTACAATGAGTTCGATTACGTCATAGTAAATGAGCATTTCGACGCTGCAGTAAGCGAGCTGCGTGCAATTTTTCAGGCGCAACGCCTGAAGCTTGATGCACAACAGCAGCGTCATGGCGAATTAATTAAAACCCTTTTGACCTAGCTATCTCGCAGCGATAACTGTTTTACTTTTTGGGTGGCTTTGGGAGCGAACGGCCACCCAGGATCGAGATGGATTCAATCAGGCAACTCTGGTTATCAAAAAATACATGGTCATGCCCGGCGCGTACTCGAGTGGAGAAGTTTTCCACTTTCAACTTCCGGGTGTCCAGCAAGCCCGGACAGGCTTGGGTCAAATTCAGGATGTAAGCTTCGTCATCCAAAATCCAGTACACAATCCTTTTTTCATCAAGAACCAGCCATTTTGCTGATTGGTTCGTACGAAATGCCGATATTCGCCCCGTGACAGCTGCTTCGTAAGGGGCTGGGTCGATGTTTGAGCGCTTCGGTGTGGGGGGCGGTGAATCCTGTTCGGATGAATCGGAAGGCATTGGTGTGGTGGGCTTCATTGCCGTGGTCTTTTGGCGAGCATCCGAGCCTGCCGTTCCCGATGCTTGTCGCGCCATTTGCGATTGCATGACTCGCAACGCGGCTTCCTTTGCTCCGATGTCCTGCTTTAGACGTTCGATTTCCAGTTTCACACGATTTATATCGGCCTGGGTGACGGCTGCCTGCGCCAACAGGCTGGAACTCGAAAGCATTGAGAACAACAGCGTGACGACTGGAATAATGCGAACAAGCATCTTGCTTCTCCCCAAAAGCGGTCTGTCCACAGACATTACTCCGGCTGATTTAACAAGACAATGCGTAAAATCAGCTCGCAGTGGCCTCCATGGCCTGCTTTTAAAGGCAAATCATTGCCACAGGGCACTTTGGCGCGTAAAATGCGCGGTTCATTGTAACTTATTGATTTTTAGGGTTTCGCTCGGCCGAGCGGCCCTCTAGGAGACATCATGGCCCGTGTTACCGTAGAAGATTGCTTGGATGTAGTGGGCAACCGCTTTGAATTAGTGGTGATGGCTGCCAAGCGCGCTCGCCAGTTGGCCAAAGGTGTTGAATCGACCGTTGAAAATCACGAGCATGAAGATAAACCTACCGTGTTGGCGCTGCGTGAAATTGCTGCCGGTAAAATCGATGCCGAATTAATTGATCAGGTTGAAAAATCCGAACGTGAACGCCGTGAACGTGAAGCGCTGGAATGGGCTGCCGCGGAAGTGGTGGATGATGATCTTGCAAAAGGCGGCGATGATTAATCGTTGTCATTGAACAAGCTTCACGAAAAAGACCTCTTAAACGAGGTCTTTTTTTATGGCTAAGGCATTGAAGCAAAACGCTTAGCCAAGTAGTCTGGAGCCATGCCCCATGCAAAAGCTCCCATTGATATCGCGCTTGCGCCCTGCCCGGATCCCTGTCCGGATACCATGCGTGCGCTTGAATTGCGCCTGACCGAATATTTGCCGTCTGCCCAGATTCTGAAAGTTCGCCAGGCTTACCAAATTGGTGCCATGGCACATGATGGACAGACCCGAAAATCCGGCGAAGCCTACATCACGCATCCGATTGCCGTCGCCGGGATTTTGGCTGACTTGAGGCTTGATGCCGAAGCTTTATGTGCAGCCATTTTGCACGACACACTCGAAGACACGCCGCTGCCGCGCACGCAAATTGTCGAGATGTTCGGCGAGACCGTTGCTGAGTTGGTCGATGGCGTCACCAAGCTCGACAAGATCCAGTTCAAGAGTCAGCAGGAAGCGGTCGCCGAAAGCTTTCGCAAAATGATGCTGGCGATGTCGCGCGACTTGCGCGTGATTCTGATCAAACTGGCCGATCGATTGCACAATATGCGTACGCTGGATTCTATGAGCACCGCATCCCGGCGTCGTATTGCCCGCGAAACACTGGAAATTTACGCGCCGATTGCACAGCGACTCGGCATGAATCGCATCAAATCCGAATTGCAGGATCTGGGTTTTCGCGCCTTGTATCCGATGCGTCACCGCGTGATTGCAAAACGCATTGCCTCACAACCGGTGATGCGCCGCGAAGCACTCGCGACCATCGAAGCGCAGCTGGCTCAAAAGCTCACACAGGAAGCCTTGCCGGTTCGCGTCATCAGTCGCGTCAAGGCGCCGTGGAGCATCTACACCAAGATGCGGCAGGAAAACAAAAGCTTCGATCAAGTGATGGATGTTTTCGGTTTCCGCGTCGTCGTGCAAAAAGTAATGCAGTGTTATCACGCGCTGGGTGCAGTGCATTCCCTGTTCAAACCGCTGGATGCCAAGTTCCGCGATTTCATTGCTATCCCGAAAGCCAACGGCTACCAAAGTTTGCACACATTGCTGTTCGGGCCTTATGGCTCGCCGGTGGAAGTGCAGATTCGTACCGAAGAAATGGATTTGATTGCCGAGCGCGGCGTTGCGGCGCACTGGCTTTACAAGAATGCCGGGCGCACCAGCAATAGCGCTCAAATTCGTGCGCAAGACTGGGTCCGCGGGCTGGTGGATTCGCAAGATACCGCAGACTCGTCGATCGAGTTTCTTGAAAACGTCAAAATCGATTTGTTCCCGGATGAAGTGTATTTATTCACTCCGAAAGGCGATATTTTTTCATTGCCGCGCAATGCGACCACGCTGGATTATGCGTACGCCGTACATACCGATGTCGGTAACCATGCAGTCGCCGCGCGGGTCGATAAAAAACTCGTACCGCTGCGCATGAAGTTGATCAGTGGGCAAACGGTGGAAATCATTACTGCGCCATCGGCGAGCCCGAGCCCGCAATGGCTGGAATTTGTCGTGACTAGCAAGGCACGCACGGCAATTCGTCATTCATTAAAACATCTCGAACATGAAAATGCGGTTGATCTTGGTCATCGCATGCTGGATCGAGCGCTTGAAAATCTGGACAGCTCGCTTGATCGCGTCACCGGTGCCGGGCTTGATCACTATTTG
>JBOHYH010000003.1:0-14815 GCA_050737775.1 Arenimonas sp.
CGCCCCTACGTTATGCAGCCCTTGTACTCGCCGAAGCGATCTGCGCCAAACGACGCACGGCCACTGACAGAGTCGCAAAGTCCATACTGCGTAAATTGCGCATATCGGCAAACATGCTCAAAGTATATTTCAAGGTAGCATCGTCACGCGACAACCACTCGGAAACCAGCGCTTCGGCGGATTTATTTTTCGATGCCTGCGACAACACGATACCCACCAAGGCGCGCTGCTGTGCCTGCAATTCATCACGCAACACGCCGCGTGCCTGTGCATGCCAACGACCTTCGACCGGAAGTGTTTCAACATTATCCATCAGCCATTTGGTATGCAATGCATCGGACAATGCGAAATAGGCTTCACCGACCAAGGCGACATCGGACTTGCGCTCAAGCGCCACTTCGATAATATCGAGTGCATAGGTCAGATAAGGCAACTTGGCAAAATCGGAAGCCATATCGGACGAGAAGCCCTGCTTCATCCAGGCTTTCTTGTCGGCTTCAAGACTTGCACGACTTTCAGCCGGCAAGATCGCCGGCAATGCGGCTTTCAGTGCGCGCATGGGCGCGGCATAACGCTCCACCTGCGCAGCAATATTCAAAGTCTCGCCAGGCTTGTTCAACAACCAACGCGTCATATTACGTTGCAGATGCCAGATATCGGTCAGCGCGGAAATTTGGGCACTTTCCGATGCCTTCAAATCCATAGTATCGATACCAACCCACCAATCGCGTGACTCCAGAATTTCGCGGCTGATAGTAAACGCCTTGGCGATTTGTGCGGGGCTTTCGCCGGTGTCTTCCTGCATACGCAGCAGGAAAGTGGAACCCATGCGGTTGACCATGGAATTAGTCACCATCGTGGCGATAATTTCACGGCGCAGACGATGCTGCTGCATGTCGGCGGCATATTTTTCCTGCAAGGGTTTCGGGAAATAACGTTGCAGCTCTTTCGACAGATACGGATCTTCCGGCACATCCGAATCGAGCAACTCATTGAAGATCACGATTTTGTCGTAGCTCAACAAAACCGAGAGTTCCGGACGCGTCAAACCCTGGCCGCGGGATTTACGATCACTCAGTTCGGCATCGGTCGGCAAAAATTCAATGCCGCGATCCAACAAACCCTGCGACTCCAGTGTGCGAATAAAATGCCCGAACGAACCCAGACGTGAAGTGCTCATGGCTTCCATTACACTGATGGCCTGGTTCTGGCGATAATTGTCCATCAATACCAAGTCGCCTACTTCGTCAGTCATGCTGGCCAGCAAAGTATTGCGTTCCGGAGTCGTCATATCGCCGCGTTGTACGACGGCGCCGAGCAGAATCTTGATATTCACTTCGTGATCGGAAGTATCGACACCCGCCGAGTTGTCGATAAAGTCGGTGTTGAGCAATACGCTGGTATGCGCTGCTTCGATACGACCACGTTGCGTCATACCGAGATTGCCGCCCTCACCCACCATTTTGCAGCGCAATTCGTTTCCGTTGACGCGTAGAGCGTTATTGGCACGATCACCGCAATCAGCATGACTTTCAGAAGTCGCTTTGACATAGGTTCCGATACCGCCATTCCACAACAAATCCACCGGTGCTTTCAAAATGGCATTCATCAAGTCAGCCGGTGTCATTGCTTCCAGATCGGTTTCGATATCCAGCACCGTCTTGATTTCAGGCGTTAGCGGAATGGTTTTTGCGCTGCGTGCATAAACGCCACCACCGGCCGAAATCAGACTCTTGTCATAATCATCCCAGCTTGAACGCGGCAGTTTGAACATGCGATCGCGTTCCTTGAACGAAACCGCCGAATCCGGATTCGGATCCAGGAAAATATGGCGATGGTCAAATGCTGCAAGTAGACGAATTTTTTCCGACAGCAGCATGCCGTTGCCGAAAACGTCGCCCGACATATCGCCAACCCCCACACAGCTGAAGTCCTGCGTTTGGCAATCACGACCGAGTGCACGGAAATGGCGTTTGACCGATTCCCAGCCACCTTTCGCAGTGATGCCCATACCTTTGTGGTCATAACCGACCGAACCACCAGAGGCGAACGCATCGTCAAGCCAGAAACCATGTTCAGCCGAAATGCCATTGGCAATATCAGAGAAGGTTGCCGTGCCTTTATCGGCAGCCACTACCAAATACGGATCATCATTGTCATGACGAACCACATCGACCGGATGCACGATGTTGCCATCGACAATATTGTCGGTGATATCGAGCAAACCATTGATGAAACGCTTGTAGCAGGCAATGCCTTCTGCCAACACAGCGTCACGATCACCACCCACCGGTGAACGTTTCACGAAGAAGCCACCTTTTGATCCGACCGGCACAATCACGGTATTTTTCACCATTTGCGCTTTGACCAAACCCAATACTTCGGTACGGAAATCCTCGCGGCGATCCGACCAACGCAGACCACCACGGGCAACCGGACCAAAACGTAAATGCACACCTTCTACCCATGGGGAATAGACGAAAATTTCACGGTAAGGTCTTGGCTTTGGCAAATCCGGCAGTTTTGCGGCATCGAATTTAAAACTGATGTAGTCGCGATGACTGCCGTTCTTGATTTGATAGAAACTGGTGCGCAAGGTAGCTTTGATCACCGTGATGAAGCTGCGCAGAATGCGGTCTTCGTCGAGGCTGGCGACTTTTTCCAGGAAAATAGCGAGCGCATCATCGCAGGCGTCAAACTGTGCATCGCGGTCAAGCGCACGATCGGCAGCCACTTCTTCCAGAATCGTTGCGATCTTTTCGCGTTCAGCCACCGGCACAATATCGATCAGGCCACGATGCAAACGGTTGCAGGTAGCCGCATCGGTTTTGTCATCCCGGCAAGGCTCAAAACGGGCCGCGAACAATTCGACCAGCAAACGGGCAATCAATGGATAACGCACCAGCGTTTCTTCCATATAGGTTTGCGAGAACGGTACGCCAGTTTGCAATTGGTATTTGCAATAACCACGTAACACAGCCACTTCGCGCCAACTCAAACCTGCGGCGAGCACGAGGCGATTGAAACCATCACTTTCCGCTTCGCCGGCCCAGACCGCGCCGAATGCCTGTTCGAAACGGGCTCGCGAATTATCGACATCAATCAAACCTGCGGTGGGTTCGACTTCAAAATCCTGAATGACAATGCGGTCATCTTCAAGATTCAATTCATACGGATGTTCGCTGTTGATACGAAGACCGAGGTTTTCAAGCATTGGCAAGGCATCCGACAAGGCAATTTCCTTATGCAGGCGAACGAGCTTGAAGCGCAGGCCTTTGTCGTCAGGGTCGCGATACAGATTCAGACGAAGCTGATCGGCATTCTCGAGATAATCGGCTTGTTGCAAATCTTCGGCAGCGATAACCGGTGATACCGATTCCACATAAGCCGCCGGCAAGGCACGACCAAAACGGTTGAATAACTTGATGCCTTTTTCTTCGCCGCTGTGTTGTACCAATGCGTCACGCAGTTCGTCCTGGAAGTTGCGCACGATACGCAGCAACTCCGCTTCCAGCATGGCAGTGTCGGCCGTTGCCTTTTCACCGCTCTTGGGGCGAATGATTAAATGCAATTGCGCCAAGGGCGATTCGCCGATCTGAATATTGGTATCAAGCCGCTCGCCTTTGAGCTCGCGCATGAACAAGGCTTCTATGCGTTCACGCACTTCGGTACTGAAACGATCGCGCGGGATATACACCAGCGCCGAATAAAAACGACCGAACGGATCACGGCGCAGGAATAATTTCGGACGTACGCGTTCCTGCAAAGCCAGAATACCCATACAGGTGCGGGACAATTCTTCGGTATTCGCCTGGAAAAGTTCGTCACGCGGCAGTGTTTCGAGAATATGGCGCAGGGCTTTGCCGCTGTGGCTGTTTTCACCAAGACCCGAGGCTTCCATAACCGATTCATGACGCTGACGTACCAGAGGTATTTCCCACGGACGACGCTTGTACGCACTGGAGGTATACAAACCAAGGAAACGCTGTTCGCGAATCGCCTTGCCGCTTTCATCAAATACCAATACGCCGATGTAATCCATATAACCGGAGCGATGAACCGTAGAACGCGCATTGGTCTTGGTCAGGATCAGCGGTTCCATCGTTGCACCCGCAGGCAGATCGGCTGCCGCCAATCCCGCCAAGGGGCGAGGCTTTACTTCGCTATCCTTGCCACGCATCAGGCCAAGACCGCTACCGGCAACTACCGTCAGCATACGTTGATTCTGAATATCGGAAACTTCGTATTCGCGATAACCCAGAAAAGTGAAATGGTTATCGGCCGCCCAACGTAAAAAATCCTGCGCTTCGGAACGCTGACTCGCCGTTGCCGGCATTGGGCGAGTCGCGATTTCCTCGGCGATGGCATTCATTTTGTCACGCATGATTCGCCAATCGGCAACCGATTCACGTACATCGCTCAATGCAGCGGCGATGCTGGTGCGAATTTTTTCCATGTCGTCGTCGCTGGCCTGACGATCGATTTCCAGATAGATGAGTGATTCATTTGCACCGGAATCAGGAGTCGTCAACTGACCACTGGCGTCACGCGAAATCGGCATGACCGGATGCACCAACGTGTGTAGGGAGCAACCGAAGCCACTCAGCGCCATACTGACCGAATCCACCAGAAACGGCATGTCGTCATTCACGATATGGATCACGGTATGGCTGCTTTCAAAACCATCCAGCGCCAGTTGCGGATTGAACACCTGAATTTTGGCAGCGCCCGATTGACGCTTCTGGATAAAGGCAAAACTGCTACGGGCAATATTGGCCCATTCCTGCGGGCTACGCAGAGCCAATTCTTCCTCGGGCAAACGCGCGTAAAACGCAGCGCTGAAAGTCTCGATTTGTTTGGCGGCATTACCGGTTAAGCCAAGGCTGGCAGCGGTGGTAATGGCGTTTTGGGACGCGGTCGGGGCGATTTGGGCGCTCATAATATCGGTCAGGTGGGACAAGACGCATATTGTAACGATTGCCAAGGGCCGGATGCTATAAAAATAGGGCAAAAGCTTTAAAAATCAGACATCTCCGATTTTTGTGTTACAAGCGTCTCCACGCCCTTATTTCAAGGCTCGCACAGCCTTTAGCGAATTGGCTAACAAGCCTAAAGCCTCTTCCAGAATCGTCTCTTCCACTGTTAATGGCACCAGCACGCGAATCGTGTTCGCATAGACACCGCATGACAGCAAAATCAGACCTGCTTCAGCCGCCAGAACGGTCAAGGCTTTGGTGGCATCGGGATCCGGGGTATTGCTGCTGCCTGGCTGAATCATTTCAAACGCCACCATGCCGCCCAAACCACGGATTTCGCCAATACCAAGACTCTCATTGTGTCGAAGCTCTATCATAAAAGTGCGAATGCGTTCGCCGAGGTCTTGTGAACGTTGCAACAGATTCTCCGACTCAATGACATCGAATACCGCCAATGCCGCCGCACAGGCCACCGGGTTGCCGCCATAAGTGCCACCAAGTCCGCCAGCAGCCGGCGCATCCATCACCTCAGCTCGTCCAACCACGCCGGCCAAGGGCAAACCGCCACCGAGTGATTTTGCTACCGTGATGATATCGGCATGAATATCGTAGTGTTCCATTGCAAATAATTTACCCGTGCGTGCAAACCCGCTTTGCACTTCATCAGCGATCAATAAAATACCGTGCTCGTCGCAAATATTTTTCAAAGCCGACATGAATTCCGGCGGCGCAACGGTAAAACCACCCTCGCCTTGCACCGGTTCAATGATAAAGGCAGCGATACGCGCAGCTTCAATATCGTATTTGAATAAATGTTTAATATCGTCGAGTGCGTCCTGCACACTCACACCGTGATAGGCATGTGGAAATCTTGCGTGATAGATATCGGGAGGAAATGGACCAAAGCCGGTTTTATAGGGCACCACTTTGCCGGTTAGCGCCATGCCCAACATAGTACGACCATGAAAGCCACCTGAAAAGGCAATCACCCCAGAGCGCTTTGTGTAGGCGCGTGCAATCTTGACGGCATTTTCTACCGCTTCGGCACCCGTACTGACGAAAAAAGATTTTGCCTTGCCTTGAATCGGTGCTTTTGAATTCAACTTTTCGGCCAATTCGACATAAGGCTCGTAAGGCATCACCTGAAAGCAACTGTGAATAAATCCATCAAGTTGGTTTTGTATGGCAGCCATCACTTTAGGATGCCGATGACCCGTATTGAGCACGCCGATGCCACCGGCAAAATCGATATAACGCTTGCCATCGGCATCCCAGATTTCAGCATTTAGCGCACGCACGGCGTAACGCTGGGTCGCATGACCAATGCCACGCGCAACCGCCGCCTCGCGACGTTGCTGTAAATCGGTATTTTTGCTCATTCCGGTGTCCCCGCCGTATGAAAAACAAAGTCATTACTGATGCCGCATTCTATCGCCAATTATTTACGGTAAAGATGCTATAAGCTAGTAAACAGGTTTCAAAAGACCCATCCGTCCCACAAACCTAGCCAGCGAGAGTCAGCATGCCAGTCACCCTATGTCCCATTGCCATCGCAGTCGGTTGCAGAAAATGTCCGATTTATGTGGCCTGCCCAGTGAAATCCATCATTGGCGACCAAGCACCCAAGCAGCCGGAAAAATCCTTGAGCCGATCCGCCCCGAAGAAGAAAAGCGCCAAGAAAAAGCTTGCGAAGAAAAAGGCGGCCTGATCAATCTGAGGTTAATGTTGAATGACGTAGATTGTATTTCCCCCCGGCGATAGGAGTTCAGCCATGCTTCGGTCGAGCTTGTTGTTTTTGTCATTGGTAGTTGCAAGCAATAGTCTTCACGCACAAGACGTGGTCTACAGCCCAAGCTCGCTTGGCAGCATTAAAGTTACCACTGTCGTCAAGAATCTAGTCAACCCCTGGGGCATGGCATTCTTGCCCGATGGTCGCATCCTGATCACTGAACGCCCGGGCCGTTTGCGTATTTATTCGCAGGGGCAAATCTCGCCAGCAGTCACAGGCACACCAACCGTTTACGCCCAGGGCCAAGGCGGCTTGCTTGATGTCGCCATTGATCCCAATTTTGTGCAAAACCAATTGGTGTATTTAACTTACGCTGAAGCAGGTAGCGGTGGCGTAGCCGGCACGGCGGTCATGCGAGGAAAATTGAACGGCAACGCACTCGAAAACACGCAAGTGCTTTTTCGCCAAATGCCCAAGCTAAGTACCGGCAATCATTTCGGTTCACGCCTGGTGTTTGACAGATCGGGACATTTATTTGTCACACTCGGTGAAAACAATAATCGCATTACGGCACAATATCTGGATCACCATCAGGGGAAAATAATCCGGATTTGGCCAGATGGAACCATTCCTTCGGACAATCCCTTTATCGGTCAAAGCAACGTCAAACCGGAAATCTGGTCATACGGCCATCGCAACCCGCAAGGTGCAACTCTCAATCCCTGGACCGGCAAATTATGGATGAATGAACACGGCCCTATGGGCGGCGATGAAATAAACATTCCGCTACCAGGAAAGAATTACGGATGGCCCATCATTACCTATGGCCTTGATTACAATGGCCAGCCGATTCCGGAATCTACCGGTAGCAGTGCACCGAATATGGAGCAACCCATTCATTACTGGGTTCCCTCGATAGCGCCCAGCGGCATGGCTTTCTATGACAAGAATAAAAACAGTGCCTGGTATGGTCATCTTTTCGTTGGCGGATTGGTAGCGCAACAACTCGTGCGACTTGAAGTCAATGGTGAAAACATAGTCAAGGAAGAACGATTACTCGGCGAAATGGGTCATCGTGTCCGGGCGATATCGGCAGGTCCCGATGGTGGACTTTATCTGCTTACCGATGCGAGTAATGGGATGCTGCTAAAAATAGATCCACCACCCAAGGAAATACGACGCAGCGTCAAACCGCCAAAACCCAGACCGCAATGAACAAAAAAACTTGGCGTATGAAAACAAGTATTGAGCAAGCTCTTCACTTGGGTTTGCGACCGGAAATCACCGGTACATGCCACACCACATAGTTCGGTGGTGTTTCGATGCAGTGGACCAATTGATTCATGTCGGCGGTGACTTCATCAATAGTCCGATTTGATGCTTCCGCAAGAACCGTAGCATAGCCATCTCGCCAGGATCTGATAATGCCGGCAAATGTTTCGCGAGGAACCCGCAGGGTATCGACCGTGATGTAATCCATTACGATACTTCCATAACCCGCTTTTTCCAGTAACGAGGGCGAATGCCTGCCAATGCGTCCATCGCATTTGATACTGTGCAGGAACTTGATCGCATGCTCATTCCAGAACCGATCAGGGTCCAACTCGGTCACCGGAAAATGCAGCATGCCGTAATCTTCCGAAAGCAAATGCAATACACCACCTGGTTTCAATACACGGGTAAATTCTGCCAGGACCAAGCCAAAATCCGGCACGGCCTGCGACATGTGACGACAGACAAGCAAATCCACACTGGCATCGGCATTTTTCAGGGCAAAAGCGTCGCCTTGTTCATAAATAACCCTGCCTGAAAATTCACTACTGTCACGCCGGGCAAATACCAGATTCGACCCCAGTATATCCATCCCTTCGACACTGGCTTGCGGATAATGTTCGGCAAGTCGGCGCGTAATTTCGCCGGTACCACACCCCACATCAAGAATTTTTATGGCACCGGAAATAGAATAGCGATCGAATAAATGTTTTTCCTGCGGCCAGATGGCATCAGCCTGATACGCCAGATTGCGTACCATTGATTCATCGCCCATTTGTTCTGCCTGCGGGTTGCGATCCTGAGTCATATCAATCCCTGATTATTTATCAAGCCGACAATGGCCAACGGCCGAGTTCGATATGTTCGGACTTTCCGACCAGACTTTCAATGAGCACGAAATCTTTTACCGGCCATTGAATTGGCACCACTGCGTGTGTCTTGACGATCGGCTGCCTGCTGTAAAGCAAGGTGGTATGCGGCGTAAAACTGTTTGCTACATACTGACCCAATCGCTGCGCATATAAACTTTCTTTCAAAAGCTGCCAGAAATTCTTCAGCTCTGCCAACTCGTATTTCGATGTGAGTACACAGGGAAACTTTCCCGTCTTGCTCTCGAAACTCATGAAGTGATCGAGTTTTATATTGAAACCTTGCATCCGGACAGTATTAGCCGCTGCGAGCGCCCTTTTCACCAGATCTGGACGCGCCTCCGGAAACTGGCCCAGATGATGCAAAGTCAGATGATATCGCTCACTCGCTATCCAGCTGCCATTGAGAGAATCACTTACCCTCAAATCGTCGGCCACCTGGCTTAATTGTTGGCGAACTTCGGCATCCGGAGACAAAGCAAAAAAATAATTATGCTCGAATGGCTGATTCGCACCGATACCGAACAAGGGCATCTGGGGCATCACATTTTTGGCACCGGTGTATTTATTAGTCATGACAGGATGTTTCTGGATAGGCGGAAACAGCACCAGGCTTCATTCGATAAAATTTGCGATTTCCGACAAGGGTTTGCGATCAATATCGGGCACACGACAATCATCAGCCGGGTGGCCGACAACCAAAAGCAGATAAGGCACTTCGTTTTTCGGTCGATCCAATATGTCATTCAAAAATGCCATTGGACTGGGTGTGTGGGTCAAGGTTGCAAGGCCAGCACGATGCAATGCGGCAATCAATAAACCCACCGCAATTCCGGTGGACTCATGCGGATAATAGCGTTTTGCCTTCTGCCCATCGAGTTCAGGTCCGGTTCGTTCGTAAAAAACGGCAATCAGCCATGGGGCGATTTCAAGAAAAGGCTTGTTTTCATCCGTACCCAACTGGGCGAGCGCCTCTAGCCACTCATTCGGTGCACGGTGTTCGTAAAATTCACGCTCTTCGATTTCGGCCGCCACACGAATTTTATGTTTCGTGTTGATGTCCGAAATCGCGACGAAATGCCAAGGCTGCTGATTCGCTCCGCTAGGTGATGTCCCCGCTGTATTGATGCACGCTGCTATAACATCCCGCGATATTGCCTTGCTGGAAAAATCACGCACGGTGCGTCGAGTACCCATTTCATCGGCAAACATTCGGGCACGGGCAAGTCGCTCACCATCGTCGGTGGTGTTGTACTGTGGCAATGGAACCGTTTTCAGATTTTTCATCGCCACAGCATAGCCTAGTTCAGCGACTTATCCGGAATTAACCGCGTGAAATGCCGCTAAAGATCGACAAACACCTTGAATCCACCAAAAAACATTCGTTTGCCATCAAACGGTAATTTCTTTGGGTCCATCATTGCGGCAAGCCGAGGGTCGGAAAATACTTTTTTATTCACGCGATTTCTATCTGCTTTCGATTTGTACACAATATATGAGAACACCACTGTCTCGTCTTTCTTCAATTTCACGCTTTGCGGGAAGGACGTATGTTTGCCTGGCGAGACGTCGTCGGCAACACATTCCTTGTAATCCAGGGCGCCATGCTCGCGCCAGACTTTTCCAGCAAGACGCGCCATCTTGCGATATGCGGCTAAATTCTTGGTCGGAACTGGCAGGACAAATCCATCAACGTAGCTCATACATACTCCTATTGCTTGTGACAAGGGAAACAATAGCCTCCGCCCATTCCGTAGCTTGGTCAAGTATCGCCAGGCATTCTCTCTGTGCGCCAGCACACTGAACCTCTGGAACATCCGGCCTAATCTTTCGCTACGCAATCCATCTGGAATAAAACTATGTCATTCGCACTGTATCTGTTTGGAATTTTGGTGGTGCTCAGCGGCGTGATTTACGGCGCAATTTTGCTGCACGTGCCGCAACAATGGATTGTGGTGGTATCCATCATTATCGCCGGGTTAGGTGTTCTATCGGCCGTTGCACATACGCGCTCACGTGACAAGCCGCAATAAAATCAGCTATCAGGGCTGTTCGCGAAGCCACTTCATGGCATCTGCTTCAGAAGTGAACACATCCGACGTCACCCCGAAATTCGCTGCCACCAAAACACCGAACTTCTCCGGGTCGATAAACTCTTCAGGCACCACCATCGCCACTTTCAGCTTTCCCTGGGAAGCTTCGACCCACTCGCGCACCATCCAGTGACGCTCGCTCAGACTCGGCGGTTGAAAACCGGATACTCCGTGAGTAACGACAATCAATTTACCGACACCACGCTCCCGAAGCTGGACGATTATTTCCGTCACGAGTGCTACCACCTGCTGAAAGCGATATATGCCCACCGGCCTGAAAATGCCGATGCCATCTAGCAGTTCTATTGGATCAGCTTGGCTCATGAACACATGATGGGCGAACAATGCAGGCACTTGCAACCTGCCATTTACAATCAATCGCGTTCTGCGGCTTCTTCCCTGCCTTGTTGACGGATGATGGCTTCCTGTCTTGCATCTTCAATCGACATCATCACTGCCTGCAAATCGGCAGCATGTTCATCAAAGACAAACTTGCCGGTAAGTACTGTATCGACCTGCAATTCACCTTTCTCGTACAAGGCCCACATTTCTTCACCGTAGTGGGTTGATAAAAGTTCCGGCGCCGAACGGCCTAAGGTATCGCGAAGATTATGTACATCACGCAGAAGCATTTCCCTCGCAGCATTATTGCCGGCTGCACTCACTACTTGCGGAAAATCTATGATCACCGGTCCGAAAGGTGCGACCAGGACATTGTATTCCGACAAGTCACCATGAATGAGGCCAATGCAGAGCATGCGCACGACATCGCCGATCAGTTCGCCATGAAACCAGCGTGCTTCTTCTGCAGTCAGTTCTACTTCGCCCAAACGCGGTGCGCTATGGCCGGCCTCATCGGTCACCAGCTCCATCAATAAAACGCCATGGAAATAGCCATGCGGTCTGGGCACGCAAACTCCAGCATCCACCAATTGGTAAAGCGCATCAACTTCGGTATTTTTCCAGGCGATTTCCTGTTCCTTGCGACCAAATTTTGTCGCCTTGCTGATCGCGCGAGCCTGCCTGCTTCCACGCACCTTGCGCCCTTCCTGATATTGCACTCTAGCCTGAAAGCTGCGCTGTGCCATGTCTTTGTAAACTTTGGCACAGAGAATTTCATCGCCCGAACGTACAACATAGACGGCGGCTTCCTTTCCGCTTTTGAGTGGTCGCATAACCTCGTCGATGACGCCGTCATCGATTAGTGGCTGCAGACCCTTGGGTGTTTTCATTTGCGACGTGATTTCTTCCGGGAAGTAGCCGCTATTATTGACCAAAGTCAGCCATATCAACTAATTCATGGAAAAACGTAACAAAACGTTACCGGACTATCAGTTCTACATAGGGTTTCATTGACAAAGAATGCACATTCTTCGTCTGTACGTTTCCGCACTTATAAATATACATCCTGACTTCGCCTTCAGCTAACTGTAGGAAGCGTTAACAGAATCATGCTGGTCCTATTACCGTTAAGGAAACCGTTAAGGTTCGACGTGTAGGGTACCCATCACGCCCCCACTTTCGGCGTTTGGAGTTTTGATCATGAAACATAAAAATATTGCTTTGAGTGTTCTCACATTGGCTATCACAGCAACCACCGGCATGGGCTTTGCTTCCGCTCAGGATAGAAACGACAGCCGTTACGGAAATAACAGCAACCGACGTAGCGACGTTGCCCAGGTTATTCGTGTGGAAAGAGTCAACAATGGCTATGCCTACGAGCGCCAGGAATGCTGGAACGAGCAAACTCGTGGCTATGAAAATGACTATTATCGTGACAGCGATGGCCGCCTCTATCGTGGTGACGACAGAAACAATAAAAGCGGCGCAATAATCGGTGCCATCGTAGGTGGCGCGCTGGGCAATCAAGCCGGCAAAGGCGACGGCCGCAAAGCCGCTACGATTGCAGGCGCCGTTATTGGTGCCAGTGTCGGCAACAAAATCCAGCGCGACAACAACCAGTACGAATATCGTGACGACACCAGCGGCACTGTACGTCGTTGCCGCACGGTATATGACAACAGCAATAATAGTCGCTACGGCAATTACGATGCCTACGATGTTACCTATCGTTATGCTGGTCAGACTTATCGCACCACGACAGATTATCGTCCAGGCCGCACGATTCGCGTTGTGGTAAACGTAAGGCCGGAAGACAATAACGCTCGCCGTTAATTGTATTCAGCATTTCCGCAAATTAAAAAGGGCCCTAAGGGGCCCTTTTTTAATCCCGCGAAATACTATTTCTCAACGACTCGATTGCGCCCGCCAGTTTTGGCTTCATAAAGCGCTATATCAGCACGTTTGACCAATGCATCAATACTTTCATGCCCCGCATTCCATTCGCTAACCCCCAGACTGATAGTCAAGCGCAAACCGGAAAGCAATTTGTCGAATTCGGTTACTTCAACAGAACGTCGTAATCGCTCGGCAATCTCCATGGCAGATTTGTGTTCCGTCCCCGGCAGCACCACAAGGAACTCTTCACCGCCGATACGCCCGACCCGATCGCCACGACGCAAGGCTTGATGGCCGATATTGGCAACCGTTTTCAGGGCAATATCACCGCCATCGTGGCCGTATTTATCGTTTACAGTCTTGAAGTGATCAATGTCAAAGACAATAACGCTTATCGGCTGCTCACTTTCGTAGGATATTTTTGCTTGATCGCCCAGAAAAGTCAGAATATGCCGACGATTAGGCAATTTAGTAAGTTCATCGGTCATTGCCAAAATTCGCATTCGTCGGGTTTTGTGGACCTGACGAATCACAAGCACCGCCAAAAGCATCAGTAATGCGGAACCCAATGCAATAACCATCCATTGCAAATCGTTCAATTTTTTTGCGCTTTTCAGTGCCTCACCACGGTGAGTGCTTTCAATCAACAACACCCTGTTTTCCTGCTCTTTTCGCTCTGTATCGAACTGCACCCGCAAACGTGAAGTCCGTTCTTCAAGCAGACCCTTGTCCAATTTTTGCTGAGTAGCCCTGAACAAGTTACCGGCTTCATAAGCATTGCGCCAATCGCCGGCAGCAGCGTAGGTCAATGACCTTTCTTCATGGATCTTTGCGAGATAACGCAGATTTTTTTCCGTCTCGAAATATTTTCTGGCAACTTCAAGATCACTGAGTGAATCATTTATTCGCGCCAGTTTTCGGAATGCAATACCCCGACTAAGCGATGTCCGTGCAACGCCATCGGTATCTTTTACTTTCAGGTAATAGGCAAGCGCTCTCTGTATCCATGGCAAAGCTTCGGAAGCCTTGTTTTGTTTGGCCAGCAACGCACCAATCACACGTTCCTCTTCTGCAACAGAAGCCGCATCTTGCAAAGCTTTGTCTATTTCATGAGCTTTTCTGTATTCCTTCAATGCAGCTTCAAGATCACCTTTACGTTCCAATGTGGAACCAATATTGAAATGTGCTGTCGCCACATCGAACTTGCGACCTTCCGCCTGATGCCACTTGAGGGCTTGCCCGTAATAATCGATGGCCTTATCGTATTCGCCAACATTGGCATCGGCATAAAGATTGGCAATTGCGGTAAGCAAATAGCTGGAACTGAGTTTTAATTTTAACTCGACGCTTAAATCGTAGGATCGCTTGAGGTCAGCGAGTGCCTCATCGTAGCGTCCGTTGTAATAGCGAATTTCGCCTCGTGTTGCCAATGCATCGGAAAGAATTTCCTTGTTGCCCGCTTTTTCTGCCACCATGACGCCTAGTTCGTAGGCAGCTGCGGCCAACCCCGTATTCCCAAGCTGCTCATTGGCATAGCCATCGCACCGTAAAAATATTGCCTCGGACTCAAGGTCCAGCGCGAGCCTTGATAATTTCAGACCTTGCTCTGCCATTGGCAATGCAGCCTTCGCATCAAAC
>JBOHYH010000004.1:0-1926 GCA_050737775.1 Arenimonas sp.
CTTCCAAACCTACCGGCTGACCATCCTGGTATTTGATCATGCCCCAAAAATTTTCACACTGCGATGGCGTCAGCAAGCCGCCACGTTCCGGTAGCGGCCCCAGTTGCAGAATTTTATCTTCCAACACCGAAGTTTCTTTTTTCTCGCGTTTTTGTTGCTGCCATTGCGTGATCAAGCCACGCCACGTTACATAAGCATTCTGATTGGACGAGCGCAGTGCCGATACTTGATCGGCAAATCGTGCCTCATCCATTTTCAATCGATACTCGAACCAGCTACTCGATGTGCGTGTTAATTGCACCAGGTCCATTTCATGCGCGGGCAAATGATAGGGCGAGAACAGTTTGCTCTCCTCGCTGCCATGCACAAGCCGATAAGTGCCACTCAAATCCGGGCATTGCGTCTTGTTTTCCGATGTTGTTGATTGCATCGGCTCGAATTCATAGGAAGGTGGCGCAGAAGGCTTGAAACATGCTGTTAGCGACAAGGTGGAAACCGCAACCATCGCCAATTTACCCACATGCAAAATTGAATTACCCATGCCGCCATCCTGATGAATGCTCAAACCATGATTTTTACATGAATTGATTGAACGCCACAGCCCGCATTTATTACATTTTTGAAACTTCCCAGCCAGGATAGGAAATGAACCTGATTTTATGGCGAGTGGTAGGTCTTACCTTGGCTCGTCACAAACAAATTGAAAGCTTCTAAAAGCGTCGGACTGGGCCGAATTAAACTCGTTATGGCCTTCCCCATTCAATATTGCGAACCACAAGACGCTTCTTGTCACGTGCAACATGCAGTGAGATCGCTTCGGCATTTTCGCTGTCGATGCTGATATAGACCCAGGCAATATCATCCAGCTCCAGGTTCAGCATATCGGTCTGCACATCGAACACATTGGCCGATTGCGGGAAATCCTCATCTTCGAACATCGGCTCGAAAGACTCGCGTAACTCTTCCTCGGTGAACCCCGATTCGTGCGGGTGCAACATCTTGCGAGCAGCGGAATAATTACGATCAAGCAGATGATTCACGAATGCGAGCGCGGTGTCGGTTGCCTCTTGCCGGATCGTTTCGTCATCAGCTGGTGGCAGCGTCTTCGCTTGCTTTAGTTTTTCTTCAAGCACATTCTGGGCACGCTCGTGCTTAGCGTTTATAATTTCATCATTCGGGCCTGCATCAAGCTCGGCAAAGAATGCATCCGCATCAAGACCGGCGAAGGCATCGGTAAATTCTTTCGGTAAACCGAGCGCAGCCAGCTCATCGTAGTTGCCTTTTTGCTTGTCCTGGCAGCGCTTGATGCCCATCTGGCCAGGCTGCTCGTAATACGTCCCTTTCAGCGCTTGAAATACCACGATGGCTTCATCGTAAGCACCCATCGCCTCCAACAGCATCGCTCGCGGGTAACCAAGGCCGGCGGCTTCACGGTGAATCGACTCGGCAATTTCGTAGTAAGCCACGGCTTCACGCAGCTTGCCCTCATGCATTAGTTGATTGTGGCCGTGCGGCATGGGCTGCCATGCACCCTTCGAGAGCTTTGCATCCTTGCCGTCTTTCTTGCCCGCCGATTCGGTTCGATGCGCCAATGCCATCACCGCTGCGGTTGCTTTCGCCTGTGCTTCTTCGTTCACGCACGCATTCTCCATCGAGGCATTGATGCAGAAAGTATAAATAAAAAAACGTAGCCCAGCTCATGGTTTTATCCAAGCCGGAAATGCCGAACCGAATGCGATGAATGCCATGAAATAAATGTGGTTCTGATGCCGTGCGTTGTGTTCTATTTATGGCCTAATATTCCGCACCATCCTTAAGGGGAACCTCATGCGCCATATTTCCTTCATCACCCTACTTGCTTTGTCGAGCTGCAGTTCTGTCTTGTTGGCCGAGACCTTGGCCACACCCGTCAAATCGGTTGAAGAC
>JBOHYH010000005.1:0-6276 GCA_050737775.1 Arenimonas sp.
CATCAGCCTGTATCCAGATCACGCCTTGGTACCAACCGATTTATTGAAGTTCGCCGATACCGCGATGTATCAGGCGAAAGCCGAAGGTCGCAATACCTTCCAGATTTACAACGAAACAATGGACGCCGAAGCGCGTCGACGCGCACAAATTCTGACCTGTCTGCGCAAGGCGCTGGACAAGGGCGAATTCCGTCTTGTGTATCAACCACGCATGTCGCTCGCCGACGGCCGCATTACGGGAGTCGAAGCTCTACTGCGCTGGCATAGTGCCGAGCTTGGCGACATCAGTCCGGTGACCTTCATTCCGCTGGCAGAAGAAAGCGGCTTGATTCTCGCTATCGGCGAATGGGTTCTGCAGGAAGCCTGCATGGCGCTCAAGCGTTGGCGCAAACATGATTTAACCGAACTCTCGATGGCGGTGAACGTATCGGTCATGCAATTGCTGCGCGGGAATCTGGCGCAAACACTGAAACGCATTCTGGAAGAAACCGAAATTCCGGCCAATCGTCTGGAACTCGAACTCACCGAAAGCATGGTGATGGAAAACGCCGAGCAGGCAACCACGGTTCTTAATGAATTGCGTGCACTGGGTTTGACACTGGCGATTGACGACTTCGGTACCGGCTATTCTTCGCTGGTGTATCTGAAACGACTGCCGATCGACACCCTGAAAATCGACAAGGCCTTCATTGGCGATCTCGATCACGATCCGGACGATGAAGCCATCACCGCCACCATCATTACCATGAGCCATTCGCTCGGCCTGAACGTCATAGCGGAGGGAGTGGAAACCGAACAGCAGCTTCGCTATCTGCGCGAACAAGGTTGCGATGAAATCCAGGGTTATTGGCTATCGCCGCCGATCGACGGTCACCGCTGTCTGGCCTTTATCCGTAGCTGGCAACCCAGTACGGTTGCAGCCATCCCTGCACCCTATTAAATGCTTGACCCCCTGTTGAACTGACACTATCGTGAAGACCATGAACTCACCCGATGTACATCAGCAAATCAAAGCCTTGGCGGAACGTGTCGATCGTTTGATAGAAGTGTCGCGTCGTCTTCAGGATGAAAACCGCAGCCTGCGTCAAAGTCAGGAACAATTGACCAACGAACGTTCGCAGTTAATGAGTAAAAATGAACTCGCGCGCTCGCGGGTTGAAGCCATGATCAATCGCCTGAAATCACTGGAGCAAAACGCGTGAGTACTCCGGTAAATGTAAAAATACTGGATCGCGAATTTGCAGTAGGTGTTGAGCCCGGTGAGCAGGAAAGTTTGCAGGCCTCGGCCCGCTTTCTGGACGCGCGTATGCGCGAAATTCGCGGCAATAACCGAATGGTATCGATTGATCAAGTCGCGGTTCTGGCAGCACTTAATCTCGCGCATGAATTCCTGCAGCTGAAAAAAGCCGCAGATGAACGTGATGGCGTACTCCATCAAACCCTGGGCGACATGAATCGAAAACTGGACGGCTTGTTCGATTCCTTACCACGATAATTGCGAAAAGTTTCACTGAATAATTCGCGCTGAAATTCACATTTTTTTCTGGATTAAGTTCTATACTATGTTTGTGTCCTCCGCTGTGTTCGACAGCGTACGCAAACATTTCGCCTTGACCCATAACTACGGCCCGGGAGTTTGTTGACGACGACGGTGTGCATGTCCGCCCTGTTGCGGGAAGCCTTAAGTCTTCGTCCAGATGCCCACTTGATCCTCCTGGATCAAGGTCGTTTCGTACGCATCGGCATGGTGGAGGATGCAATTTTGAATTCCGGCCAAACAACCAATGCCGGACAAAAAGATAGGTGAAGCGGAAATCACAACACGCAAGATTGCAGACATTTATTTTCGAAATCGAAAAACAGGGGTAATACATGAATGCAATTCCGCCACCCGTCACAGTCTACGAACAACCGCAGAACAATAAAGCAAAAAACGCCGCATGGACTTGCCTTGCTATCGCTTGGCTTTGCTTCCTAGTCCCCTTGCCAGGATTAGGCTTGTTTATCGGATGGCCCCTTAATTTGGTAGCGTTCATCCTTGCGATTGTTGCAATGTCGAAAGGCGGCGCAATGGCGGGTATATGGCAATTATTGCTATCACTGATTGGCTCCCCAATCGTTTACTTCGTCGGTTTCGCGATAATGATGGCCTTTGCTGGCGGGGCGCAAAAAGCAAGCGAACAGCGAGCCACAACAGCTTCAGCACCAACGGAGCAAGTCGCACTACAACCGGCACAATCAGAAGCCCCTGCTATGGAAGTAAAAGCGGGCGAATTGTTTAGTGCATACGAAGCGAATGAAGTTGCAGCCGATCAAATCTATAAGGGGAAACGACTTGCGGTAACGGGTAAAGTCGACGACATTAAAAAAGACTTTACCGATTCCATTTACGTGACCTTGGGAATTGATATGTTTAAAAACGTGCATGTCTCGGGCCTTCCTGAAAGTGTGGCGGCTGGCTTGCATAAGGGTCAAACAATAACGGTCGTATGCGAAGGCAATGGCATGATAATGCTCTCCCCTATGCTCAAAGATTGCGTTCTGCAATAACTTGTTAAATCAGGGGCAACGTTTTGTCCCTTCCATACACATGAATAAAATAATGCGCACGGAAAAAAAGCATCTGCGAGAAGCTTTCATCGCACAACGCCTGGCAATTTCTGCCGCACAGCGCATGCAAACGGCCGATACCGTTGCACAGCAACTCATGAATCTTCCGGAGTGGCCATCGGCAAATTACATTGCCGGTTATTGGGCGACACGCGGCGAAGTACCGCTGCACATTGTGCAAATGCGCGTACAGACGCCCAAAGTTTGGTGCCTGCCGATCATCCAGCAGGACAAGACACTCAAGTTTGCTCCCTGGCGTTCCGGTGACGATTTGGTAAGCAATCAGTACGGCATTCCCGAACCTGACATTTCACCGAGCTCGGCATTGGATGCCTCCGCAATAAGCATTGTCCTGATGCCTTTGCTCGCCTACACAAAAAGCGGCGCACGTCTCGGCATGGGTGGCGGTTATTATGATCGCAGCTTTGCGTTTCGCCACGACCAAGCAGCTCCGCCCCTGCTAATCGGGATCGCTTATTCGGATCAGGAAGCAGAGCATTTACCTTCCGAAGAGTGGGATGTAAAACTGGATATGCTGATCAATGAGCGGGAAGTATTGCGTTTTAAAAATGCATAGGGTGCGCTCAAGCGCACCTTTGTTTAACGAGGTAGTTTGGTGCGCTTGAGCGCACCCTATGAGAGATGATGTTTTTATGAACTATTGGCTGATGAAAACCGAACCCATGACTAGCGAGATGATCTTTCCATGAACTACTGGTTGATGAAAACGGAACCCGATGAGTTCTCCATAGACGACCTCAAACGCGTCAAACGCGAGCCTTGGAGCGGCGTTCGTAATTACCAGGCACGTAACTACATGATGAAAGACATGAAGGTGGGTGATGGTATTTTTTTCTATCACTCGAATACCGCCATTCCCGGTATTGCAGGACTCGCGGAAGTAGCCTGCGACAGTTATCCGGACCCTACCCAATTCAACAAGAAATCCGATTATTACGATGCCGCCAGTACACAGGAAAATCCTCGCTGGTGGCTGGTGGATGTCAGCTTCAAACGCAAATTGAAGCGCGTTATTTCGCTGGATGAATTAAAATTGCAGGCGGAGCATCTCGAAGAATTCGCGCTGCTCAAACGCGGCAATCGCCTGTCGGTTCTGCCAGTCACTGCCCAGCAGTGGAAATTCATCCTGTCCTTGGAGTAAGTCATGTCGCAAAACGAAGGCAAACGCCTGTCTGGTGAAGCTGCCGCAAAATTTATTGAAGAAGGCACCGTTGTCGGAGTTGGTACAGGCTCCACGGTAGCTTTTTTCATCGAGGCTCTTGCCCGCAGGAAACATCAGATTGAAGGCGCCGTTTCCAGCTCCGAACAAAGCACTGCCTTGCTGAAACAGCATGGCATTCAAGTACTGGATTTGAATTCTACCGGTTCGCTGTCGCTTTACGTTGATGGTGCAGACGAATGCGACACTCATAATCGCCTTATCAAGGGTGGCGGTGGCGCACTGACTCGCGAAAAAATAATTGCCGCCGCCAGCAAGACATTTGTTTGCATCATTGATGCCAGCAAGGAAGTCCCGTTGCTGGGCAAGTTCCCGTTACCTATCGAGGTAATTCCGATGGCGCGCAGTTACGTTGCTCGCGAGATCGTATCGCGCGGAGGACAACCGGTTTGGCGCGAAGGCAAAGTGACCGATAACGGCAACTGGATTCTCGATGTCTATAACTGGCAGATCGTTGACCCGGTTGGCATGGAAGCCGAACTCAATCAAATTACCGGCGTCGTATGCGTAGGACTGTTTGCCAAACGCGCAGCCGATATCGTGATTGTGGATGGAGTGCAACGCAACAAATAAGCCGGGGTGGTGCATAGCCACCCAATACTCAAATTACGCTTGCCTTTGTAACGCGGCCTGCTCTGCTGCGGCTTGGCTTGCAGCCAGCATTCTGACCATGGCGCCCAATCCACCATGCAATGCATGCACTGTATAACCTAGACCATTAAGAATAAATGCAGCCGCTGCCGAGCGCTCACCGGTATTGCAATAGACAACCAGGTGACTACCGGCAGGCAAAGCCATACTGGCATCCTCACGCAAACGATATAACGGTACATTGACCGCACCATCAATGCCGCGCAGGGCATATTCTTCTGGCATGCGAACATCAAGAATAATCGCGCCATCCTTGACCAGGCGTGCAGCATCGGCCGGCAACACCCAATGCACCATCGGTGGTTTCAGTACCGCTTCAAAATCTTCTTTTTTCAGACGCATCAAACGACCGCCCTGCATCGTGCGCACCGTCGCATTGCGCGGTACGTTGGCGAGCAGGGCATCTTCACCAAAGATATCGCCTTCGCGAAGATAGGCCACGACTTGCGGTGCGCCGTCGAGATATTTGGATACCGATGCCGTACCTTCTCGAATCACGTAAAAATAATCCGGTGCATCACCTTCGCGCATGATGATCTCGCCCGGCAATGCTTTTACCTCTTCAAAACGCTGAAACATTTTTTCGATATTGCCGGTCGGCAATTTCAGAAAAGCATGGCTATTCAATAATCGGAAGACCCAGGAATTGGCACCCGGGCTCGAATCAAAATGTTTGTAACTTTCGGTACGGCTAACCTGATCCCAGGTAATGATTTTTTCCAGATAACGCCGATCAAGACGCATGATTTTTGCCGTACTTGAAATTACCTTGGCTGCGAAACGACGGGGGATCGCGTCATTCAACGGATAACGTCCGTGCTGTGCACTGGCCACATGGGCGACCTTGCGACCATCGGGGTATTCACATTGCAACTCGCCTTCGAGCAGGTAGATGGTGTCGTCATCCACGCTGCCAGCCTCGAACACATAATCGTGTCGAACATGGGAAGTGACGACGGCATCACGACCCAACTGGTCACGGGTCTCGTTGCGAAGTGATTCCAAAGGAAATAATTTGGCAAGATCTGAAGCTGACACCGGCATATGAATCTCCCTGCAATTTGTTCAGTCTAGCCCGACTGGCGTTAAAAGCCGAGGGTTTTCAGTATTTCGTATTCTATTTTCAGGGGCAAGTCTCGTTCTGCAAAAATTTGCAAACTCCCGATAAACAAAAACCCCGCTCTTGAGCGGGGTTTTTGATGGAACCAGCGAAGCCCAAAGGCTTCCGCAAAGCGGATTAACGCTTCGAGAACTGGGTCGCGCGGCGAGCTTTGTGCAGGCCGACTTTTTTACGTTCCACTTCACGAGCATCGCGGGTCATGAAACCGGCTTTGCGTAGTTCTGGCTTCAGGGTGTCATTGTATTCAACCAATGCACGGGCGATACCCAGACGGATAGCGCCGGCTTGGCCGGTAATACCGCCGCCCTCAACAGTAACGCTAACGTCGAACTTGTCCGTCATTTTGGTCAGTTCAAGCGGTTGGCGCACGATCATGCGGGAAGTTTCGCGACCAAAGAATTCTTCAATCGAGCGACCGTTGATAACGATTGCACCCTTGCCCGAACGCAGAAAAACGCGAGCGGTAGAGGATTTGCGACGGCCGGTGCCGTAATTTTGCGAAGTTGCCATGAGTTATCCTAAAGCCTTAAAAGTCCAGCACTTGAGGCTGCTGGGCCGTATGCGGATGGTTTGGACCTGCATAAACCTTGAGCTTGCTGTACATGGCACGACCCAGCGGATTCTTGGGCAGCATGCCCTTGACGCCGGTTTCGAT
>JBOHYH010000006.1:0-5138 GCA_050737775.1 Arenimonas sp.
TGCCGTCAACGGTACCGAATTCGAGAATGTCAAAGATTCTCTGACCGGCCCGTTGCTGTATGCGTTCTCGATGGAAGACCCTGGCGCTGCCAGCCGTCTGATCAAGGATTTTGTAAAAATCAACGACAAGCTACAAGCGAAGATCGTTTCCATTGGCGGCAAGATGTACCCGGCCTCGCACGTTGATGTGCTGGCTTCGCTGCCAACCCGCGATCAAGCGTTGTCCATGCTGGCACGCGCTCTTTCCGAACCTGCGGCTATGTTCGCTCGTGCGGTCAAGGCAATTGCCGATCAGCAAGGTGGCGGCGAAACCGCACCCGAAGCTGAAGCTCCAGTCGAAGCGTGATGACATCAGCTACACAACGCATTCCCAAACAAACCAGTAAATAAATTCAGAGGTAAACACAATGTCCCTTTCCAATGACCAAATCGTTGAAGCGATCGCCACCAAGACCTTAATGGAAGTAATGGAGCTCGTTCGCGCTATCGAAGAAAAATTCGGCGTTTCTGCTGCTGCCCCAGTGGCCGCTGCCGGTCCTGCCGCCGCCGCCGCCGTTGTTGAAGAACAAACCGAATTCACGGTTGTTCTGAAAGCTGCCGGTGAGAAGAAAGTTGAAGTTATTAAAGCCGTCCGCGCCATCACTGGCCTGGGCTTGAAAGAAGCGAAAGACCTGGTCGAAGGCGCACCGCAAACCGTTAAGGATGCAGTGTCCAAGGCCGACGCCGACAAGTTCAAGAAAGAACTCGAAGCAGCTGGCGCATCTGTCGAACTCAAGTAAGCAATTACTTGCTTCGCCGGCTGAATTGGCGAGTAAAGGCTGGGAGCGAAAGCTCCCGGCCTTTAGCCGTTAATTTGATCAGCGAGAAATATAGCGTCAAATTTTCACGAGTTGTCAGTCGGAAGTAGCGGGAGAAGGCGTGCTAGTGCCGGCAATACTAGCGATTTCCCACTGACAATTTACTTTCTGTTTTACCCGCCAATTGGTTTGAAAACCGAACGGCATATCAAAATGAGGCGATAGCTCCCATGAACTACTCCTTCACCGAGAAAAAGCGCATCCGTAAAAATTTCGGCAAACGCCGCGATGTTTTGGACGTACCTTATTTGCTCGCCATCCAGATGGACTCCTACCGTGAATTCCTCCAGGAATTTTCGCCGACTGCCAACCGCGAAGATCGCGGTCTGCATGCTGCGCTGAAATCGGTATTTCCCATTTCATCCTATTCCGGCAATGCCGCGCTCGAATACGTGAGTTATCGCTTAGGCGAACCACCATTCGATGAACGCGAATGCCGCAACCGTGGCCTGAGCTATGGCGCGCCTTTGCGCGTGACCGTGCGTCTGGTGATTTACGATCGTGAATCGTCGACCAAGGCCATCAAATACGTAAAAGAACAAGAAGTTTATATGGGCGAATTGCCGCTCATGACCGGCAACGCTACCTTCATCGTGAACGGCACCGAGCGCGTTATCGTGTCGCAATTGCACCGTTCGCCAGGTGTGTTCTTCGACCACGATCGTGGCAAGACTCACAGCTCGGGCAAATTGCTGTACTCGGCTCGCATCATTCCTTACCGCGGTTCGTGGCTGGATTTCGAATTCGACCCGAAAGATTGCGTCTACACCCGTATCGACCGTCGTCGTAAATTACCGGTCTCGATCCTGTTGCGTGCGCTGGGTTACAACAACGAAGAAATGCTCAACATCTTCTTCGACATCAATACCTTCCACATCGCCAATAAAGACAGCGTGGAATTGGAATTGGTACCGGAACGTCTGCGTGGCGAAACCCTGAACTTCGACCTCGTGGTCGGTGGCAAGGTCATCGTTGAAGCGGGCAAGCGTATTACCGCGCGTCACGTCAAACTGCTCGAACAAGCCAACATCAAGACACTCGAAGTGCCGGATGAATACCTGATCGGCCGCATTTTGTCGCACGATGTTGTCGACACCAAAACCGGCGAGTTGCTGGCAACGGCCAATGACGAACTCAATGACACCTCCTTGGTCAAATTGCGTAAAGCGGGCATCGCCCAAATCGGCACCTTGTGGGTGAATGATCTGGACCGTGGTCCGTATATTTCGAACACTTTGCGCATCGATCCAAGCAAGACCCAGCTCGAAGCACTGGTCGAAATCTATCGCATGATGCGTCCAGGCGAGCCGCCAACCAAAGAAGCCGCGTTGAACCTGTTCTATAACTTGTTCTTCACCTTCGAACGTTATGACTTGTCGAACGTCGGTCGCATGAAGTTCAACCGTCGCGTTGGCCGTAAAGAAGTCACCGGTGCATCGGTTCTGTTCGATCACAAATACTTCAGCGCCCGCAACGACGAGAACTCGAAGAACCTTGTGAAAGAACGCGGTGAAACTTCCGATATCCTTGAAGTGATCAAGACCCTTTGCGAAATCCGCAATGGTCGCGGCACCGTGGATGATATCGATCACCTCGGTAACCGTCGTGTTCGCTCGGTCGGTGAAATGGCTGAAAACGTATTCCGCGTCGGCCTGGTCCGCGTTGAGCGTGCAGTGAAAGAACGTTTGTCCCTGGCTGAATCGGAAGGCCTGACGCCGCAAGAATTGATCAACGCCAAGCCAGTGGCTGCTGCGATCAAGGAATTCTTCGGTTCCTCGCAACTTTCGCAGTTCATGGATCAAAACAATCCATTGTCCGAAGTGACCCACAAACGCCGCGTCTCGGCGCTTGGCCCAGGTGGTTTGACTCGCGAACGCGCTGGCTTCGAAGTGCGCGACGTGCATCCAACCCATTACGGTCGTGTCTGTACGATTGAAACGCCTGAAGGTCCAAACATTGGTCTTATCAACTCGCTCGCGGTCTATGCGCGTTCGAATAAATACGGCTTCCTGGAAACCCCGTACCGTAAAGTCGTTGACGGCAAAGTCACCGAGCAAGTGGAATTCCTGTCCGCAATCGAAGAACACGAGTTCGCGATTGCCCAGGCCAATGCCGAACTGAAAACCGACGGCAGCTTCACCGCACCGTTCGTTCCTTGCCGTTACCAAAGCGAAACCTTGCTGAAGCCACCATCGGAAATCCAGTACATGGACGTTTCGCCGATGCAATCGGTTTCGGTTGCGGCAGCACTGGTTCCATTCATCGAGCACGACGACGCCAACCGCGCCCTGATGGGTGCGAACATGCAGCGTCAAGCCGTGCCAACTTTGCGTTCGCAAAAACCATTGGTCGGTACCGGTATTGAACGTGCGGTTGCACGTGACTCCGGTGTGACCGTGAATGCACTGCGCGGCGGCGTCATCGATCAAATCGATGCCGGCCGTATCGTGGTGCGTGTGAACGAAAAAGAAGTGCGTGAAAACGACGCTGGCGTCGATATCTACACGCTCGTGAAATACACCCGTTCCAACCAGAACACCTGCATCAACCAGCGTCCGCTGGTTCGCGTCGGTGACAAGATTGAACGCGGCGACGTGCTGGCCGATGGTCCATCCACCGATATCGGTGAATTGGCCCTGGGTCAAAACATGTTGATCGCCTTCATGCCGTGGAACGGCTACAACTTCGAAGACTCCATCTTGCTGTCGGAGCGCGTGGTTGAAGAAGATCGCTACACCACGATTCACATCGAAGAACTGACCTGCGTTGCGCGCGACACGAAATTGGGGCCAGAAGAAATTTCTGCCGATATTCCGAATGTCTCCGAGCAAGCCCTGGGCCGTCTGGATGAATCCGGCGTGGTCTACATCGGTGCGGAAGTTCGCGCCGGCGACATCATGGTCGGTAAAGTCACTCCGAAGGGCGAAAGCCAGCTGACGCCGGAAGAAAAACTCCTGCGCGCCATCTTCGGTGAAAAAGCTTCGGACGTTAAAGATAGCTCGCTGCGCGTGCCACCCGGCATGGACGGTACCGTTATCGACGTTCAGGTCTTTACCCGCGACGGTATCGAAAAAGACAAACGTGCACGTCAAATCGAAGAAACCGAAATCAAGCGCGTCAAGAAAGACTTCGATGACCAATTCCGTATCTTGGAAGCGGCTATCTACTCGCGTCTGCGTGGCCAATTAGTCGGTAAGGTCGCCAATGGCGGCGCGAACCTGAAAAAAGGCGATGCGATCACGACCGAATACCTCGACACCTTGAAGAAAGACGAGTGGTTTGCCATCCGCATGAAGGATGAGGACGCGTCCGACAACATCGAAAAAGCGCAGAAACAAATCGAAGCCCACAAGGCCGAGTTTGACAAACGCTTTACCGACAAGCGCGCGAAAATCACCCAAGGCGACGATCTGGCTCCAGGCGTTCTGAAAATGGTCAAAGTGTATTTGGCTGTTAAGCGTCGCATCCAGCCGGGTGACAAGATGGCCGGTCGTCACGGTAACAAAGGTGTGGTATCGACCATTGTTCCTGTGCAGGACATGCCATACATGGCTGACGGCACCACTGCCGACATCGTGTTGAATCCACTCGGCGTTCCAAGCCGTATGAACATCGGTCAAGTACTCGAAGTTCACTTGGGTTGGGCAGCGAAAGGCCTCGGCAAGAAGATTCAGCGCATGCTCGAAGCGCAACAAAAAGTTGCCGAGCTGCGTGAGTTCCTGGACAAGATTTACAACCACGACAAGAAGCTGATGGGCATCCGCGTCGATCTGGACAAGTTCACCGACAAGGAACTGCTGCGTTTGGCGGGAAACTTGACCGATGGCGTGCCAATGGCGACTCCGGTGTTCGACGGTGCCGCCGAAGAAGAAATCAAAGCCATGCTCACGCTGGCCGATTTGCCGACTTCGGGCCAAACCATCCTGCACGACGGCCGTACGGGTGAACCGTTCGATCGTCCGGTCACGGTGGGTTACATGCACATGCTCAAACTCAACCACTTGGTGGATGACAAGATGCATGCGCGTTCGACCGGTCCGTACTCGTTGGTCACACAACAACCGCTCGGCGGCAAGGCTCAATTCGGTGGTCAGCGCTTCGGTGAAATGGAAGTGTGGGCACTGGAAGCTTATGGCGCGGCTTACACCTTGCAAGAAATGTTGACGGTGAAATCCGATGACGTGCAAGGCCGTAACCAGATGTATAAAAACATCGTGGACGGAGAGCACGAAATGGTCGCCGGCATGCCGGAATCTTTCAATGTGTTGGTCAAGGAAATTC
>JBOHYH010000007.1:0-11507 GCA_050737775.1 Arenimonas sp.
TCGGCAATCAATGTCCGCCATCGATTGCTTTCAACTCCGATATCAATTGTGCAATCGCGGCGCCGCCATCGCCATACAACATGCGGGTGTTGTCCTGATAGAACAGGGCATTTTCGATGCCGGCAAAACCGGTACCCTTACCGCGCTTGATGACAATCGTATTTTTCGATAGCGACACATCCAGAATCGGCATGCCGTAAATCGGTGAGGCCGGATCGGTTTTCGCTACCGGATTCACCACGTCATTCGCGCCAATAACCAGACTGACATCGGTATTGGGAAACTCGGGATTAATGTCATCCATATCGGCAATCAGGTCATACGGTACACCCGCTTCCGCGAGCAATACATTCATGTGGCCCGGCATGCGCCCAGCCACCGGATGAATTGCAAACTTCACTTTTACGCCGCGCTTCATCAATTGCTGCGTCAACTCCCATACCTTATGTTGTGCCTGTGCAACCGCCAGACCATAGCCCGGTACAATAACCACACGCTCGGCATACGCCATCATTGCCGCTACATCGCCCGCTTCGATCGGTTTTTGTGCGCCATCAATCGCCTGTTGTTCACCACTCGCACCGAAATTGCTGAACAACACACCACTGATTGGCCGGTTCATGGCTTTCGCCATCAGCTGCGTCAACATCGTGCCCGCAGCACCTACCACCATACCGGCGATAATCAGGGCTTCGATACCAAGCACATAGCCTTCAAAAGCCACCGCCAAACCGGTGAGCGCGTTATAAAGTGAAATCACCACCGGCATGTCTGCGCCGCCGATGGGCAAAGTCATCAATACACCAAAAGCCAACGCTGCAACGAAGAAACCGATAATCAGCGGTTGCTGTAGCGTGAACACTACAAAAATTCCCAGCAATACCGAGGCCAGAAATACCAATCCGTTAAACCACTGCTGGCCCGGAAAAGTAAATCGTTTATCCATGCGTCCATCCAATTTTGCCCAGGCAATAATCGAGCCGGTCAACGAAATGGAACCGATCAAGCCACCCACAACCGCCAATACGAGAGTTGTTTGCGAGGGCGTTTCACCCTTGCCGCCAGCAAACTTCATCAACTCTACGAAACCAATCGCCGCAGCCGAGCCACCACCGAGGCCGTTATACAAGGCCACCATTTGCGGCATATCGGTCATCGCGACTTTTTTGCCTGAGATCCAGGCAACGGCTGTCGCCAATACCAGTGCAATCAAGATCAACACCAGATTGTGCAAGCCCGGCGTGAGAAATGTCGCGAAGGTGGCGAGCAACATGCCGACACCGGCCCATTGAATGCCGCTGCGTGCTGTTACCGGTGACGCCATGCGTTTAATGCCGAGAATAAACAAAAGCGCAGCACCCAGATAGCAAGTTTTTACCAGAACCGGCAAGAAGGATTCCATTATTTATCTCCTTCTTTTTTGCTGGACTTGAACATTTCCAGCATACGCTCGGTCACTACGTAACCGCCGGCAGCATTGCCTGCCCCCATCAAGACGGCAATAAAACCGATCACTTTTTCAAAAGTGGTATCGGCATGCCCCAGTACCACCATCGCACCTACCAATACAATTCCGTGGACGAAGTTAGAGCCCGACATCAAAGGTGTATGCAAAATCACCGGTACGCGACCAATAATTTCATAACCGGTAAATGCGGCCAGCATAAAGACGTAAAGCGCTAGAAAACCATCCATTCGTATTGACTCCCCGTTAACTGGCCTAATCATAACCGTTAGCTGAATAATCTGGGCAATAGGTCAACGATTTCCACCATACGACGTTTTTATCGTTGCCCCCACCTAAAGGAACCGGCACTATGAAATCCATGTTTTGGCTCTCGATTCCGCTTTTACTCTGTGCTGGCCTGACTCAGGCCGCCGACCGTGGCGACCGTATGGAACGCCGATGGGATCACCGTGGCGATGTGATTGATGCTCGCCTTGATGTCCGCGCTGCACATCAGGATGCGCTTGGTCATGAGCACCGCGCCAACAAGCTTGATCGCCGTGGTGATCGCATCGATGCAAAATACGACCGCATTGGCCAACGCCGCGAGAACCGCTTTGACCGTCGCCATCGCCACTAAAATGGTATTCGAGCAAAACGGCTCGAACGAAGTCGCCGCCGATGAAGCGGCGATTCGTTTACCCGCCACGCTGGATGAGTTTCTGGCTGGCGTTGAACGTCGCGCATTTCGTATGGCGGAGCTTGCACTTGGTCATCGCGAAGACGCCATGGATGTCCTGCAGGACAGCATGATCAAGCTGCTGCAATATCGCGACAAACCGGCAGCCGAATGGTCGCCGCTGTTCTGGAGCATATTGCGTCGTCAGATAACAGACAAACATCGCCGCAATGCCGTCAAGAAACGCGTGATGCAATTCTTCGGCAAATCCGACGAACAAGAGGAAGATCCAATCGAGGCCCTGCCCGATCAGCATGAAGACCCCCTGCGCCGATTGACCGATGACAGTTCCTGGACGGCATTGGGCAAAGCGGTACGCGCACTTCCCGCGCGACAACGCGAATGTTTTCTGCTGCGCGAATTGCAAGGCTTTAGCGTTCTGGAAACAGCTGCAGTGATGGGCTGCTCCGATGGCTCCGTTAAAACCCACTTGTCGCGTGCGATGAGTGCACTAAGAATTCACCTGGAGGACTGGCAATGACCGATCCTATCGCGACAAAATCCCGCGCCGTATTTGAACATTCGATCGCGACTCTCGATGTTGCAACGGCAAATCGTCTGCGTTTGATGCGCCGCGACACCTTGTCGCAGCAAGCACCGAACCGATTCAGGACTTTTCTGATTCCCATTTCGGCCACGCTAGCCATTGCACTCGGCATCGCGATTTTCCTGCCACAGTTCCAGGCAGGCAAAGCGGTGACCGAACAGGATTCCGTTTATATTTCCGCCGAAGACGATGCCGATGCCGAGATGCTTACGTGGTTGGCAGATGCACCGATTGAAGTTTCATCCCATCTGCAAGGTAGTTTGTAATGTTACGCACTCTATTTTTTGTGTTGTGCCTATTTGCCGGTTCTGCTTTCGCGCAGCAGGCCTCCGTACCACAAGGCGTGAGCGTGCCCAGCTGGAAGCAATTGACAGCCGAGCAACAAAAGGACTTGCAAGGTTTTTCGCAACGCTGGGATTCGATGCCGGCTTCACGTCGCGTGCAAATTCTTGAGCGTTATGATCGCTGGAAAAGTCTGCCGCCTAAAAAACGCGAAGCACTGCGCGAAGGCGTACAGAATTTTCAGGAAATGACACCGAAACAACGCCAGAACATGCGCGAGAGCATGCGCTACATCCGCACACTTCCGCCGGAAGAGCAAAAACGCCTACGCCGCCTCTGGGCGACACTGACGCCACAACAACGGACTCAGTGGCTGGAAGATGGTGGACCCGGCATTGCGCCGGAGCCCAAATTATAATTTTGCCAAGGTCAGGCCGGGGCCCGACCTATAAATTCCTACGCGGTTTTATTGACGCCATCATGCGTCAGACATGTCTTCGCGATTAATTCATCTTCCCAATCAAGTTTGAACACGCCTTCCTTGTCGATCATCAATGACAAAAAGTTGAAGACATTGCGCGCATACATTTCACTGGCATGCATCGCGCCCTGACTTGGCAGATTCAAAGGCCCTGAAATCAGAACACCATTGGTTTCGTAATTTTCGCCTGGTTTTGTCAATTCGCAATTACCGCCAGTTTCTGCCGCAAGATCGACAATCACACTGCCCGGCTTTAAATTGGTCACCATGGCAGCAGTAATAATTTTTGGCGCAGGGCGCCCCGGAATTGCAGCCGTTGTCACAATGACATCGACATTTTTAAGATGCTCGCCCAAACGGCGTTGCTGCTCGGCACGTTCTTCGTCGGTCAATGCACGCGCATAACCACCTTCACCCGCCGCGGAAACACCAAGGTCCAGAAATTTTCCGCCGAGCGATTCAATTTGCTCGCGGGTTTCGGGCCGGACATCGAAGCCTTCGACTTGCGCACCCAGACGACGCGCAGTCGCAATCGCCTGCAAGCCGGCGACACCGGCACCGACTATCAACACTTTTGATGGACGAATCGTGCCAGCGGCAGTCGTCAACATCGGGAAAAACCGCGGAGCCAATTGCGCCGCCATCAACACCGCCTTGTAGCCCGCCATACCGGCTTGCGATGACAGCACATCCATCGCCTGGGCACGCGTAGTACGCGGCAGTTTTTCCAATGGAAACGCAGTGATTTTTTTATCGATAAAACTTTGTACGCGGGCCGGGTCGGCATGCGGCGCCAGCAAGCCCATGACGACGGTACCGGATTTCAATTTTGCCAAATCCGCATTGGGTGGCGTTTGCACACAAACCAGAATATCGGCGTTCGCCAAGATTTCATCACGCTTATCGGAAATTTCCGCGCCGACATAACTTTCATCGGTGAAATGTGCATGCAGGCCTGCGCCGCGTTCGATCACGATGCGTGCTTTGAGTGCCAGTAATTTTTTGCAGGTTTCCGGGGACAACGCGGCACGGCGTTCGCCGGAGGCAGTTTCTTTGACAAAAGCAATTGTGACCGACATGCGCATCTTCCCCGAGACAATGCCCCGCTCGTTAGCAGGGCTACCGGGTGATGCTACTTGATTTAACGCTTATCCTTCAATAAATCGTGAAGATAAGGAACAAGCCTGCTTAATTGGCTTCGGTCTTGAGGCGACCCAGAACGCTTTGCATGGCTTGATCAAACAGATTTTCCTGCTCGCGCACAATGAGTTTGCCTTGTTTTTTCATGACGGCCAGCTCTTCGAGCGAGGCGACCAGTACACGAACACCGCGACGATTGACAAACATCAGGCGCGATGAAATCGGGCTGATCCACGACAATTTTGCCGGATGTAATTTGTCATCATCAGCCGCCAAATGGACCCACATGCCAACGGCGAGATTGCGTAATACGGGAATATCTTCGACGTTGTAATCAAGCGCATCCTTGTTCGACACCACCGAGAGCAAGGGTCTGCGTTCTTCAATCGCGGGGGCAGGGGCGATTTGTACAGTTGCCGGTTGTGGCACCATCGATTCCATGCTGACCTGCAGACTACGAATCGTTTGTTGTGCCGATTCGCCGGTAATACCCGAACTTGCCAACACGGTTTCGAGCGGCTCGCGCATATTGATCATCGAAGGTGCAATCGCACGACGATTCGGATGCTCGGCATTCGGCAATAATTCAAGCAAGGCATCCGCAACGCCGAGTGCTGCATTCCATGGCTGGCTTTCCGGACCTTCCCGCAAGGCAATCATCGACAAATGATGTGCCCAGCAGCGACTGAAAAAATCATCCAGTACAGGTGGCAAGCTCAAGCCCGACACCCGCTTGGTCAACTCGGCCGAAGCCAAATTACGCGCTTGTTCTAGGCGTTCCTGACCACGCTGTGCTTCGGTAGCACGGCGTTCCGCCAATTCCATGCGACGACGATGCTGATCCAGGAAACTACGCAACTCCTGTTCCAGCGTTTCAAAGATCGCCATATCTTCGTTGAATTCGGCAACCAGCGTGTCCACCGTCGCCTCTGCTTTTTGCAGCAGTTCGCGCTCTTGGGGACCTTCGCCCTTGTTACCTTCAACCGCTTCGGCAAGCGAATTCAACAAACGGCGGGCAGGATGTCCCTTATTCATGAACATGCGACGATCAAGCACAGCTGCTTTCACATACGGCACGACCAGACGCGACATCAAGCCACGTGCAAGCTGTTCAAAATCGCGTTCGTCAAACAATACGTCGAACAACATGCCGACCAGATCAACGGCATCTTCGTCATCCTGGCTCAAACGGATTTGATCCGGTTGCAAACCAATGTTCTTTGCACTGCGCAGCATTTCTTTTTTCAGATCATGTGCGAGTGAGACTTTCGGATCCATCATTGCAGCCTGCACGGCCTGTGGAACCTGTCTTTGCAACATAGAGAGCACCGATACCATTTCCGCCATTGCCATTGGGCGTTCATTGGAATTTGTACCGGCACCCGAAAAACCTTGCGGCATGGCAAAACCTGCGCCTGGCATACCCGAGCCAGCATTCGCATTGCCTGCACTACCACCGCTTGTACCACCACCGCCCACCTGCGGGCGAAAGGCATGCAACATACTGCAAAGCGCATCAAACATCTGCTTGTCGTCTGAATTACCTTGCAAAGCACGCTGGGGCACGGGTGCTGGCGCAGGCTCAGGCGGCGCATCGACCGGACGCGGATTGCCGAGCTCGGAACGAATACCGGCTGCCGACATGCGTGCATTCAATTCAGTCAACAGGCTGCCGAGACTTTGCACCAATTCACGCTCGAAGTACTTATAAAGCACGACACGAACACTCGGTGGCAATTGGACGTCGCGTTGTGCCACATAAATCGAATTGGCCAGATTGGCTGCGCTGAGCGGATTAAGGCTAGCCTCTAATTGCTGTACGCCCACAATGGCGGCAAAGCGCTGCGCAATAACACTCAAGGCAGGGCCGTGGGCATTCACTACGGCTTCGACTACAAATTCGGATGCGAGTTGAACTTCCAGTTCGTCATCGGCCACCAGACTCATCACGCGGCCGAGGTTTGATTCTTGCTGAACCCCGCGACGCATGGATTCAAAACCGGAATCGAAATGGCGCTTGAAGCCATTTTCGAGCGGTGTGCGTGCCATACGCAATTTACGCATGGAATCCATATGCGGCGAACCGATCAGCACTTCTTCTTTCTGGGCAAGATCAAATAACCAATCGTCCGCTTTACCCAAGACACGACCGAGCACCATGGTCAGATGGCTGATAGTATGTCTGCGCAAAGTGTTGAACAGTTCTGGATCGTTTTGATACGACCGTTGACCCGTTACATGGAATTCGTTCTGGCTCATGTCTACTCTTAGGGGAAACTCTTGGGGGGAGAGAGTTGTCGGCACGACTAAAGTATGCGTTCAACTGAATATAATCTGTGAACAAGCTCTCATTTTTTCGCACTTTTCCCTTGAATGTTAATATTTGTTACATGAATCTCATAAAAATACTCGACCAACGCAGATCTTCACCCTCACGCAGCCTTCATGGCCCGGGTCCCACAGCCGATGAAGTAGATCAAATGCTGACATCTGCGCTGAGAGTCCCTGATCATGGCAAATTGGCGCCCTGGCGTTTTTTAAGGATACAAGGTCACACACGTGCGGCTCTGGGTGAACTTTTAGTCCAACGCGCGCTGGAAATCGATGCGGATGCGCCCAATGCCGTGATCGAAAAAGATCGCGCGCGGTTTTCTTATGCCCCTGTGATCATTACGGTCATCGCAAGATTGACACCGAATCACAAGGTCCCCGAACAGGAACAAATTCTGTCAGGTGGTGCCGTTTGCTTTGCCCTGTTACAGGCCGCGCAAGCATTGGGTTACGGTGCGCAATGGCTAACCGGTTGGGCCGCTTATGATTCGGTGATTACAAAAAGACTTGGCCTTGTCGAGAACGAACGCATTCTCGGTTTTATTCATATTGGCAATGTCGACGAGGCCGCACCGGAACGTCTGAGACCCAAGCTGGAAGATTTATTGAGCGATCTTGACCTGTGAGCTCGTCAGATACTTATTTAATCGACTCGAGTCTCTATATTTTTCGCGCCTGGCATTCCATGCCGCCGGAGTTTGACGATGTGGACGGCAATCCGGTCAATGCCGTGCATGGCTTTACTCGTTTTGTTCTCGATTTCGTCGAAAAAGTAAAACCACAGCGCTGTGCTTTCGCTTTTGATGCTTCGCTGGAAAGCAATTATCGCAACGAGCTTTATCCTGCCTACAAGGCCAATCGCGACCCGGCACCAGAAGAACTTAAACGCCAATTCGCCTATTGCCAGGAAGTCTGCAGCGCACTTGGCTTCCCCGTGCTGGTGAATGGCCGCTTTGAAGCCGACGATTTAATTGGCACGGCCGCCAAACAATGTCGCGAAGCCGGTCACAACATTACGATTATTTCGGCCGATAAGGATTTATCACAGTTGCTCGACACCGGTGATTCACAATGGGATTTCACCCGCAATGACCGATGGAAATGCGAGGGCGTAAAGGCACGCTATGGCGTACACGCACACCAGATTGCCGATTTTCTGGGACTGACTGGCGACGCAGTCGATAATATTCCCGGCGTTCCGGGCATCGGACCAAAAACTGCTGCGACTTTGCTTGGCCATTTCGGAAGTCTTGATGCATTGCTGGAACGGGTTGCGGAAATCCCCTACTTGCGGATTCGCGGCAGTGCGCAACACGCCGAGCGTCTGAAAGAACATCGAGAGATTGCGCTCTTGTCGCGATTGCTTGCCACAGTCATGTGCGACGTACCATTGCCAGAGGATTTTGCGCTGGCAGCACGAAAAAACGTCCAGCGCGAATTAATCATTCCTCTCTGCGAAAAACTCCGTTTCGGTCCGATGACGCGTCGTCGTTTACTGGAATTGCCATTACAATAAGACCATGAATAAAACCGAAACACTTTATCAAGGCCATTATCTGCGTTTAAAAAAGCGTGATAACTGGGAGTATGCCGAACGCAGCAATGCAGGCTCGGCAGTTATCGTGATTGCAGTAACGCCGGATGAAAAATTATTGTTCGTCGAACAATTTCGCGTTCCGATGAATGCCAATACGATTGAAATGCCGGCAGGCCTGGTGGGCGATCTTGATGAAAACGACACCATCGAAGCCGCCGCTAAACGCGAGCTGCTGGAAGAAACCGGCTGGCAAGCCGAGGAAGTCAAGGTCCTGATGATAGGCCCTAGTTCGGCCGGCATGAGCAATGAAGTCATCGCCTTTGCACGTGCTCGTAAACTGACCCGCATCCATGCCGGTGGCGGAGATGAAAGTGAAAACATCATCGTGCATGAAGTCCCGGTAAGGGACGCAGCTCGCTGGCTCACGCAAAAAATGGCCGCGGGGTATTCGATGGACCCAAAACTATGGGCTGGCCTGTGGCTACTCGATAAAAATCCGGACGGAAGCCCGGCATAGGGTGCGCTCAAGCGCACCAATGCATGACAAATCCGTAAAACTTTGGTGCGCTTGAGCGCATCCTATGCGTTCGTTTCATCCAATCAAAAAATAAAACAATGCCAAATACAAAAATCGCCAAAATCATTGCCGAAGAAATAAAAGCACATAGCAATCAAGTTATCGCAGCCATCACTCTATTGGATGAAGGATCAAGCGTTCCGTTTATTGCACGCTACCGCAAGGAAGTCACCGGCGGCCTGGATGACACACAACTGCGTGATCTTGAAACGCGTTTGCGTTATCTGCGCGAGCTGGAAGAGCGCCGCACGGCGATTCTTGCCAGCATCGAAGAACAGGGAAAACTGACCGACGAACTACGTAATGAAATTACCGCTGCGGACAACAAAGCACGCCTGGAAGACTTGTATTTGCCTTACAAGCAGAAGCGCCGCACGCGTGCACAAATTGCACGCGAGGCAGGACTCGAACCCCTTGCTGACGGTTTGCTTAATAATCCTTTATTAGTGCCAGAAGAATTTGCGACGCAATTCTTCAATGCGGATAGAGACATCATTGACAGCAAATCAGCTCTGGAAGGCGCGCGCGCCATTTTGATGGAGCGCTGGGGTGAAGACGCAACGCTTATCGGTGAGTTGCGGCAATGGATGAATGAAGTCGGCATCATTCGCGCCAAAGTTTCAGAAGGAAAAGAAACCGTTGGCGAAAAATATCGTGACTATTTCGATCACAAGGAATTGCTGGCCAACATTCCTTCCCATCGACTATTGGCATTGTTACGTGCGCGTCGTGAAGAAATTCTTTTTCTTGATCTCGATCCGGGTGCCGATATCGAAGCAGGCAATCTTTATGCTGCCGGTCGTGTCGCGAAAATTGCCGGCGTTGAAAACCTGGATCGCCCCGCCGACAAATGGTTGACCGATGCCTGCCGCCTGACTTGGCGTGCAAAAGTGCATTTGCATTTGATGCTGGATTTATTCGGACAGGCCACCGAAAAAGCAGAAGCCGAAGCCATCAATATCTTCGGCGAAAATCTGAAAGACCTGATGCTCGCCGCACCTGCAGGTGCGCGAACCGTGCTTGGACTCGACCCGGGCATTCGGACTGGCGTGAAAGTGGCCGTGGTCGATAAAACGGGAAAATTCGTGGCGCAGGACACGCTTTATCCGCATGAACCGCGCAAGCAATGGGACGCTTCTCTGCACAGTTTAAAACTGCTTTGCGAGAAACATGCGGTCGAACTGATTGCGATCGGCAACGGTACGGCATCGCGTGAAACCGACAAGCTCGCTGGCGATTTGATCAAGCAAAACCCGCATTTGAAAATGCAGAAAATCGTCGTCAGTGAAGCCGGTGCTTCGGTTTATTCAGCCTCAGAACTGGCAGCAAAGGAATTCCCTGATCTGGATGTCAGTATTCGTGGTGCGGTATCCATTGCACGTCGTCTGCAAGATCCATTGGCAGAGCTTGTGAAAATCGAGCCGAAAGCGATTGGTGTAGGTCAATATCAACATGACGTAAATCCCTATCGTCTGGCACGCGCACTCGACACCAAAGTCGAAGACTGCGTGAATGCCGTTGGAGTGCACGTCAACACGGCTTCGTCCGCGCTGCTTGCGCGCGTATCGGGTCTGAGCACGATAGTCGCGGAAAATATCGTTGCTCATCGTGATCAGCATGGACCTTTTGCATCGCGTCAGGCCTTGTTGAAAGTATCGCGCCTTGGTGAAAAGACTTTTGAACAATGCGCCGGTTTTCTTCGTATTGCCGATGGTAAAAATGCCTTGGATGCTTCTTCCGTGCACCCGGAAGCCTACCCTGTTGTCGAACGTATTTTGAAAGAATGCGGCCGTGAAATCAAAAGCGTCATGGGTGACAGTTCTTTTCTCAGAAGCCTGAAACCGGAAAACTACACCGATGAAAAATTCGGCGTACCGACCATTCGCGATATTCTGAAAGAACTGGAAAAACCGGGCCGCGACCCACGCCCCGAATTCAAGGCCGCAGCTTTTGCCGAAGGCATTGAAGAATTGAAAGATTTGAAAGTCGGCATGATTCTGGAAGGCGTGGTGAGTAACGTCGCAGCCTTCGGAGCCTTTGTGGATATCGGTGTGCACCAGGATGGCTTGATACATATCTCTGCATTGGCTGATAAGTTCGTCAAGGACCCGCGTGAAGTAGTCAAGGCAGGCGACGTGATCAAGGTGCGCGTGCTGGAAGTCGATATACAACGCAAACGCATTGCACTAACACGCCGTCTGAGTGACCCGGTCGACACCTCCAATGCGAATCAGCCAAGCAAAACCGAAACAAGGGGACCTTCATCCAACAAATTCTCCCCGCCCGCGAAAAAGCCGCGACAGAACGCCAACCAGCCTGCCCCTAATAACGCTTTGGCCGCGGCGTTTGCAAAGGCAAAGCAACCGTAGGTCGGGCCTCGGCCCGACACCGTGAACCCAACGACACGATCAAACCCATTTCGTAGG
>JBOHYH010000008.1:0-2346 GCA_050737775.1 Arenimonas sp.
GTCCAAACATTGGTCTGATCAACTCGCTCGCCGTCTATGCGCGTTCGAATAAATACGGCTTCCTGGAAACGCCTTACCGCAAAGTCATCGACGGCAAAGTCACCGAAACCGTTGAATTCCTGTCGGCGATCGAAGAACACGAGTTCGCGATTGCCCAGGCCAATGCGGAATTGAAAGCTGACGGCGGCTTCACCGCTCCGTTCGTTCCTTGCCGTTACCAAAGTGAAACTTTGCTGAAGCCACCCTCAGAAATCCAGTACATGGACGTTTCGCCCATGCAGTCGGTTTCGGTGGCTGCCGCACTGGTTCCTTTCATTGAACACGACGATGCCAACCGTGCCCTGATGGGCGCAAATATGCAACGTCAAGCTGTGCCCACTTTGCGTTCGCAAAAACCACTGGTCGGTACCGGTATCGAACGTGCGGTTGCACGTGACTCCGGTGTGACTGTGAATGCGTTGCGCGGCGGCGTCATCGATCAAATCGATGCCGGTCGTATCGTGGTGCGCGTGAATGAAAAAGAAGTGCGTCAGAACGAAGGTAACAACGATGCTGGCGTCGATATCTACACACTCGTGAAATATACCCGTTCGAATCAAAACACCTGCATCAACCAGCGTCCGCTGGTTCGCGTGGGTGACAAGATTGAACGCGGCGACGTGCTGGCCGATGGCCCGTCCACCGATATCGGTGAATTGGCGCTGGGTCAAAACATGTTGATCGCCTTCATGCCTTGGAACGGCTACAACTTCGAAGACTCCATCTTGTTGTCGGAGCGCGTGGTGGAAGAAGATCGCTACACCACGATTCATATCGAAGAATTGACCTGCGTTGCGCGTGACACGAAGTTGGGGCCGGAAGAAATTTCTGCCGATATTCCGAATGTCTCCGAGCAAGCCTTGGGGCGTCTGGATGAATCCGGTGTGGTCTACATCGGTGCGGAAGTTCGCGCCGGCGACATCATGGTCGGTAAAGTCACTCCGAAAGGCGAAAGCCAACTGACGCCGGAAGAAAAACTCCTGCGTGCCATCTTCGGTGAAAAAGCGTCGGACGTTAAAGACAGCTCGCTGCGCGTGCCACCCGGCATGGACGGCACGGTTATCGACGTTCAAGTCTTCACCCGCGACGGTATCGAAAAAGACAAGCGTGCTCGTCAAATCGAAGAAACCGAAATCAAACGCGTCAAGAAAGACTTCGATGACCAGTTCCGTATTCTGGAAGCGGCTATCTACTCGCGTCTGCGTGGCCAACTGATCGGTAAGGTCGCCAATGGCGGCGCGAACCTGAAAAAAGGCGACGCGATCACGAATGAATACCTCGACACCCTGACTAAAAACGAGTGGTTCGCCATTCGCATGAAGGATGAAGACGCCTCTGACAACATCGAAAAAGCACAAAAACAAATCGAAGCCCACAAAGCCGAGTTTGATAAACGCTTTACCGACAAGCGCGCGAAAATCACCCAAGGCGATGATCTGGCGCCAGGCGTTCTGAAAATGGTCAAAGTGTATTTGGCTGTTAAGCGTCGCATCCAGCCGGGTGACAAAATGGCCGGCCGTCACGGTAACAAAGGTGTGGTATCGACCATTGTTCCGGTACAAGACATGCCTTACATGGCTGACGGCACCACTGCCGACATCGTGTTGAATCCGCTCGGCGTTCCAAGCCGTATGAACATCGGTCAAGTACTCGAAGTTCACTTGGGTTGGGCTGCGAAAGGTTTAGGCAAGAAGATTCAACGCATGCTCGAAGCGCAACAAAAAGTGGCCGAGCTGCGTGAGTTCCTCGACAAGATTTACAACCACGACAAGAAGCTCATGGGCGTCCGCGTTGATCTGGACAAGTTCACCGACAAGGAGCTGTTACGCCTTGCTGGTAACTTGACCGACGGCGTACCGATGGCAACCCCTGTGTTCGATGGTGCCGCTGAAGAAGAAATCAAAGCCATGCTCACGCTGGCCGATTTGCCGACTTCGGGCCAAACCATCCTGCACGACGGTCGCACCGGTGAAGCCTTTGATCGTCCGGTAACGGTCGGTTACATGCACATGCTCAAACTCAACCACTTAGTGGATGACAAGATGCATGCACGTTCAACCGGTCCGTACTCGTTGGTCACACAGCAACCGCTCGGCGGCAAGGCTCAATTCGGTGGTCAACGCTTCGGTGAAATGGAAGTGTGGGCACTGGAAGCCTATGGCGCGGCTTACACCTTGCAGGAAATGTTGACGGTGAAATCCGATGACGTGCAAGGCCGTAACCAGATGTATAAAAACATCGTGGACGGAGAGCACGAAATGGTCGCCGGCATGCCGGAATCTTTCAATGTGTTGGTCAAGGAAATTC
>JBOHYH010000009.1:0-28025 GCA_050737775.1 Arenimonas sp.
CATTAAGGCACTAAAGCTTGCAGGGTTAGTAGCCATTGGATGCAACTATTACAATCCAAATATTTCCCCAGACATTGCTTTGTGGGCAATTCAAATCGAAAAAGCAAATGTTCAAAATCTATTAGAACGCTTTGATGCAGGCGAAGTTGGCGAGCAAGGCCTGTCAGAAACAGCGCAGCAAAATCGAGTAAGAGCTGTTATTACAGATTGGTTTGTAAAGCCTTGGGCGGAACTGCAACGTTACAAGATTGGAACTGAGGCCATGCGAGATAATGCCATTGTTCCTTATAGCTACATTTCCAAGCGTCTAACAAACGATGTTGCGTTTAAGAATGCGAAGAATGGTGCAAGTTCAACCATTAAACGCTCGATTGATGAATTGTTTAAATGTGGGGAAGTAAGCCGAATTTCTGCTGCACAGTTACAAAAAACACATGGCACAACAATGGAATGCTATGCACTAACGAAACCAGAGCAGTTTTTAGCGGCGTTTAAGCACGAGGTTAAATTGGTTCCTAAATTTTTCTAAGTGGGCTTTACTCTGAAGCTCTTTGATTTTTAAAGGTTATCGAATTTCTAAGTTTCTAACGAAAATGAATGTCGATACCCCAATTAAAAAGACGAATAGTTCGTTAGAAGCATTAGAAATTAGAATTACTATTTTACATAAAGCTATAACAAGACATTTCACGGTTCCCAATGATTCAGAAAAATTTAGATGGATTAGATGTTGAGCCCGGCTATTTATTAATTATTAGCATACCAGAACTTTAGAGAATGAAATGAACGAACAAGCGAAGAAATTTATTGATTTTATCAATGCTGATTCGACACTTAGCAAGATGATTGATAAAGGAAAGGGCGTGTTTGAAATTGCATTTGTAAGTAGGCTTTTCGCCGAATCTAAGAAATGTAGAGCCAATGAAAACGAAAATAATCTGCTGCTAAATGCAGCGCGCTCTTTAGTCGAAGAACATCGAAAAGATTTTGACGGATACTGTAAGCGGAGCAGCCCACGCTTTCATTTCGATTTGCGGCTACAGGATTGTGAAAAGATAGCAAGCGAAATTGTCGCGTTGATCGACGGTAGCTATTACGTTAAGCAGCTTGTGATGACATGGCTTTACAACTGTCGCGACGAATTGTTTGATGAAGTGATTTACAAAGAGCATTTTGAAGGCTTTACAATAGAAGAACACCCGCTGCAAACATTCGTTTATTGGTTGGACTACATCGAAAACCTAAAGGGTCTGTCGGAGTATCAAAACTGGTTCGCAATTAAACGTAGCTTGACTAATCTGCTACGGGTTGGAAATGCAATTTTTCGCCGTAGTGAATGGCAAAACAAAGTAAGCACTATTTGAGCAATAACCCATGAAAAACAGTTCCAATATTCAAGATAAAAGCCCGGAGAACACCGCCATTATTGAGAATGATATTGCACCCCCCGCCCCCCAGAGTAGGGCGCGCATCAAACTGCAATCGGTTGGCGATGTGTCGCATGAACTTGCAAAGCTGTATCGAGAAGCCCGCAACAAAAAAATTGATGTTGCCGATGCAAGCCGCCTTGCAAACATGCTTTCTATTTTGTCGCGCATTCTTGAAAGCAGCGAACTTGAAAAGCGTATCGAGATATTGGAACGACGCGGGGCGTTGCATTAATGCGCAGCTTCTATCGTCGGTTACAAAAGCTGGAAGATCAGCAAATAAAGCAGGGGCCGAATCGCGTCATACTGTACTCACCTGCCGACCGTGCCAGCCGCCAGCTCTGGAACGCCGCTACGAGCCACTTAGGAGCGTTGACTGGCCGAGTTATGCTTGCACCAGATTTCGGAAGCGATGCTATGTGGGAAAAGGCATTGTTAGAACAGCAAAAAACACTACTTCAACTGCCGAAGGCAATTTAATTAGAATTTCCTTTCGACAGGCTCAGCAATTTTGCAAACACCTGAAACCGTTTTGCCATTGCGATGATTGAAAGTTTCTTCAAATGCCAAGCTCACGCGGTCAATACGATATTGCATTACAAAATTTAAACCCGGTATGACCCATTTAAACTTCACGTCTGTTTGTGCAAATTGGGCTTGCAACTTATACGAATCATTTAATGCTAAGCCATCGTTAGTAAAAACGACGGTCTGCGCGTTTTCATCTAATGTAATTTTGTAGTTTGTTGTTTTGTTTGAAACTATCTGACATTCAAGATAAACAACATCTGCACAGGCTGTATTTGAGAAGCCAATAATTGATATTGCCAGCAAGCGTTTAAAAAAACTCATTTCAAATCCCCTTAGCCTACTTATCGTTCTTTCGTTTCATTGGCACAACATTGCCGCCATGTTTCAGCGTATCAAGATAATCGGCCCATTGCTGCATCGCTTCGCGTCTTGCATCGCCAAAGGTAGTTCTATCATAGGCTTTGGCGACATCGCCCTTTTTTGCGTGCGCCAATTGTGCTTCGAGTATGTCGCTATCAATACCCAAGCGTTCGCGGGCGACTGTTCGGAACATGCCTCTAAACCCGTGCGTGGCGTGTTTGCCTTGGAACCCCATCCGGCGAAGCGCAGCGCTAAGGCTGTCTCGGCTTATATGTGGGGTCTTTTGCTTCGCAAGGGCAGGGAATAGATAGGCGGTATTGCCGGTTAGTTTGTGCAGTTCACGCAACATCGAAACTGCTTGTGTCGGCAATGAAACGATATGCGCATGTTTCGTTTTCATGCGCGCGGCAGGTACATGCCATTCAGCGGCATTTAAATCTATCTCGGCCCAAGGCGCGGCGGCAATAATGCTGGGGCGCATTACGGTCAACATAGTCAGTTTGAGCGCCGTCCTGATTAGCATCGAGTCGTATGCATCAATTGCTTTCAGCAAAGGCACGATGTCGCTAACGGTTGTTGCGGCAGGGATATGACCTTTCTGTGCTTTAAGCAACGTGCCTTTCAATGACAATAGCCTGCCGTCCTCGCGCAAGCCTTCCCTGATTGCATAGTCAACAATACCGCCGATGTATTGACGGGCCTTCGCCGCCAAGTTCGGGGCTTTTTGGTCAATGCTCGTCAGTATTTTGGTTACGTCTTTCGTTGCCAAGTCTGCAATGGAACGGTTGCGTAGTGCTGGAATGAGGTATTCATTGACGACATACTCTGCCTTGCGATGGGTTTCTGAGGCCCAGCCACTTTTCTTGAATGCGAGCCACGCTTTAGCCACCAGTGGGAAAGCTGCATGCAGATCGCGCTTATTTGCTTCTTTGTTCGCTTTGCGGGTTGCTGCCGGGTCAATGCCGTCACGAAGCATTGCACGCGCCTGATTGCATCGTTCGCGTGCTTCGGCAAGTGATACCTCTGGATATACGCCGTGTGCGAAGGGTGCGCGTTCTACGCCGCCGAATCTGTATTTTTGTCGCCAGTATCGAGCGCCGTCTGTTTGAACTAGCAGGTATAGGCCACCGCCATCGGACAATTTATAGGGTTTGCTTTTCGGCTTGGCGTTTCTAATTGTCAGCGCCGTGAGCTTGTCGAGTTGTCTAGCCATGCTGATCTGTAGAAGGGTTCGAGTTTGGGATACCCCCAAAAATACCCCCAAATATCGCTGGACACAAGTACACGAAGCCGGACGTGTCTGGATGACAGGCAACAAAAAACCCGCTTGTTAGGCAGGTTTCAGGTGTATTACTGGATTTTGCTGGACTACATGAAACTACCAAGTGGTGCCGAAGGAGAGACTCGAACTCTCACAAGGGGTTACCTCGGCGGATTTTGAATCCGCTGCGTCTACCGTTCCGCCACTTCGGCACGAAGTGAGCGCGAATTATAGCAAAAAAATCCCAAATGTCAGCGACATTCGACCGTATCAAGGCAAAGAGTTTTCTTTTTTCGTTGATACCAATCTTGGCCCTGTGGTTCAAAGGTAGCGCAATCGTTCATTGCAGCCTGATAAATATGCAGGGAAATGGCGATTTGCTTTTCGTTGGGGTTACGAATCGTGTGGTATTCGTGCGGCGGTAACAAGCTGCCGGCGGTACCGGTACCTGCGGTCAGAGTCTCGTGCATGGAGAATCGGTATAGATCACCGTTGCTCTCTTCAAGTTCATAACGGACGATTTCCAGATGACCCTGCCAGACACCTTCAACGCACCACAAACCGCAATGGTCGTGAATAGGCGTGCCTTGGCCAGGTGCCCAGGTCATAGCCACCACGCTGATGCCGCTTTTAGGGCAGGCATGGAGCTCACGGCGTGCGTAGTGGCCTTCTACCGGTTCAAAGACACAGTCGGGCAGAAACACGGTTTTATCGCGAATCAGGCGACACAGACCATCTCGAATCGAAGTGGTAACGGCATCGTGATCGCCGAGTGCCAATGCCTCGTCAATCATGCCAAGTAATGCGTCGCGACCAGTAAAGCTGGGGTATTCGTCCATGGCCATAGTCTATAACTTTGCTAGGAAACCCGCGATAGCGGGACTGAATCTTTCAATATCGACCAGAAAAGCATCATGGCCTTGCGGGGACGGCAAAGGCGCGAATTCTGCTTCACAGCCACTTGCACGCAAACCTTCGGCAATTTGTTCCTGCTGCTGGAGCGGGAAAAGAATATCCGTGTGAACGCCGATAGAAAGTGCTTTATCAAGCTTAATCGATGCCAGTGCGCGCATGGCATCGCCCTGACCATAATCCGCCGCATCGAACCAATCCATCGAACGGCTTAAATACAAATAACAGTTTGGATCAAATTGGCGCACGAATCGGCGCGCATGACCTTCAAGATAGCGCTCGACTTCAAATTCCAGACTAAACGGGTCCTCATCCAGAAATTCACTATCAAAACGAACCCGGCCAAAACGACCATCCCATTCCATGGCTGAACGATAGGTCACCACACCCAGTTTGCGGGCCATGCGCATACCATTTTCCGGATACAGCTCGTCTGTGTATTGCCCCTGATTCCAGTGGGGGTCGAGACGAATGGCCTCTCGTTGCAATGAGCGAATGGCGATAGAAAACGGCAACGCGCGTGCGCTTCCAGATACGTTGATATGCGAACGCGCACTGCCCGGATGCAAGAGCAAATAAGCGAGTGCGGTCATGCCGCCCATCGAGTTGCCAATGACGCAGGCCAGTTGTGAAATACCCAATGCCTTGACGACTTCAAAAGCGGCATTGGCTCCGTCTTCAATCGAAAGCTCAGGGAAGTCGAGGCAGTAGGTTTTATTCGTCAGCGGATTGACGGATGCTGGCCCGGTAGAGCCTTTGCAACTGCCGAGTGAATTCACGCAAATCACGAACCAGCGATGGGTGTCGATGGCTTTGCCCGGACCAAGCATGGCTTCCCACCAGCCGGCTTCAGAATTGCCGACATTTGTTGCTGCATGAGCATTAGGTGACAAGCCGGTCAAAATCAGGATTGCATTGCTGGCATCTGCATTCAATTGGCCCCAGGTCTCGTAAGCCATCCTGGCATCAATTAATTCACTGCCGCGCTTCATTGTAAAAGGCGAGGGTAGTTTGGTAAACAAGGAATTCTCTGGAATAAATTCCGTCATTGTTTTACTCGCGATAGTTTTATTTCTACGGGGCCGCTACTTTTGGTTTCAACAATCACTGCATCCGCTTCAATATCGCCAGCTTGTGCATTCGCTATGCCTTGCAAAGATATGCGGGCAGAGACAGCGACTTTTTCCTGCGAGGATAAATTCGACGTCGGCATCAAGCTGTCGGCATCGCTCAACTCAAGTTGAATCGGAAATGTATTTGCTTCGATGCGTTTCGCCGCCACCGGCGGGCCGCCGCCATTAACGGATTTAGCGAAGACAAATAATGCCGATCCCGGAGTCACCGAAGATGTCAGCGATTTATCGATCGATACGATAAGCTTGATAGTTGCTTTGCCTGTCGGCGTTTCGGCGAGCTTAGTTTCAAGCGGCGTTTTGTTTTGCTGTGCTCTGGCGATATTGATTTGTTCGAGTAGGGCAGCCGCAGCCTCAGGCTCCAATTTGGGCAATAATCGATTCAGGTAAATTTCTGCTTGCGTTAAATCGCTTTGTTGCAGGTAATGCATGCCCATAAAAAACATGGCACGTTCATGCTCGGGATTTTCTGCCAGCGCTTGTTTAAGCAGTGCCACGGCTTCATCCGGAAAACCCCGCGAATCGGATGATCGCATCATGGCTTCGGCGCGTTCGGTCTTCAAATCCGGATTGCCCGGTTCAAGCGCGATTGCCTTGGCGAATGCCTGGTCGGCCGCCTCGAAATTCTGCAATGTCATTTGAGTGCGCGCCAGCAATACCCAGCCTTCAAGATTATTTGGATTGGTTTCTAATTCTTTCTGTAGCCCGGCAATTGCCGTATTGATATCCGGAATAGGCTGACTCTCCGCAATTTGCAAAGAATTGAATGCCTGAGGATTTCCAACATGGCGATATAACCCGAATGTCATCAAAGGAAGCCCAATGATGATGGCAAAAGCCAGCTTGCGCTGAGTTTTCAGCAAGGGATAGGTGATAAAACCCAATGCAAGCAAAACCAGTAAAGCGGTGATTGAAACAAAATAAATCATTACCATTCCTGCCCGCTGTCATCTTGCGTGGTGCTTGTCGGCATAGCCGCGCTGCGTCTCCTGACGATCACGAAAATACTGATTCCGCCGAAGACAAGTATCAATAAAGGGCCAAACCATAACAACCAAGTGCCGGGACGCATGGGTGGTTCGTACAATACGAAATCGGTGTAGCGGCTGACCATGAACTGCTTGATTTCAGCATCGGATTTTCCTTCACGAATCAAGCTTAATAATTCGAGTCGCAGATCTTTTGCGATCATGGCGTTCGAGTCGGCCAGACTCTGGTTTTGGCACATTACACAGCGAAGCTCGGCAGCCAGGCTGCGAAAGCGTTGTTCTTCCTCTGCGCTGCGATAATCCATCGGATCCATGGCGCACAATGTCTTGCTGAAAATCAGCAATGCCAAGAAAAGAAATCTTTTCATTGCGGTGTCTCCAAGGCCGGCAGGATTTGTTGCTCGATAATTTCAGGTGTGATCGGGCCGACATTTTTCCAGCGCACTATGCCCTTGGCATCCACCAGAAAAGTTTCCGGTGCACCATAAATGCCCCAGTCCAAGGCCGCGCGACCGGGTTGGTCGGATAAAATTAGGTCATAGGGGTTGCCGAATTGCTGCAACCATTTATTCGCCGCTTCAGTTTCATCTTTGTAGTTGTAGCCAATGACCCGGATTTTGCCGCTTTCAGCCAGCCGGGTAATTACCGGATGTTCTATCTGACAGGCAGGGCACCAGCTGCCCCAGACATTGAGCAAATAAGGATGGCCTTTCAGGTCATTCGTGTGGATGATTTTATTTTCCTGATTTAGCACAGGCAATGAAAACTCGGGTGCAGGTTTGCCAATCAGGGGGGAAGGTATTGCGCTATTGTCTTTGCCCGAATTCATTCGCACGCCGGCAAATAACAAGACCGCCAGAGCGATAAAGGCGAGCAGCGGCAACAAGCGACTCATCATGGGTTCGCCTCGTTGGCATTACGTTTCTTGAAGCGTTTATCAAAACTGATAATGAAGCCGCCGATAGCCATTAGCAGGGCTCCCAGCCAGATGAATCGAATAAACGGTTTTACATAAAGCCGCAATGACCAGCTGCCTTTGTCATCTAGGGGTTCACCCAATGCAACATACAAATCGCGATGCAGACCGGAATCAATGGCTGCCTCGGTCATGCTATTGCCGCCGCTCGCATACATGCGCTTTTCTGGATACAAAGTGGCAACAATGTCTTCGTCATTGCGGATAACAACCGTGCCCTGGTCAGCCACATAATTCGGTCCTTCAATCTGCTCGACCCCCTTGAACTGGAAATCGTAGCCACGAAGTGAAAAACTCGCGCCGGGTTTGGCAGCGACATCTTTTTCGATACTCAGACTCTCGGTCATCAAGACGCCGAAGAAAAATATGCCGACGCCAATATGGGCCGACACCATGCCGATCATTTCCGGGGTAAAGCTGTTACCTGAATTCTTGAAGCGTGTACGAACGAATACAACCGTGCCACATAAAATCCAGATTGCGGCAATGACACCTGCAATGGTTTTGATAGTGCTTCCGGGCCAGAAAAAGAAACTGATTGCACCGAATGCGAGCGCCAATATTGCCCATGGTAAGAGCAGCTTGAATGGCTTGGATGCCTGCTCGTTTTGCCAGCGTGTTATCGGGCCGAACGGCAGCAGCATCACCAGAGGCAGCATCAGTAAAGAAAACATGAATCCGAAGTATGGCGAGCCGACCGATATTTTTCCGAGTTTCAATGCATCTGCAAGCAAAGGATACAAAGTGCCAATCAGGATCATCAAGGCGGCAGCCGCCAGTAATAAATTATTCAACAATAATAAGGTTTCGCGCGAATAGGCGTTGAAGGGTTGTCCACCTTCCTTGCCGGGAGCGCGAAACGCAAATAGCACCAATGATCCACCCACCACGATCACCAAAAATGTCAGGATGAATAATCCCCGCTCCGGATCTGAAGCGAACGCATGTACCGAGGTCAGTACGCCTGAACGCACTAAAAAAGTACCGAGCAATGAAAGCGAAAAGGCTGCAATGGCGAGCAGCAAAGTCCAGCTTTTGAAGCTACCCCGTTTTTCGGTTACTGCTTGTGAATGAATGAGCGCAGCACCGACCAGCCAGGGCATGAAACTGGCGTTTTCGACGGGGTCCCAAAACCACCAGCCGCCCCAGCCCAATTCGTAGTAAGCCCAGAAGCTTCCCAGTGCAATCCCGAGTGTTAAAAATGCCCACGCAATATTGGTCCATGGGCGCGACCAGCGAATCCATTGTGCATCGAGTTTGCCGTCAATCAATGCCGCGATGGCGAAAGCAAATGCAACGGCAAAACCAACATAACCGATGTAAAGCAGTGGCGGATGAAAAATCAGACCGGGATCTTGTAGTAGTGGATTTAAATCCACGCCTTCAGGCTGGACCGGAAATACACGTGTAAACGGATCGGAGGTAAACAAGGTGAAGGAAATAAAGCCTACGCTGATCATTCCCATCACCGCTAAAACCCGGGCAATTACTTTGTCGGGCAATTGCTTGGAGAAAATGGCGACAGCGCTCGTCCAGATGCAAAGGATCATGATCCACAACAACAGCGAGCCTTCATGTGCGCCCCATACCGCGGAAAGCTGGTAGATAAAAGGCAGTAAGGTATTCGAATTTCTTTGAACGTAGCCGACAGAAAAATCATGCACGGTAAAACTGTAGGTCAGAAGAACAAACGCGAAAACGATGAACAATAATTGTGCGTGCACCAATGGGCGTGCAGTCTGCATCAGGGCGGCATTGTTTCTGTGTGCGCCCCATAAGGGCAGGCATGACAACAGAAGTGCGATGAGTAAGGAGAGTATTAAACTGATTTGGCCAATTTCCGGAATCATCAGATTTTTCCGCAAGATTTGGTTTTTTGTTCCTTGGCTTTTTTCATCGCGTCCTGCATTTCTTTCGGTGTATAGGTTTCATCATGCTTTGCCAGTACTTCGCTGGCAGTAAAGCGGACGCCCTGCATTTTTCCGGTAGCGATAATGCTGGTGCCTTCCTTGAACATATCCGGCAATATGCCCTCGTGTTCGACAATGACCTGATTGACGCGGTCAGTCACCGAGAAGGAGACGGCGAGGCTGCCTTCGGTACGTTTAACACTGCCTTCGCAAACGACACCGCCAAGACGGAATACTGCATTGTCCGGTGCTTCCTTGTTCTTTACCTGCGTTGGTGTAAACAAATACGTCATGTTTTCCTGCATGGCAAAAGTTATCAGCGAGCCGGCAATGGCGGCAGCCACCAGCAGCAGAACGATTAACCAAATGCGGCGAATTCGGGTGGGATTCATTGAGCCAGATCTCGGGAGTTTGCTTTATTGCGACGTGCGCGCAAGCGAATATTGCGTAATGTTTTTTTATAGCTGAAGTGCGGCGCAAGAAAATCCCATAGCAAGGCCAGGGCGAAAATCAAATAGGCAGATATTACGAATTCCATATGAAGATGGGTCATTGATCGGCTCCTGCCAGTTCCCTTGCCCAATCCTTGCCGGCTTCATGTTCCAGATTCATGGCGCGTGTGCGTTTAAGGACCGAACCCAGAAACCAGAATTTGGTTGCCAGCGTCATCACGACTAGTGGCCACATCAGTTCTGTGGCCATTTTCGATTCGCCTACAAGACGTATGGTTTCGCCTTGATGCAGGGTATTCCACCAGCTTACCGAAAAATGCACGATGGGCACATTGATGATGCCGATCAATACCAGGAACGCAGCGGCTCTTGCTGCCGAGCGCCGGTCTTCGATTGCGTTGTATAGACCGATAATGCCAAGATAAATAAACAACAAAACCAATTCCGAAGTCAGTCGCGGATCCCAGGTCCACCAGGTTCCCCAGGTAGGCTTGCCCCAGATCGAGCCTGTGATCAGTGTGATGACGGTAAATATCAAACCGATATGTGCAGATGCAATCGTGAGTAATTCGCTGATTTTAATTCGCCATACCAAGGCAATGAATGCCTGGACCGCCATTGCAATAAACACGAATAAACTCATCCATGCAGCCGGTACATGGATATATATAATCCGGAAAATTTCCCCTTGTTTGGAATCTGCCGGTACCAGAAATAATCCGCCGATACTTCCAATTAGCAGACACAAAAAAGCCAGCGTGAACCAGATCGGTATCCAGCGTGCTGCAAAGCGCTCGAAGTTCGGGGGGGATCCGGTTGTATTAAACCAAAGTATTAAAGCTTTCATTTCAAGTCAGGGAAATTTTTATGGCCGCAGCCGCTGAAATAGGAGCAAGTACAATGGCAATAACCAGGCCAGCACCCAGCAGGCTAATCGCGCCTAGCCAAGCCAAGCCTTGGGATGCAGCCACAACAGAGCCCGCGCCAAACACCAGCACGGGTACGTAAAGTGGGAGTGCCAACAATGCCAGTAGCATACCAGAGTGACGTATTCCTACCGTCAAGGCTGCTATTACGGCGCCGATCAAACTGATAAGCGGCGTGCCAACAAGCAGTGAAATCATTAGCGGCGTTAACAACTCCGTAGGCAGAAATAACATTTGCGCAAACGCAGGCGTCAAGATGACCAGAGGTAATACGGCACTTATCCAGTGCACCAGTATTCTGGCACCTAGCAACACGGCAAGCGGAGCAGGCGACATAAGCATTTGTTCCAGACTACCGTCGTCAAAATCACTCCGATAAATCGAATCGAGTGATAAGAGACTCGACAATAAAATCGCTACCCAGATAATTCCCGGCGCGAGTTCGGCCAGTTTCTTTGGCTCGGCACTTGTTGCCAAGGTGAACAAGGTGATGACCATGACCGCAAATAGAATCGGCTGTGCCACGTCACCTCGCTGGCGCAGTGCAAGTCTCAAGTCGCGACGGCATTGGGCCGCAAATAATGGCCAGATGGCTTGATTCACACTCACTGGCGGCTTGCTCCATTTACCAATATCAAACTTTGGCAAGGAACCGCCGGGGCTGCGTAAGCCCCGTGAGTTGTTAACAAAACTGCGCCGCCTTGTTCAATGTGTTCGGTAATCAATTGATTTACCAGCACTATGCCTTGCAAGTCGAGATTGGCGTAAGGCTCATCCAATAGCCAGCATGGACTGTGGCAAAGCAGTAACCGTGCCAGACCCAGACGCTTATTTTGCCCAGCAGAGAGTTTCTTGCTTTGGGTGTCTTCGTAGCCTGCAAGTCCCACTTTGCTCAATGCAGCCTCCATGAGTTCTGGTTTGGCTGTGTGAAAAATGGCCTGTAGGTATTCCAGGTTCTCAAGACAGCTCAAATCCGCTTTGTGTCCTGGCTTATGGGCCAGGTAAGCGCAAGAGTGAGACAAATCAGAGTGATTCGTTGAAGCATTGCTGACGACAACTTTGCCTGTCTGGGGCTTAAGTAAGCCACTTAACACTCGTAAAAGTGTCGTTTTGCCGGAACCGTTGTCACCAGTGACGAGCAATGCATTGCCGGAGGCGAGCTTGAAGTTGATGGGGCCGAAGATTTTCTCTTCATTTCTGGAATAGCTCAGGTCTTTTACTTCCAGAACTACTGAATTGGCAGGAAAATCATTCATTTATATATAAATATTAACTTTTATCGCAATGCCAGTCCACGCATTGAACTTTGAAGCGTTCGATACGCTAAGGTTTGGAGATTCAAACATTGGAAACCAGCTTATGTGAACTTGTTCACGTTTTTAAGCTCATCACCTATCTAAATTGTAGGAACTTCTTGTTTACAGCAATTAATTGTAGAATCGAGAGCTAACTCACATTTTACCAGCCACAGGACAGCAAATATGCGTGCGTCTCCCTTAGTTTTAGCGATAGCAATTGGATTGGGTTTGAGCCTTCCCGCGAATGATGCGGCGAATGCAGCCTCTCGAGTGGAAGCTGTTAAGAGTTCGAGCATCAAGACCTATATTGTTACTTTTGAAGAAGCGCCGCTCGCAAGCTTCCGTGGTTCCGATGGCAAGAAATCATCGATGCCAAAAATGTCGGCAACCAGCCCAAGCGTAACGGGAGAGTTGAAGTTCAATATCAACTCTGCGGCTTCCCAGAATTATCGTAAATATCTCGCCAAGGAACGCAAGCATCGGCTTGAGTTGGCATCAAGCAAATTGGGACGCACCTTGTCGCCGACCTTTGTTTACGATGTTGCAACGCATGGTTTTGCCGCCGAAATGACTGAGGCTGAAGCCGCTCAAGTTCGTACTATTCCTGGTGTGAAACGTGTCCAGCAGGAAGTCATTCGCCGTTTGATGACCGACCGTGGACCGACCTGGATCAAGGCTGATCAAGTTTGGGCTGGCGGCGGTACCCCCAGTATCGTTGGCAACAAAGGTGCAGGCAGAATTATCGGCGTAATCGATACTGGTATTAATCGTACGCATCCTTCATTTTCCGCATCGGGTACCGCTGGTGTCACCTATGGCGAAACCTTCACTATCACAAACCCGAAAGGTGCGTTTGTCGGGCGTTGTGCCGTCTCGGGACAATCCACCAAATGTAATAACAAGCTGATCGGCTTGTGGGATTATGTTGCGGGTGGTAGCGGTACGACAGGTGATGCTGCCGATACCGATGGTCATGGTACGCATACTGCGAGTACCACTTCCGGCAACCCCATCAAAATCACGATCCCTGGTGGCGCTACTCCCTACGTTCCTACCATTTCCGGTGTTGCGCCAAGAGCCAACATCATTGCCTATAAGGCGTGTGATTCCTCAGGTTGTACTTCAGCCAGAACCATTGCTTCGATCAATCAGGCGATTTTGGACGGTGTAGACGTCATCAGTTATTCGATTGGCGGAGGCCCGACAGATCCATACTTGGCAATCGGTGGTGCCATTGATGATGATGCAGAAGCTTTTCTCGCTGCACGAAATGCCGGTATCGTTTCTTCTGTCGCCGCAGGTAATGACGGCCCAAGTCCTGGTACTTTGAGCAATCCTTCGAATTCACCCTGGGTTTTATCTGTTGCTGCAACATCGCATGACCGCGCTTTGGTCAGACCACTGGTTTTGACGGGCGGTAACCTTCCGCTTCCTGGTGGCGGCACACTTTTTGGCGCAGGCAGTAACACGGGCACACTTGGCGCCACTTTATTGGCAAAAGACCCTGCGTTTCCCTTGTGCGCTACTGGTTCCGATCCTGACAACAGCGCGACAGGTATCAGCAAGCCTGGAACATGGACGGCCGGTACCTTTTTCGCAAATCGTCTAGTGGCATGCGAACGCGGATTTTATGCGCGTGTCGCCAAATCCAAAAATGTTCAACTCGCCGGTGGCGTTGGCATGGTTTTGTATAACCAGCAATCCGAGGGCGATAGCATAGTTTCGGGTGATTACAATGTGCCTACCGTTCATCTGAGCTATGCCGATGGACAGTCCTTCCTGACGTGGTTGAATTCAGGTGCTGGGCATACGGGACAAATTCAGGAAGCCAACTGGAGTACACAGGCAAGCGCAGGCGATAAGCTCGCTTCGTTCAGTGGTCGTGGCCCGGTAATACCGACAGGCGTTATCAAGCCTGACATAGCAGCACCCGGCGTCGATATCTATGCAGCCGGTTTAGCCAGTGGTGCAGCATGTATTGCGAACAGTACAACGACCGCCAATTGTGGCGCTTCGCTCAGCGGTACATCCATGGCAACGCCACATGTGAGTGGCGCAGCCGCTTTGGTAAAAGCCGTCAATCCCACATGGACTCCTAGCCAGATCATTTCTGCCCTTGTCTTGACCGCCCGTTCTTCGGTAACGGTAAACGGCGTGGCTGGAACTCCGCATGAAATTGGTGCTGGTCAAACCGATGTTTCCAAGGCGGTTCGAGCCGGATTGTATTTGCCAGTGAGCGATGCACAATTCAAAGCGACCACCGCAGCGACGGCAAACACTTTAAATTTGCCTACGCTCGGTAATAGCAGTTGTTTTGAATCCTGCGTACTGCCACGTACTTTTACCGATATGGTCGGTGGTGGCAATTACACAATCGTAAGCAGCCTGCCAGCAGGCGTGACGATGACTCCAAGCGCAGCTAGTCTGAGTTTTACGAATGGACAATCACAAGCGGTCAACTTTTCCTTCAATTTGACGGGTGCTCCTAACCTCTTGGGTAAATGGGTTTATGGTTCGGTTACCTTGCAAAACACCACTGGTAACGGACGCCCGAATTTAACGTTGCCGGTTGCTATCTTCTCCAGCCCAGGTGCTGCTCCTGTCTCGATTGTTCAAACAGTAACAACCGAAAGAGGCTTCTTTGATTACACCTTTAGTGGTTTGGCCGCTTTGCCAAATGCGCATTTTGTCGCTGCGGATCTGGTAACGCCAAAAGTGAGCACGCCTTCACTACAACAAGATCCAACTACGGGCAACGTATACGACACATTTACCACCGGTATTCACACAGATACATTTGTTATTCCAGCCAGCCCTGTCGGCGGACCGGTAACATACAAAGTACGAGTAAAAACATCGTCTGCAGCCTCACAGGATCTCGATTTGTACGTGGGTCTTGGTACTACTCCTGCAGAAGCAGATCAGCTATGCCAATCTGCCGGCGTAGACGCAAATGAAACCTGTGAATTCAATGTCACTACCGGCGACAGTGCAGCTACCTATTGGATACTGGTCCAGAACTTCAAGAGCGCGACACCTGGCAGCTCCGATCTCATTCGGGTCGAGTCGTTCCAGGCTCCGATTCAAGCGGGCACAACTCGTAGTTTGACGGCTACCGGTCCGGGTAAATTGGCCACTGGCACAAGTTTCAAGTCCAGAATTTCATGGGACGACCCTAGCTTTATTGCCGGTCAGTCGCGTGTTGGATACTTGCTCGTACAAGCAACGGCTGGAAGTAATGCGATCGAGATTCCGGTGGAATTGACTCGTACTGGAACAAGCTTCGAACCGTACGCTCTATCGAACAATGCGGCGCGTTCTGTGACATTGCCTGCCGGCTCTACCCATAACAAGCTTTATTTCGATGTTCCGGCAAATGCCACTTCGGTGACGTTCACAAGCACCGGTGCAAGCGGCAGTGTAAGTTTGGGTCTTGCGCGACTTGCGAGCCCGAACTTGACCTCGTCGATAATTGAAGCAGCTCCAGTCGCAAACGGATTTAGCTCAAGCGTTGCGGGTGCAAATCAGACCATTACGTTGACCGGTGCCAATTTGCAGCCTGGTCGCTGGTATGTGAAGCCGAACAATACGGGAGCTTCCGCTGCGACTGTCAGCGTCAATGCCGTTATCAATACTTCAAATGCCGCTCCTACACTCAAGGCAGGCTCTTATTTCAACTCCAACCGCAGCGGCCATGGTTTGTTTGTGTACCCGTCCGGTGCTCAATTGGCCGTGATTTGGTATACCTATCTTGAGGATGGCACGCCAACCTGGTACTACATGCAAGGTGTACAGCCGGGTGCAAACAATGAATGGTCCGGCAATCTGTCCCGCTCTGCATGGAATGGCACAAGTAATTTCCTGACTCCGATCGGCAAGGCCATCATCACGATCACATCGGCCAATACTTTCAACTTCCAATACAACATGGATGGTCAGACGGGTTCGGAACCTATGCAGGCTTTCCTGACAGGTTGCCCGAGTGTGAGTGGCAACAATCTCGATGTTAGTGCTCACTGGTTCAATGCTTCACAACCAGGCTACGGTTACAGTGTGCAGGTGAATCCGAACTACGAGTTCATTGCCAGCTTCGTCTATGACGGAAATGGCGTACCAAGATTCCTGCTGTCCGAACGTGGTGGTGCATTCAACGCTGCAGGCACCACGATTGATGTGAAACAGCTTGCCGGCTTCTGCCCGCTCTGTACTGCCGCGACACCGGTTAAAACCACAATAGGCAGTACGACACGTACCTATGGTGCCAATACGATTTCCACGATAGGTGTAAATGGTACTTTCATTAATGGTGTACCAGGCACGTGGAATGTCAGTTCGAACGTGACGCCACTCGGTGGTGTTCAGGGTTGTACGCCGTAATTGATTTACAGATGTGAAAACACGGGCGCGAATCGAAAGGTTCGCGCCTTTTTCTTTACTGCAACTGACAAATCCGCATAATGCGGGATAACCCACTTATTCCAGAACCATGAACCTAAATACCAAGTTACCTAAAGTTGAAACCACAATTTTCACTGTCATGTCGCAATTGGCGATGGAGCATAAGGCGGTGAATCTGGGGCAGGGCTTTCCCGACTTTGATGTGCCGGCACGTTTGGTCAATGAATTGGCGAAAGCCATGCAGCAAGGTAAAAACCAATACGCGCCCATGCATGGCATTCCGGCGCTGAGGCAGGCAATTGCCGATAAAACATTTCGTTGTTACGGCATGCAGGTCAATGTTGATTCGGAAATAACGGTCACCAGTGGTGCCAGCGAAGCCATTTTCGATGCTGTACTTGCAGTCGTTCAGGCCGGTGACGAAGTTATTGTGCTGGACCCCTGCTATGACTGCTACGAACCGGCCATCGATCTTGCCGGTGCTAAAGCAGTGCATGTTGCACTGGAACCAGGTTCCTTTGCGGTGGACTGGAACAAGGTGAAGGCTTCCATAAGTGCACGCACCCGCATGATTTTTATCAATACGCCACATAATCCTTCGGGTGCCATGCTGACATCGGATGACATGAAAGCATTGTCCGAGATAGTGCGTGACACCGAAATTCTGATTTTGTCCGATGAGGTTTACGAGCATATTATTTTTGATGGTCGGCAACACGAAAGTGTTTTGCGATATCCCGAATTGGCTGTACGCAGCTTCGTTATTTCGAGTTTTGGCAAAACCTATCATTGTACCGGCTGGAAAATCGGTTACTGCATTGCACCTCCGGCATTGACGAAAGAGTTTCGCAAGGTGCATCAATACAATACCTTTTGCACTTTTGCCCCCGCACAGTGGGCGTTTGCCGAAATGATTCAGCAAGAACCCGAGCACTACGAGCAATTAGGCGAGTTTTATCAAGCCAAGCGTGATGCTTTTAAAACCCAATTGCTTGGCACACGGTTTCAGCCGCTCGCAGTACCCGGCGGTTATTTTCAGCTGGTGGATTATTCCGAGATCAGTGATTTGCCCGATCTTGAATTTTGCCGATGGCTGACAATCGACAAGGGCGTTACCGCAATTCCGTTATCACCATTCTACGAAAAGCCGCCAGAGGGTCAGCGACTGGTTCGTCTGTGCTTCGCAAAAAATTCCGATACGCTTGATGCTGCGATTGAACGTCTGGTGAAAGTTTAATGGAAGAAAATCTGAACATCAGCCTGATACAGGGCAATACCCGCTGGCATGATCCGCAAGCCAATCGCGACTATTACGGCGAATTGCTGAAGCGCGAAACGCACAAAACCGATATTTTTATTCTACCCGAGACATTTACATCAGGCTTCAGCAACGATGCCATTGCCGATGCCGAAACCATGCAGGGGCCGACTCTTACCTGGATGCTTGAAAAAGCCTGTGACCATAATGCGGTTCTCACTGGCAGTGTACAAATACGTGAAGGCTCCCAGGTATTCAATCGCCTGATCTGGGCCCGACCAGATGGGCACTTTCAGTATTACGACAAGCGTCATTTGTTTCGCATGGCCAATGAGCACCAGCGTTATGCCTCCGGTGATAAACGATTAACCATCGAGTACAAAGGTTGGCGAATTTGCCCGCTGGTTTGCTACGACTTGCGGTTTCCGGTGTATTCGAGAAATTGCTTTTCGCGAGAAACAGAAAATCGTTTTGATTATGACCTTCTTCTGTATGTGGCCAATTGGCCGGCGGCACGCAGACATGCCTGGAACAACTTGTTGCCTGCACGTGCGATTGAAAACCTGGCCTATGTTGCAGGTGTGAACCGGGTCGGTGCCGATGGCAATTCGATAGATTATGCGGGCGACAGTGTTGCGTTGGATTATATGGGGCAGGCCATTGTTGCTGGCACAAGTCAGGATGAAGTTCTATGCTGTAGGTTGTCAGCCAATGATTTGCAGGCTTATCGTGATCGGTTTCCAGCCTATCTGGATGCAGATAAATTCGAATTATTCAGTTGAGCCTTTCGATCAATTCCTGGAGTAGTGTTTGTCGCTGATTCGTACAGTTTGCATCATTCTGCTGACACTCTCGAGCCAGATTGCCTGGGCCGATGATTTGCCAATCTATCTCAGATCAACCCGTGTCTGGGACAGTACCAATGGCCTTCCGCACAATACCGCCCAATCGATTACACAAACTTCCGATGGTTATATCTGGGTCGCGACATGGGAAGGCTTGGCACGATTCAACGGACGTGAATGGAAAGTCTTCGATCGCAGTGTCATTCCCGGCTTGTCGGACAACGGAATCAGAGTCTTACTGGCTGCCAAGGATGGGCGTTTGTGGGTAGGTTCCGCGCGTGATGGTTTATATAGTTACCAGAATGGTCAATGGGCCGCCATACCCTATGAAAATGCGCCAGGGCAAGCGCAAATTACGGCCTTGTTCGAAGATAGCAAACAAAGAATCTGGGTTGCGGCAGCATCACAAACCATCATGTTGCTTCAACCTGACGGAAGTTTGAAGAAATTTCCGTTGAACTTGCCCGATGCGATGAATAGTGCGCTTGGTTTTGAACAGGATTCTTACGGCAACATCTGGCTAGCCACCCGGGTTGGATTGGCCAAGCTTGTTGGCGATCATTTTGAGTTGGCCCAGGGATTTTCGCAGCCGATAAAATCGGTAAGCGCACTTGCTAAAAATGTCGATGGCAATCTGCTGGTTGTCACTGATCGTGGTTTATTCCAGCAACAAAATGATAGTTTCATTCCGGTTGTCGGTGGTGAGGGGCTGGGAAGCGAACATCCGGTTGAATCCATTGCCGTTGAAAGTGCCGATCGAATCATGTTTGGCACGCAAAGTGAAGGCTTGTTTTGCCTGTGTAGTGGGCGCCTTGAACATTTCGATACAAAGAACGGACTGGTAAATAATCGCATTGCCACACTTTTTCTGGATCAGGAGAAAAGTCTGTGGATAGGCACGAATCTTGGCGTTACCAGGATCAGAACCGGGCAGATTACCCGTTATGCGCGTCATAACGGTTTAAGCGATGATTATGTCCGTGCCGTAATTCGAGGGGGTGATGGCAGCACCTGGGTGGGCACCAGCTTCGGTCTTAACCGAATCAAAGACGATGAAATTCAAAAGTGGGGTCGGGCACAAGGTTTGTTCAGTGACAGTATTTATTCATTGATGGAAAGAAAGCCCGATGAACTCTGGATTGGTACCGCAGATGCCGGTATCAGTATTTTCCAGTCAGGCAAGTTTCGACAAATAGCACAGACACAGGGTTTGCCATCGAATCAGGTGCGCGTACTGGTTTCGGATGGTGACCGCATTTGGGCTGGCCTGGGCGCGCGATCAGGTGGCGGTGTTGCATTGATAGAAAACGAATACGTGAAACAGGTTTTTGGCAGCAATCTTGACGTTCGTGCCCTGTTTCTGGATTCAAGAAAAAGACTGTGGATTGGCTCTACTTCAGGAATTTACTACATTGAAAAAAATCAGCTGAAACCCTGGAAAAAACCCGATGTCAGTTTGCAATATGCCTTCGGGTTCCACGAGGATGAACGCGGTGTTTTATGGGCAGCAGCTGATAATGGCCTGTATCGAATCCAGAATGACCAAGTAACCTCGATTGGCTTGTCGAGAGGCATTCCGAACGTGCCTGTCTTGGGCGTCATCGGACAGGACGAAAACATCTGGATTTGTACCAATAAAGGCGTTGTTCGACTGGACCGCAGGCAGCTTGACGGAATTGCGCTGGGAACCGAAAAAGAACTTTCAATCAGTGGCCTGGATCAGCAGCAGGGGCCGCTTGCACGATTGCAATGCAACGGTGGCGGCAATCCCGTCATGATGCTTGATTCCGGCTATCTGTGGTTTTCTACTGCCAGCGGCCTTGCGTTGATGGATTTGAAAAAACAGGAACAGTTTATTTCGAAGCCACACACATTGATTGAATCAATTTCCATTGATGGCATTCCGTTGTCCGATGCGAATCAATCAATCTTCGGGCCCGGTGTTAGAAGAATTGATTTCGCGTTTGCTGCCCCGACTTTTATTGCCCCTGAGCAGGTGTTATATCGTGTTCGCCTGGACGGATTTGATGATGTATGGCAAACAGCGAGTACTTTGAATCGGGTCTCCTACACCAATCTGGCACCTGCCAGATATACCTTGAATATCGAGGCAGACGATGGTTTCGGCCGATGGTCGGGCAAGGTGGTTCAGTATCCCTTTGTAGTAAGGCCCTACCTTTGGCAGCGATTTGGTTTTTGGTTCGTGCTGGTTGCGCTGTTCGCGATCGGAATTCTGGCAGCGTATCGGTACGCGGTAAACAACGCGCGCCTGCGCGAAAAAGGCTTGGAAAAAATAGTGACTGAACGAACTGCCGAAATCCAGAATTACGCCAATAATCTGGAAAAAATCAGTCAGGAGCGGGAGGACTTGCTTGGCGTACTGCAAAAACAAACCGATGGATTGGCAAAGCTTGCCAGTGAAGATGCATTAACTGGTCTGGCCAATCGTCGAAGTCTTGAAATGGGTTATCAGCGACTGTTCGAACAAACCCGGAGCGAAGGAAGGCCGATCAGCGTGGCCGTGGCGGACATCGATTTGTTCAAGGCAATTAATGATAATTTGGGGCACCATGCAGGCGATGATGTCATTCGGCAAGTGGCCTTGAAACTGAAGCAAGCTACGCGTGGTCGCGATCTGGTGGCACGAATCGGTGGCGACGAGTTTGTACTGATTTTTCCGGGAATGTCGGCACAGGCAACGGCTGAAATTTGCGACCGTTTGTGCCGTGATATCGCCGCCTTGGACTTCGGTGCGGCATATTCTTCACTGAAAATTACCATGAGCATTGGTGTCAGCGACTGCGCGACTGCCGTTAGCCTCGAAAGGCTGATTGCGGATGCTGATCGGGCGCTGTATGAAGCTAAAAATTCCGGTCGAAACAGAGTCGTTGTACGTTCGAGCTAAATGTCCTATAACATTGTGTTTATACGTTAATTTAGTCAGACCGTGTTCGGCAAAAAATGAGTAAAATAATCATGAATATCAAAAACGTGGCTCTATTTTCAGTTCTTGCTTGTGCTTCCGGCAGTGGTTTGGCCGCCAAGCAGAAAACGCCTGTAATCCCTCAGCCCGTGGGCCCGCAAAAGCCGGTCATTGCCGTAGCCGAGTTCAAAAATGAAACCAACGCCAGCTGGTGGAGTAGCAGCGTTGGTAAAGATCTCGCCGGACTATTGAGCAATGAATTGGCGGCCACGAATGAATTTCGTGTCGTAGAGCGGCAAAAAATGGACGCCATTATTCAAGAGCAAAACCTGATGGCTTCGGGGCGCGCGAAGTTAAGCAATGCGGCACAAATGGGCAAGCTGTTCGGAGCCCAGTATCTGGTGATGGGCACCGTCTCTTCATACGAAGAGCAAGCAAAATCCAGTGGTTCGGGCTTGAGTTTCGGTGGGATTTCGGTGGGTGGTAAATCGGCGCAAGCCTATGTCGCAGTCGATATTCGGGTTGTTGATACTACTTCCGGCGAGATTGCTTTTGTTCGAACGATTGAAGGTAATTCCAAGAGCGGCGGCAGTAAGGTCGGTTTTTCAAAATTCGGCGCCAGTGGTGGTTTTGAAAACGAGGAAAACAAGCCTGCAGGCAAGGCGGTTCGTGCCGCCATTGTCCTGGTTAGCGATTATCTGGAATGCGTCATGGTGCTAAAAGATGGCTGTGAAGCCGGATTCGAACAACAAGACAAGCGTCGCAGAAAGAAGACTTCTGATTCGCTGGATATCGATTGAAGCTTAGTGGATGAAATAAAAAGGCCGCGAAAGCGGCCTTTTTATTTGCAGTGAATTCCGCACATCAATTGTTGGCGATAATACCCAGACTTGAAGTTGATTTCTGGATGATTTGATTTTGCGGAAATCGTCCGTAAACCCTGGCCTTGCCTATATTGATAATGCCGGCAAGTTGCGATGGACTAAGCGTCGGATCGATATCATTGGCATCGATATTGAAATCATTGATTTTGATGTTGCCGAAATTTAATGCACCCATTGCAAATACGAGTGGATTCTTATTCTGGCGAATAGTATTGCTGTGAATTTTCGAGAATGACAGGCTGAGTTCGCCATGGTTGATGATCACGCCTGCATCATGGGCTTGAACCGGCATTTGATTGTAGGCCAGTTCCGAATTGCTCAGACTGAGGCGTCCAAAATTCGTAATGATGGCCTGGCCATTTCCGGAATCGGTATCGACAATCTTTACACGGTCCAGTAATAAATCGCCGCGGTTGATCAGTGCGCCTTCGCTGCCTTCGGCAAGAATCAGGTTGCGAATTACCACATGACTGTTTTTTTCTGTCGTTAGAATAGTGACCGATGCTTTGGTATAGCGTCGAATTTCTGCGCCATTTCCATTGATCACAAGTGAATTTTCAATGCTGGGTAGCAGACTTGCGCCGGAAGGTTTGCTGATCGCATAAAGACCGTGCTTGGCCAGTGTGATGGTATCTGCTTCAGGGCTTTGATTGGCTAATGTGATGGCCTTCAATAATCCGTTGTTGTCGCCATTGGAAATGGTGAATTCTTCAGCACTGCATGACAAAGCAGTGAGCAATAGTGATGAAAATATTAAACGATGTGCGAGTTTCATTGGTTGCTCCGTGCTTAAGTACACGTGTACCATCCATTTTTTTTCTAGAGCGTGTGCTCCAGCTTTATTAGAGATGCTGGCTAACCCGAGAGCTAGACGTAGGCTGCCAGCATGGCACGCTTGCCGTAAACCAGTTGCTCGTAGCCGTCGGCAGGAACCGGTAATACCTCGATACGGGAAAAACCGATTTTTTTCAGAATCCAGATCAGGCCTTCTAGGTTCGGAATCAGGCAAATACCCTGGGTCGATGCTTCCGAGCCATGAGTTTCGTGGGTTTCGTCAATGACGACGAAACTGGCTTCAATTTTTTTGACGAAGCGGTAACTTCCATAATCGACAACACCCGTCTGCCCGGGGGTGATTTGGGTTTCAATCAAGCAGACATTTTTGCAAAGCTCGAATGTTTTGCGCAGAGCACCGATCGGATTTTCAAGGTGGTAGATAAGTCCAAAGCAAAGGACCAAATCAAATTTTCCGAGAGCCGACGTATCAAGTGAATGCACATCCGATTGAAGTGTTCGTATTTTCCCCGATTGACCCAGCGCATTGAAAATCAGTTGGGCATCGGCGATATGGTTTTCACGGGCGTCGGTTGCCAACACCTTGGCGAAGCCTGCTTTGACAAGCTGTGAGCTAAACCAGCCTTGATGGCAGGCTAAGTCAAGGGCTTCAAGTTTTTCATCGCTGGACGATGCAAAATGCCGATGAATAAAATCATTCATCATCCGAGTGCGTGTATCGTGAATCAAATCAAGTTTATGTTGATGCGTGCTCGGGACTATTTCTCCATTGGGCAGTACGAATGGATAAAACCATTCCCTAGCAAGACACGCGTTTTGAAAATCAGTCATGTATAAAAAAACTCACGGCATTTAAGCCGTGAGTTTGTTTGGTTTATCGCATGATATCAATGCTTGATTGCATCAATCGTCTGATGGCAAACCTTCTGGCCGTTTACGAAACGGCGGGCGAGGGCCACCCTGCGGACGATCACCTTGCGGGCGCGGACCACGGTTCTGGTTTGGACGATCACCCTGCGGGCGAGGGCCACGATTTTGGGAAGGAGGACGGTCACCTTGCGGACGATCACCCTGCGGGCGTGGACCACGATTCTGGAACGGGGGACGATCACCTTGTGGGCGATCACCCTGCGGGCGCGGACCGCGATTTTGGTAGGGCGGACGGTCACCTTGCGGGCGGTCGCCCTGTGGACGCGGGCCACGGTTTTGATAGGGCGGACGATCACCTTGTGGACGATCGCCTTGAGGGCGCGGACTGCGATTCTGGTACGGACGTTCGCCTTGCGGGTTTGGACCGCGTGGCGGGGCTACACGTGAGCCGGTATCGACGCCATCGGGCACATACCAGCTGCGGAATTCGGCAGGATTACTATCGGGGCTGCGTGGTGGACGTGGTCCACGGTTCTGATACGGAGGGCGGTCGCCTTGTGGGCGATCTCCCTGCGGACGTGGTCCACGATTTTGAAATGGCGGACGATCACCTTGGGGCCGATCCCCCTGTGGGCGATCACCTTGCGGACGCGGACCACGATTTTGAAATGGCGGACGATCACCTTGCGGACGATCTCCGGCAGGACGTGGCGCACGAGGACCCTCGGCGCGGTTGCCGAAATTATCATCGCGTGGTCCAGCATTGTAGGGGCGCTTTTCACCGAAAGCCGGGCGAGCATTGCCACGCGGCGTACGAGTACCTGGATGCGCTGCATCGGCACCCATCGGACCGCTGAACGGTTTGCCTTTCGGCTTGAAACCACCTGGTTTCGGACGGCCAGCACCAGCGCCGGGACGGCCACGGCCGCCACGCGGGCGGTCTTCGCGAACATGATCGAAACGACGCAGTTCGCGTGCTTCGTCATTCACTGCACCGTTGACGTAATTATTTTGCAGGCGGTCTTTGCCTACGCGAATTTCAGTCGGACGTGATTTGCGCTGTCCGATTACCGATTGCAAAGTCAGCACCGGCGCATTTTGTTCCAGCTTGAATTCTGCACGCAATGCTTCAACGGCTTTTTGATCCAGCTCGCTGCAATTGCCGCGTTTCAACAGGCGGGGCAGCGTGATATTGCCGTAGCGCACGCGTTTCAGACGGCTGACTTGAAAGCCTTGTGATTCCCACAAGCGGCGAACTTCGCGATTGCGACCTTCATTCAACACGACCTGAAACCAGGCATGTGAATCACTGGAGCCGATGCGCGATATTTGGTCGAACTTGGCCGGGCCATCATCCAATCCCACGCCACGTGCCAATCGATCAACGATATTGTCAGGCACTTCGCCTTGAATGCGAACGACGTATTCGCGCTCGATCGCATTCGACGGATGCATCAATGCATTTGCCAATTCGCCATCGGTGGTCAGCAACAACAAACCGGTGGTGTTGATATCCAGACGACCCACGGCAATCCAGCGCGCGCCTTTCAGACGAGGCAGCGATTCAAATACGGTGGGGCGACCTTCGGGATCTTCATTTGTGGTGACTTGGCCTTCGGGCTTGTTGTAAATCAACACGCTAGCTGGTTCGGTCAGAGCGGTGGCGACGAAAGTTTTTCCGTCCAGTTCAATGCGGTCGCCGCTATGAACCGATTGTCCAACCTGGGCGACTTCGCCATTGACCTTGACGACGCCCTGGGCAATGCGTTCTTCCAGCGCTCTGCGGGAACCTAATCCCGCTTGCGCCAATACTTTATGTAAACGCTCTTCTGCTTTCGGAGCGGTTTCCTCGCCTTCACGTTTTAGCGAGAGCGTTTTGCGATTGTTATCGCTGGTTTCCTTACTCATTTTTATACTCCGGCTCGGCGATATCGTCGGCCTCTTCATTGTGTGTTTCATTTTCATCAAGGGATGTCGTCTCGACGGCCTTTAACTCTTCGTTTTCGTTTGAATCTTCAGCAGATTTTTCTTCCGCATTTTCGTTTGTTGCTTCATCGGAACTTTCTTCCGAAATTTCTTCTGCATTGATCATTGCGGCGGAAGCCACTTGTGGCACGCGATCAAAAGGCAATTGTGGATCCAGCTCCGGAATTTCTTTCAGCTCTGCCAGTGGTGGCAAAGCATCCAGACTCTTAAGGCCAAAGTAATCCAGAAAGCCTTTGGTGGTCCCGAATAATGCCGGCTTGCCCGGTACATCGCGGTGGCCGACAACACGTATCCATTCGCGATCTTCCAGCGCTTTCACCATTTGTGCATTCACCGCAACACCGCGAATTTGTTCGATTTCACCGCGAGTAATGGGTTGGCGATAGGCGATCAATGCCAGTGTTTCAAGTGTTGCACGGGTGTATTTGCTTTGGCGTTCGGTCCACAAGCGGGCGACCCAGTTGTGGACTTCGTTTTTCACCTGGAAGCGAAAACCCGAAGCCACTTCAATCAGCTCCACACCACGCTCATCGCAGGCTTGTTGAAGTTCACCGATCGCACGCTCAACGCTGCCTACTGGCGGTGCTGCTTCGTCTTCGGGGAAAAGTGCGTAAATTTGCGTAATGCTGAGGGGTTGCGGTGCCGCCATGATGGCTGCTTCGACAATGCGTCGAATTAAATCCTGGTCTAAATCATGTTCCATGAATAAAGTCATTATCGGTTGGAAAGTGGGGAGTCCGAAGGAGCATCAAACTCCGATTCGGGAATAACGGGTTCATTGGCTGCATCGCGGTCGGAGGCAGCCAGTGATTTGACGTAAATCGGTGCCATCGGTGCTTCCTGCACGATTTCCAGCAATTGTTCTTTTGCCAATTCCAGAATCGAAAGGAAGGTCACCACAACGCCCAACTTGCCTTCTTCAACCGTGAACATGGTTTCGAATGCATGAAATTTGCCATCGCTCAATCGGCCCAGCACTTCACCCATGCGTTGACGCACCGACAGGGCTTCACGCTTGATCGCATGATGGGTGAATAACTCGGCACGCTTGATCACATCACGCAATGCCAGCAACATTTCACGCAAATCAACCGGCGGCGGGACTTTTACGCTGGCACGTTCTGGAACATGGGCGCTGACCACATGGGTGTCGCGATCCAGTCGATCCAGTTGGTCGATGTCTTCGGCCGCTTTCTTGAAGCGTTCGTATTCCTGCAAACGACGCACCAGTTCGGCACGCGGGTCGGCTTCCAGACCTTCTTCCGAAGGTGGTCGTGGCAGCAACATACGCGATTTGATTTCCGCCAGCATGGCGGCCATCACCAGATATTCGGCGGCAAGGTCAAAGCGTAAATCCTGCATCACTCCGATATATTCGACGTATTGGCGAGTGATTTCGGCGACCGGGATATCGAGGATATTCAGGTTTTGCCGGCGAATCAGGTACAGCAATAAATCCAGCGGGCCCTCGAAGGCTTCAAGAATGACCTCAAGCGCATCGGGCGGAATATACAGGTCTTGCGGCATCTGCAACACAGGCTGTCCCAGCACCATCGCCAACGGCATTTCCTGCTGTTGTGGCAATACGGGAAAAATCGAGCTGGTTTCTTCAGTCGCGTTCGGCGCGGGGTCGTTAGTCATTAATATGCTTGTCGTTAAAACGAGATCATCGTTTTTAAAATCGTTCTCAAAGTGAAACTTCGTGAAAACCCAGTCTTATTATTTCGGGCGTTTCGCTAGTGCAATCAATCACGCTGGTAGGGCCCGGATCGCAATCCCCTGCATCCAACAGCACATCTACCCAACGCAAACACCGCTCGATAACAGCTTGTATTTCATGGCTGGCCAGATCGTCTTCCTCTGGCAATACCACGCTGGTACTGAGTAGCGG
>JBOHYH010000010.1:0-16990 GCA_050737775.1 Arenimonas sp.
CACCAGTTTGTTGCAGTTTGTAGTCAATACCCACGCGGCGCATGCAGATGATACATCCGCATGGTGCCGTAACTTTTCGCCGCCGGTATTTGCCCGACGTAATCGCAGGCGTAAGCATTGGGCTCCAACGCCAATCGTGCTGCGAATTGTTCTGTGACATAAACCTCGCCCGGTGGCGTAACCGGTTCGATGCGTGCGGTGCGACTGACATGCGCGCCAAAATAATTGGTCAGATGCAAAACCGGATCCGTCGTTTCAAACACCGGGCCGAAATGGCCGCCAAGACGCAGCGCCAATGTGTCGGGCAGGCCATGCGATTCCAGATCGATCATCGCCATTGCCGCTTGCAGTTCGAGTGCACATTGCGCGGCAACGGGAGCATCGTTCAACACGACAAACAAACCGTCGCCCCAGGTATTGCGATACAGAACGCGGTCGCCGTAACGCGCGAGCACTTCACCAATCGCACCAAGCAGATGGGTGACAAAAGCAGGGATTTGCGATTCGGTAAGTTTGCTGAAACCACGCACATCACCAAACAGCATCGCCTTGAGTTCGCGCTGGCCGCCGATAACCGGAGCGGTTGGCATAGTGGCAGCGAATGATTTTGCTTCGGGAATCGGTGTGATGACTTCGAGCGCGCGACCGGCATTGCGCCAAGTACGCACATCAAAACCAGTGCCAGCCATGCCGGTCGTTTCTATGCCGTCCCAGACCGCCATTTGCACAACATCGGCATCGAGAAAACGCGCACGCAGAACCGCCAATCCCATCGCCACAAACGAGCCATAGGCAAATACCCAGTCGTGACCGAGATAACGGTCTTCGGTAGCGTAGGTAATGGATGCTGCGCGTTGCGTGCAGGATTCAAAGCGTGCCACCCAATCTTGCCCAGCCGGCGCAACGGAAATTTCAATAAATTCGTCACGTGCAAACGGCAGTACAACATGTAGCTCTGCATCACGTGCGAGCAGAGCTTCAGCAAATAAAATATCGCCGCCGCTAGCCAGTGGGCCATAGCCGAAACCGACACGATGTTTTTCCAGCCGTTCGGCAATTTGTTTCGCAACGGCATTTTCCTGGGAGGCCGGAAAACGTCCTTGTGAACCCGCTGCGGCAATCATGTGGCCGGTGTAATTAATGACCGTTGGTGATGCGAGTGGATCCAGTACCTCATCGCTGATGTCACGCGCCTTGCAAATCATTCGCAGTTGTCTGCGAGTCGCAGCACGTGCCGCAAGATCGCTGCCAGCACTGGCTGCGCGTTCGAGAGCATGGCGTGCCGTTAGAACATCTCCCAACACCAATGCCGCTTCGGCTTCGGAAGCAGGCAGATAATAATCGTCATCCTGATGGCTGCCATTTGTCTGGCAAATGGCCAGTACTTCGCGAGCAATGTTTTCGGCAGCATGAATTTGTCCTGCGAGAAGTCGCAGGCTCGCAACATTGACGCCGGGATAATAATCATGGCTGCGACGGTAAAGTGTTTCGTAAAGATCGGCAGCATGCGACAGCAATGTTATCCGGACTTCGCCAACGGCATCGAGTGCATGGTCCTTTGCAATGCGTGCTTTCAGCGCGGCAACATCGGCGTCATCGGAGTGTTCCAGGCCCAGCCGTTCGAATTCCATTTCCGCGTTTGCAGTAGCACCGGCTTTTGCAAGATTAAGTACGGCGCGATGGCTCAAGCGCAAATCACCGGGATGTTCTTCAAGACCATGAAGTGCGGTGTCGAATGCCAGCAACAATTCACCGCGTGCTTCGAGCTGACGGACTTGCGCGAGCCAGGTGGAGGGATCCGTCATTTGCCAGGCTTATTCTGCGGCACAGCGAATGCGGAGTATCGAGCCATCTTCCGCTTCACCTTTGAGCGAGGTGAGCTTCAGCATTTTGTCGTCGATGATGTCGAAATGAAAACGGTCACTCTGGTCTGCGGCCGGGTCCAGAGGCAAAAAATCAAAACCGTTCCCGGTGGCCACGACACGAGAGGCTACATCCCAGGGTGCTGCCTGCGGGTGATTGATTCTGGTCAATACGGTGTCCTTGCCCGTGCTGATCACTTCGTAATGAATGGTCATGCCGTTATAAGGCTGGCACCAATGGCCAAGCACGAACGCGATGTCGTTGCGTTTAGGTCCGGTGGGTGTTGGTGCAGGTGCCGCGACAGGCGCTGCGTATACGGGGGCAGCTTGAATGGCAGCAGAGCTTGCCGGTGCCGACGCTGCTGGCTCGATTTCATCCGGTGTCAGCACCATGTTCGGTACATCCGATGCAGTGTTTGTAGCGGCACTCGTCGTTGATGATGCCGGCAGGGTATCAACGGATGCTTGTTGCACGCTCGTATTGTTCTTGCTGGTGTACAACAAAGTGCCGGTAATCGCAGCGGCCAATAATGCAATGACGGCGATGCCAAGCAGCAAAGGCGAATGCGAACGTGCCGGTGTCGCAGCAGGAGCAATAGGCAAGGAGCTCGAACGTACCGGCGCCGAGTCCACTGAATTCATTGCCTTGATTGCCGCCACCAGCGGCATCAGATGCTGCTCCATCGGCGTTTTCCAGGCATCGACCCATTGTGCCGATGAAATATAAAACTCAAGCGAACCGGATGGCGTTACTTCACGAATACGCACCGGCAATACGACTTTTGTTTTACTGACGGCGCGTTCGACTTCCTTGCGAACGAATTGCGAATCGTTTGATTGATCTGACAACACAAGCACCAATGCCTTGCATTGCTCAATCGCATTGATGATGGCGTGGCCATATTCGACGCCTGGAGCCACGTCGCGGGGTGCCACCCAGCAATGGATGCCTTGGCCTTCCAAAAACCCGACGATGCGAAATGCGGCATCGCGATCAGCGGAGGCGTAGCTGACGAAGATGTCGGGCATTGCCCATCCTATGCGTTTGAAGTCAAATCCAGTCTAGCCGAACCAATAAAAAAGACAACGGGCCTTACGATGCATCGCTCTTGAGTTGGTAGGTATTGCGACCGGCGGCCTTGGCAGCATAAAGCGCCTGATCGGCAACATTGAGCAAAGCCTCGGCCGTGCTGGTACGGGTGCAGTAGGCAACACCGATGCTGGTGGTGATTTGCAGGCTGTGCTCTTCATGGATAATGGCTTGTTTCATGACACCTAGAAGTTTTTTGGCAATGATTTCGCCGCTGTCCGCGCGCGCATTTTCAATCAGCACGACAAATTCGTCGCCGCCCAGTCGTGCCACTAGGTCGACTTCTCTGACGCAGGCTTTCAAACGCTTGGCGAAGGTTTGAATGACAACATCGCCGACCGAGTGTCCATGGGTGTCGTTGATGGATTTGAAATGATCGATGTCGAGATAAAGCAACGCGATTGCGGTCTGTTGTCGGCGACTGTGCGCCAATGCGGCGCCGAGCCTTTCTTCAAAATGCCGGCGATTTGCAACACCTGTGAGACTGTCGATACGCGCCAATTTTTCCAGCTTGGCTTCTGCCGTTTTGAGCTGGGTAATGTCGAAGGTAAGAGCGAAAAAACCTTGCACATTGCCATCGGAATCGCGGTCTGGCACATAGTTGGATTGGTAGTAATACTGGTTTCCGCCAACATTACCTTCACCTTCAAAGCTTACCGGGCTGCCTTTTAGAGCCTCTTCAACGTGGGGCTTTAGGTCCGCATAAATCTTGTCGCCTCTTATCTCCTGCATGGTGTGGCCGATCATGTCACTGGTTTTGATTCCGAAAATACGACTGATGTAGTCATTCGCAAATAAATAACGCTGGTCCTTGTCAAATTGGGCAATCAGCGCGGGAATATTGTCGGTGATTGATCGCATACGACTTTCACTCAGAAACAACGCACGCTCGGCTGTACGTGATTTTTCAAAAGCTTCCTTCAGGCGGAGGCTGAAGCGGCGTTGCGAGAAGGAAAAAATTCCCAGCACGATTATCAAGATGAGACTCAATGCAGCCATGATAGAGGTAAAACGTTGGCGTGCAGTCGCGGCCGCTTCGCGTTCTGCATTCAAGGCAGCCGTGGCTTCCAGTTGGTGAACATCGAATTTCTGTTGAGCGTATTTTAATCTTGAATCAAAGTCATCGGCTGCCAGTCTGCGGTCATCCGATTCGAGTTGCAGGCCCAGTTCGATCAATCGCGCATCGTTTCGTTCCATTTCTTCACGCGGTCTATTCCGTCCCAGCATGCTTCGCATCAACATACGCAATACACGGCGCTCGTCACGCGATAATTTGAGTTCCTGGAATGATTGCTGTGCAAGGCGAAGTTCTATCTCCGCAGTGGAATAATCGTTGTTGTTCAGTGCAGCCAATCCAAGTACCTCGTGGCCGAGCCCGTTGACCTGCGAGTTACTCAAGCGTTTGCCCAGCTCGAGAATTTTCTGGCCACTTTCATTTTGGGTGGAGATGTCGCCTTTCGTACGGGCAATACGGGCAATCTCGACATACAACTCGGCACTCAGTTTGGGGTCTTCAAGTTGCCGGGACAATTCCACGGCCTGCCTCAGAATTTTTTCTGCCTGCGAATTCTTGTCCAATTGCGACAATGCCCGTGCTTGATTTCGCATCAGGCGAAGACGGATGGGCAGCGATGCAGTATCGCCCAGTTCTTTTAGACCTTTGCCAGCGTATTCGGCGGCGAGGGCATTTTTTCCGAGACTGTAACTCAGTGATGAATAAGCAAGAGAAATATCAGCACTCAATTCGGGATTGGGATTCAGCGTCAACAAGCGTTCTGCATCACCCAATTCTTCTTCGCCCGAGGTGAATTCCTGCATGGCGATATTGCCGCGACTTTGTGCAATCAATCCACGGATTTGCAGCTCGGGCAGTCTGGCCAGCGCGGCAGCACCATGCGCATTTGCAGCTGATGCTGTCTGGCATTTCCAGTCGGCAATCACCCGACATGCATTCGATTGGGCAAGATAAAGCAGCGCCGCTTCCTTGTGGTTCTTTGTTATTGTGTGCACGCTCGATCAGTGCGGGAAGATCCTTGAGTACTCCTTCCGGGTCGACTAAAGCTCTTATTTCAAGTGGATGTCTGGTAATAGTCGACCGTGTGTCATCAGCACTGACTGGTAGGGCAGTGACTATCGATACTACCAACATGGCATTTAGTAATAGTCGTTGAATGTTGAACGTGTGGTTCATGCGAATTCGGTCGCCTTCTGAATGCAGCATAAGCATAGCGCAACGAGCACGATAATCGCGACATGCCTTGTCGTTCGCAATTTCTATTCGATAATGATCTTTGGTTCAAGCGTGTGAAGAAAAGATGATGAAAGCCAGTTTCAGGAATGCTGTTCGTGATTCTGATGATCATGTTCATGCCCAACGCTGTCGCAATGCTTATCGGCGCAAGGGGAAGTTTCCATTTGCAAGGTGAGATGGTGAATATCGAAGCTGTTTTTCAATCGCTCGGCGATGGTTTTTCTCAACACTTGTAAATCATTTACATCGCCGTCGGCGACGATGTGCGCCGTCATGCTGGATGATTGGCTTGCCAGCGACCAGATGTGCAAGTCGTGCACACTTTCAACGCCGGGTGTTTGCAGTAATAATTCACGGACTTCCGAGAGTGCAATATTGTCCGGAACACCTTCCAGCAGTATGTGGATGCTGGCACGTAATAATGTCCAGGTTCGCGGCAATACCCAGAGGCCAATCAACACGGCAAGAATCGGATCAAGAATCCACCATTGCGTGAAATAAATAATCACGGCGGCAATCAATACCGCAAGTGAGCCAAGCATGTCGCTCCACACTTCCAGATATGCGCCTTTCATGTTCAAGCTTTCTTCACTACCGGCTTTGAGCAAGCGCATGGAAATCAAATTCACAATCAAACCAAGGCCGGCGATAAGCAACATACCGGTACTCGCCACTTCAGGTGGCGTTGCGAAACGCCCGATGGCTTCCCACAAAATATAAGCCGCGACCACGAACAATAATGTGCCGTTAATCAATGCCCCAAAAGCTTCGAAGCGTGCATAGCCATAGGTGCGTTTGGCGTCCGAAGGCAGACGTGAAAGACGCACTGCGACGAGTGCGATAACCAAAGCCAGGGTATCGGTTGCCATATGCGCGGCATCCGACAACAACGCAAGACTGTTGGTGAGGTAAGCGCCGACTATTTCGGCAATCAGGAACGAGGCAGTCAGCGCCAATGCCCACCATAAAGGCTTTTCGTGCTTGATCGTATCCAAGCCGTGATTATGATCGTGTGCGTGCGCGGCCATGTTGTGAATGTCAGGTTGAAAGTGTTTTCATCATAGCTTTCAGAGCCACTGCAATACTATTGCAGCTATTCCAGCAATGACTTCAAATCATCCGGGATTGGCATTGGTTTCAGTGCACTTACATTTGCCCCGCCGGTATTGCCAATCGGCACCCAGAGTTTGCTGAAAACCAGTGCCGCGAGTATGCGAATACATTGGCCGAAAATCTCACTGGCATCTCTTCTCAGAAAGCCAACTCGTAACATGCCAAGATGGCTCTTGATATGGGGAATGGTGTATTTCTGGCTCAGGATATGGGCACGTTCGTAATGGTGAAAGGCGAGGCTTAGTTCGTTTTCTTTCTGTGCATTGATTGCCAATTGCATTTCGTAATCAAAGGCAACCTGAATTCTTGCGGGATTCGATTTTTTGTCATTCCATGCCATGGCAAACCGACTTTTTTTAATTGTTTATTGCACCGAAATTTCTTTGCCTGATTGCATGATCATAAAAACCGATGCAAGTGACACAGTGCCGCCGAATAGAAAGCTGGCGGATGGGTTGATATACTCCCATAGTACGCCTGCTATCGCGCTTGCAAGCAACAAGCCCAATCCGGACGCAAGATTGAATACGCCAAATGCAGTGCCACGATACGATTCATTGGCGGTATCTGCCACCATGCTCGCCAGAACTCCTTGACTGAAGCCCATGTGCAGACCCCAAAAGCCTATGCCCAGAAACAACAGCCAGTAATTGGTGGCCATTGCCAATGCGAGGCATGCCAATGCAAGCAAGATCATTCCGATGGCGAGTAAGTGATGCCGTGGCATTCGATCAGATAGTTTCCCAACCGGATAGGCTGATAGTGCATAGATCACACTCATCAGCACCAATACCAATGGAGTATAGGTGAGCGGCAAGTGCAAGTTCGAAGCTCGTAAAATCAGGAATGCTTCGCTGAATCTCGCCAATGAAATAACTGTGCCAACCAGTACGAGTCGCCAAAAGGGTTTCCCCAGTTGTTTGAGTCCTTCACGATTAATCGGTAGCCGCGAAGGTTTTTTATTTTGAATATTGGGTTCCGGGACAAAAGTGAACAATAAAAATACCGCGATAAAACCAGGAATGACCGCAACCCAGAGTACAAGATTGATATTGTTGGTCGTCAGCCACAACAAGGCGACTGCCAATAAAGGGCCAAGTACAGCGCCCACGGTATCCATGGATTGACGTAAACCGAAGCTGGCACCGCGTATTTCAGCCGGTGATAATTCGCTGACCATGGCATCGCGTGGTGCGCCACGTACTCCTTTGCCGAGGCGATCCAGCATGCGCGCCGTGGTAAAAAGCCAGACGGAATCGGCGACGGGAAATATCGGCTTAACCAATGCGGCCAAGCCGTAGCCGAAAAGCACCAGCGGTTTTCGTCGGCCAATGGCATCGCTTAAATAGCCGGAAAAAACTTTTGTTACCATCACCAAGGCTTCGGCACTGCCTTCAATCAAGCCAATGGCAATAGCGCTTGCACCCAGGCCTGTCGCCAACAACAAAGGCAGCAGGCTGTGCACGATTTCCGAGCTCATGTCGGTAAAAAGGCTGACGATGCCAAGCATCCAGATCGTTCCTGGAATGCGCAAGCGATGCGTATCTGGTATGTGGCTCATCATGTGTGGCATGTTGCCATTTTATTGACGCTTAGGGTCATGCTTGCCACAAACGAAAAAGGGCGGGCTGGTGAAGTAGACCTATCTGTCTAATGTTGGACGTATTTTCCGCCATTAAAAACATCGTCTACTCGTTGGAATAGCGCAACCGCCTTGTCGTTTTTCAAACGGTCGTCGGGGACTCTGGTCAAGTCACCATCGGCGCTGACCGAATAATTTTCAAGCCGTTTTTTCGGGCCTAAAAGCGTCAGATGACGAAGACCATCTGGTGCCGGAGTGAGATAACCCAGTTCCTGGTAATTCACCAGGAATGCCCGTTGTTCCGGATTGTCAGCCAGCAGGTTTTGGCCAAAAAATACGCCGCCTGTTTTTATGCCCAGCATGGCAAGGATGGTTGGAGGCAGATCGATCTGACTGGACATGCTGTCTATGCGTTTTGCGGGAAGCAATTTTGGGGCATAAAGCAGCGCCGGAATCAGGTATTTGTTCGGCGGCAGACTCAGCTTTCCTGCTACTGAAGCGTTGTGGTCGGCCACGATGACGAACAGTGTGTCGTCAAACCAGGGTTTTTTCTTCGCTGCTTGCAGGAAGTTATGGATCGCCCAATCGGTATATTTCACCGCCCCGTTGCGCCCCGTTTTTGAAGGAATATCAATACGACCATCAGGATAGGTGTAAGGGCGATGATTACTTGTGGTCATGATATGCATGAAGCGCTTCACGCCATTGCCTGAATCGATGTCTAGTTGCTTGATGGCTTCATTGAACAGCATTTCATCCGCAACGCCCCAAACGGTGGCGAACGAAGTGTTCTCGCTTGAGAAATTATTACGATCACTGATGGCATAACCGTTGCCGGCAAAGTAGGCATTCATGTTGTCGAAGTAGCCGTAGCCGCCATACATGAACATCGGTTGATAGGATTTCTTGCGCAACATGCTGCCGAGCGTATACAGATTCTGGTTGTTGGATTGTCTGACGATGGATTCGCCCGGAAGCGGAGGCAGGCCGGAGGACATCGCTTCGAGTCCGCGCACCGTGCGTGTTCCGGTGGCATACAGATTAGAGAACCATACGCCTTGATTCAGCAATTCATCGAGATGTGGCGTTATGTTGTCGGTGTTCCCATACGAGCTCATGAAACTTGCGCTCAGACTTTCTATTTCAATCAGCACAATATGTTTCGGTGCCAGAGGCAATGCGCTTGCTTGGTCGCGTGCAGGATTGGGCCAGGCAGGCGCCTGCGCTTCGTATGCCTGGTTCGGCAAAGTGCTGTAGTAGCGTTTGAAGTCCAGTTCGTTTTCACGCGAGGCTAGCAAGAAACTGGCAGGGCCGTTATGGGACAACTCTTGGTTCGCCAGATTTTCACTATTCGACTGGTTGGTATAATTCAAAGACCCAGTGCCTACAACAAAAAACAGGAATAGGCCGAGTGCCGCAATGCCGATGCGAGGAAAAAAACCATAGCCTTGGGCAGACTCCAGTTTCCAATAGCGAAAGACAAGCAAGCTGACCGATATGGCCGCCAATGACATGCCGCCGAATATGGCAGGCATGGAATAAGATTCGCGAATATTGCCGATCACTTCATTGGTGTACAGCAAATAATCGACGGCAACAAAATTAAAACGTGCACCAAATTCATTCCAGAATACAAATTCGGAAATAACAATAAATAACAAAAAGGCACTCAGCGCAAAAACGGCGACACCGCGTTTTGCCCTGAATGGCCATGCAGTCGGGCGATTGCTATGTGTGAGCGATGTGAAAAACAAGATAAAGCCGGCGAACGCACAACCAAATAAAAAATCACCCAAAGCGCCATAAATATATGCAGGCAATAGCTCAGTCAAAGAATGCTCCAGCGTCGGCCATGCCACTATCGTCAGGCCAATCCGGGTCAAGCTAGAAAATGCCATGCTCATGATTAAAGCAAGTACGGGTAAGTACCAGGCTTGGTGGCGAAAGCGGCTCATCATGCCGTCAACCACTTTTGATTAATGGCAGAGTTTTGAATCGTATCGTGCTTGCTAATTATTTTTGATTTGTAAATGTTCCGTTGGTTTTTCATACCTTTTTTCCATCACCAGAATGCACTCGAAGTCTAGTGATGAAGGGTTTTGACAAAATTAGTGCTTGCTAAGTAACTGCTAAGGCTTAGCTAAGTTTTGCCATACAAATTATTAACACCGCAGTCGGCTGCGAAAATATAAAAATGATTTTTATGCGCGACAATTATGCGGGACAATAAAGATGCATAGCACTGATAAACAATCGATGCTTGGCAAGGTGCCTGAGCTAACTCTGCTTTTCTGGGGGATCAAAATTCTTGCGACAACGCTTGGCGAAACCGGCGGCGATGCTGTTTCGATGTCAATGCAGCTTGGCTATCTTGTGAGTACGGCAATATTTGCCGTTATTTTTATAGTGGCGGTCATTGCACAGATTTCTGCCAAAAAATTTCATCCAATGCTTTATTGGACATGCATTATTGCCACCACTACCGTGGGAACTACGCTGGCAGACTATGCAGACCGTTCACTGGGCATTGGCTACCTGGGCGGAACGACAATTTTATTCACGCTACTGATGGCGTCATTAATGCTGTGGTATCGAGTGCTAGGTTCGATCTCGATCGATAGTGTGAGCTCGCCGAAATCGGAAATATTTTACTGGGTAACGATCATGTTTTCCCAGACATTAGGCACTGCATTAGGCGATTGGATGGCAGACACCGCAGGCTTGGGATATGGCGGCGCTGCAATCGTGTTTAGTGCAGTGTTGATGCTTATCGTCGTTTTTTATTATGCGACCAGCATGTCTCGCACCCTGCTTTTCTGGGCTGCTTTCATCATGACACGCCCGCTTGGAGCGGTGATAGGCGATTTTTTAGACAAGCCGATCAGTCATGGTGGGCTGGAGTTAAGTCGTTACCTTGCATCGGCAGTTTTACTGGTCGCCATTGCCTTGTGCCTGTTTATTTTTTCGCACCGAGCCGCTACAAAAGCACACTGAACTGCAGATCGGTTTATGTCATTATTGCTCTACCAACACTTTGGCTCGGCAAGGTTAAGCAATGCGGGTATTACTGGTCGAAGATGATCGAATGATCGGCGAGGCAATTGAGAGCGCATTGCAAGATGCTACTTATGCCGTCGATTGGACGCGCGACGGCCAGGCGGCACTGATTGCCACTGAAAGTCAGCACTATGACTTAATGCTCCTGGACTTGGGCTTGCCGAAAAAAGACGGCATGACTGTGCTCAATGGCATTCGCGCTAAAGGTAATCTTATGCCGGTATTAATCATTACTGCACGCGACGCGGTTGAAGATCGAATCAAAGGGCTCGATGCCGGTGCAGATGATTACGTATTAAAGCCATTTGAAATGACGGAACTGCTGGCGCGGATGCGGGCCGTTTTGCGACGCAAGGGCGGAGCTGCGGGCCCGGTAATGAGCAACGGTTTCATTTCGTTGGACCCGACCTCGCGAGAAGCTATTATCAACGGAGATGCGGTGCGATTATCGGCCCGCGAGTTTTCACTCTTGTTCACGCTGATGATTCGTCCCGGCGCTATATTGTCGCGGTCTGATTTGGAAGATCGGGTTTACGGCTGGAATGAAGAAGTGGAAAGTAATGCCATCGAGTTTTTGATTCATGCACTTCGAAAAAAGCTAGGGAATAGTTCCATCAAAAATGTCAGAGGTGTCGGGTGGATGGTTTCAAAAGAAAATTAATGCAATCGCTGCAATATAAATTATCGTTATGGTTATGCGCGGCGATTATAGCCATGGCAATAGCCGGGGGTACATTTTCATTTGCCACAGCCTTCGAAGAGGCCAATGAAATGCAGGACGACCAGATACGACAAGTGGCGACGCTATTTAAAACCCATATAGCGCAGATAGCGCCGGCACGAAATCACGAAAGTATTCCCGACACCAATCTGGAATTCCTTATTCTTATAGAAGTGTTGACACCCTCGGGAATAGAGGTGTTAAGCGCACGTCAGCCACCGCTTGCCGTACCCAACAATATTGCCGAGGGAATCCAGACGATGACTTTGCAGCAGGAGCCTTGGCGAATATTCGTAACGACTCTTAATGCCAGTCAGCGTCTCGTGGTCGCTCAAAAAATTGCCATACGAGACGAAGTTGCTGGTGAAAGTGCCACGGCCACATTGATTCCTTACGCTATTTTAATTCCGCTACTGCTGCTAATCACGGCTTATCTGGTTCGTCAAATGTTCAGGCCGGTAACGCAATTGGCAAAGGAGCTTGATCTGCGCAAAGAGCAGGACCTGCATGAAGTCAGCAAGGAAAACTTGCCAACGGAAATTTTGCCTTTCGTTTTCGCCATCAACCGCATGTTGAAGCGCGTGGATCAATCCGTCACCCAGCAAAGGCGATTTGTCGCCGATGCCGCACATGAAATGCGTACCCCCTTGACAGCCTTGTCGCTGCAGACGGAATTGTTTGATGCCGAAGACATGTCGGAACAGGCCAGAGAGCGTTTGGCCACACTGAAGAGCGGCCTTGAACGAACGAGATTATTGCTGAATCAATTACTGGCTTTTGCCCGTGCGCAGCAGGAAAACAATTCCGAAAGTCCCCAGGTGTCATTGCAGCACGTTTTCCGGCAGACGCTGGAAGACTTGATGCCCTTGGCGGAAGCGAAGCATATTGATGTCGGCGTACTCACTCAAGACGATGTACTGCTTCAAGTCCGTGAGTTTGATCTGATTGCACTTGTAAAAAACCTGCTGGATAACGCCATTCGATATACACCAGAATATGGAAAAGTTGATCTTGCTTTCGAAGCGCTTCCGGATGTCGTAGTGATCAAAATTACCGATTCTGGCCCCGGGATTCCAGAGGGGGAACGTGAACGGGTGTTTGATCCCTTTTACCGGGTATTGGGCAATGAAAGTCAGGGCTCTGGATTGGGCCTGTCCATAGTCCAGGCGATCGCCGAAAGGATCGGTGCAGAGATTCATCTTGGTGATTCGAACAGGCGCGCGGAAAGCCCCGGGTTGTGCGTAAGCGTGGTTTTCCATCAAAAATGCATTCCGCTGGCGCCACTTTAGTCTGGCAAAAGTACTGCAGGACAAAGTGGGTAAGAGAACATGGCGCCTCAACATATTGTGTTGACGCTCACAATTATTACCGTTATGTTGTGCCGGTCGGTCCCGTCCTCGCGGTCGGGTTAATAGGGAAGCCGGTGTGAATCCGGCGCTGCCCCGCAGCGGTATAGGGAAACGAAAGTCGCCACACGCACTGGGTCGAATGACTTGGGAAGCAGCGATCAGTAGGCAAGGCCAATAGGCTTCGTCCCCAAGTCCGAAGACCTGCCGACAACCGTGTGAAGCACACCGCACGGTATCGGCCAAGAAGTCTCCGGGGGGAGATCGCCGATGTCGCAATCGCCAGTTTACTGGTGCGGCATTCCGTTTTTCTCCCGATGATTTCTCGCCCGCGAGTGCTATACGGCATCGACGGAATGATGTTGTGGTTCTCGTGTTCGCCATCTCCGAGGGAGAGATCGCGATGTGCCATACGCACTGGAGAAAAAACATGAACCCTACGGCCGACAGCGAAGTCGCTCGCAATACCGAAATCGAAACCCCCAATACAAATCAACAAAACCATACACCACAAAATTCTGCATTCCAGTTGACGCCGCCGCCGCATACCGGCGTGATGGCCGTGACGAAACGCAACGGCCGACGCGAAACCGTCGATCTCAACAAAATTGTTCGCGCGATTACGCGCTGCGCCGAAGGCTTGTTCGCGATTGATCCAATGCGCGTAGCAACCCGGACCATTTCCGGTTTGTATGATGGCGCCAGCACGCGTGAACTGGATGAATTATCAATTCGTACCGCCGCTTTACTCACGGCAGAAGAACCCGAATACGGTCGTCTGGGTGCGAGACTGTTGGCAGGCTTTATCGAAAAAGAAGTGACCGGTCAGGAAATTCACGCGTTCTCGCAATCGATTGCACGCGGTCACGAACTCGGTTTGATCAACGAGCGCCTGCTCGGATTTGTGCAGTCAAACGCCCGCAAATTAAATGATGCGCTCGATAACAAGCATGACGCATTGTTTGATTATTTTGGTCTACGTACTTTGTATGACCGTTATCTTTTGCGCCATCCGACGGCACGTACCGTGATCGAAACACCGCAGCAATTTTTCCTGCGGATTGCCTGTGCGTTGAGCGAGGATGTTGCCGAAGCGCTGGCGCTTTACCAACGCATGGCGCGTCTGGATTATCTGCCGAGTTCGCCGACCTTGTTCAATGCCGGCACCACGCACGAACAATTGTCGTCCTGCTTCCTGCTCGATTCGCCGGACGATTCACTCAGCTCGATTTACCAGCGTTATGGCGATGTTGCACAGTTGTCGAAATTTTCCGGTGGTATCGGTCTTTCGTTCTCCCGCATTCGCTCGCGTGGTTCCTTGATCCGTTCTACCAATGGTTTGTCGAATGGGTTGGTGCCGTGGTTGAAAACACTGGATGCTTCGGTGGCTGCAGTGAATCAGGGCGGCAAACGCAAAGGTGCTGCCTGCGTGTATCTGGAAACCTGGCATGCCGATGTCGAAGAATTTCTGGAGCTGCGTGACAACACCGGTGATGAAGCACGCCGTACGCACAATCTGAATCTTGCCAATTGGGTTTCCGACTTGTTCATGCGTCGTGTCGAAGCCGACGGCATGTGGTCTTTGTTTGATCCGAAAGTGGTGCCGCATCTAGTCGATTTGTGGGGCGATGCCTTCGAGCAAAGTTATGAAGCGGCCGAAATCGCCGGGCTCGCTGCAAAGCAAGTGAAAGCACGCGAACTTTATTCGAAAATGATGCGCACCTTGGCGCAAACCGGCAATGGCTGGATGACCTTCAAGGACAAATGCAATCGCGCCAGTAACCAGACCGCGAATGCAAAAAACGTGATTCATTTGTCGAATCTGTGCACCGAAATTCTCGAAGTCACCACCTATGACGAAACCGCTGTCTGCAATCTGGGTTCGATCAATCTTGGCCAGCATCTGAACGAGTACAAGGAATTCGATTTCGACAAACTGGCTGAAACCGTGCAGCTGGCAGTACGACAACTCGACCGCGTAATCGATCTGAATTTTTATCCGATTGAATCGGCACGTCGTGGAAATTTGCGATGGCGTCCGGTCGGTCTGGGCATGATGGGTTTGCAGGACGTGTTCTTCCAGATGCGTCTGGCATTTGATTCCGAAGCCGCACGCACACTGTCGGCAAAAATCGCCGAAGAAATTTATTATCAGGCTTTGTCCACATCAACGGAACTGGCATTGGAGCGCGGTTCGCATCCTTCATTTGCCGAAACGCGCGCAGCTGAGGGTGAATTGCAATTCGATGCCTGGCATATCGTGCCGGAAAATACTGTGCGTTGGGATGCGCTGCGTGAACGCATCAAGCAACAAGGCTTGCGTAACTCCCTGCTGATCGCGATTGCACCGACAGCGACGATTGCTTCGATTGCCGGCTGCTATGAATGCATCGAACCGCAAATTTCGAATCTGTTTAAACGCGAAACCCTGTCGGGCGATTTCCTGCAGGTGAATCGCTATCTGGTCGAAGAACTGAAAAAGCTCGGTTTGTGGACACCGGAAGTGCGTGATCGGATCAAGCTGGCCGAAGGTTCGGTGCAATCGATGTCGGAAATTCCATCCGAATTGCGCGACATTTATCGCACGGTCTGGGAAGTGCCGATGCGCAGTCTGATCGACATGGCGGCTGATCGTGGCGCGTTCATTGATCAATCTCAATCATTGAATCTGTTTATGGAAAGCCCGAATATTGGTGCATTGAGTTCGATGTATATGTATGCCTGGAAACGCGGCATCAAAACGACTTACTACCTGCGCTCGCGTCCGGCCACCCGCATTGCAAAAACTACCGTTACCAGCACAGAACAAGATACGGCCGCTGTGATTTGTTCGCTGGAAAATCCGGAAAGCTGCGAGGCCTGCCAATAATGAGCAATCTACTGGATCCTGGCTTCGCCTTGACCTTGCGGCCCATGCGCTATCCCGCCTTCTACGAAATGTATCGCGATGCCGTGCGCAATACCTGGACCGTGGAAGAGGTCGATTTTTCGCTGGACGTAAATGATCTGCGCAATAAATTCGGACCAGCCGAACGACATCTGATCGAAAGGCTGGTCGCGTTTTTCGCGACCGGCGACTCCATCGTGTCGAACAATCTGGTATTGAATCTCTACAAGCATATCAATGCACCGGAAGCGCGTTTGTATTTGTCACGACAATTGTATGAAGAAGCCCTGCACGTACAGTTCTATCTGACCTTGCTCGACACCTATTTGCCGGAACCGGAAGCACGCGCGAAAGCTTTCGATGCCATCGAAACCATTCCAGCAATCCGCCACAAGGCAGATTTCTGCTTCCGCTGGATGGATTCGATCAATCAACTCGATCGCATTGAAACCAAAGCACAGCGAAAACAATTCCTGTTGAACCTGATTTGTTTTGCCACTTGCATTGAAGGCCTGTTTTTCTTCGGTGCCTTTGCCTATGTCTACTATTTGCGTTCGCGCGGCTTGTTGCATGGACTGGCATCAGGTACCAACTGGGTTTTCCGTGATGAAAGCGGGCACATGGCATTTGCTTTCGAAGTCATTCGCACGGTACGTGAAGAAGAGCCGGAATTATTCGACGATGAATTGAGCGAACAAATTCTGGCGATGCTGACCGAAGCAGTCGATTGTGAAATGGTATTTGCACAGGACGTGTTGTCCTGGGGTGTTGCCGGCTTGTCGATCAAGGATATGCGCGAGTATCTGGAATATGTGGCCGACCAGCGACTGGCGCAGCTCGGCTTGCCGAAGCATTTCGGTTCGCGAAATCCTTTCCCGTTCATGGAGCTTCAGGACGTACAGGAATTGACCAACTTCTTTGAACGCCGCGTATCGGCCTATCAGGTGGGCGTGGAAGGCGATGTTGCGTTCGACCACGCATTCTGATGGATGTCAGTAATGCCGTTTTAAATTAAGTGTCGATTGACGAATGCCCTGACAGCGTGTAATTTGAGCGCGTCAGGGTTTCCATCTCTTCATGC
>JBOHYH010000011.1:0-7099 GCA_050737775.1 Arenimonas sp.
AAAAGGCGCTAGGCTCTGAATATGGAAGTGGACTTCGAAGATGCCGAACTAAAGAAGTTGGAGGCGGACCCGGGGTTCACAGCCGGCTTCGACGCCGCGATCGTCAAGGCCTTCCGAAAACGGATGCAGCTGATCCGGGCGGCGGTCGACGAACGCGCCTTCTATGCCATGAAATCCCTGCATTACGAAAAACTGAAAGGAGACCGGGACGGTCAAAACTCGATGCGACTGAACGATCAATGGCGACTGCTCTTGCGGATACGTCAGGACGACGACGGCAAAACCGTCGTGGTCATTTCCATCATCGATTATCACTAACACTTCCCGAGGATGCCCCATGAACACTGCTGCTGAAATCTTCCCACCTGGTGAATTCCTTCGCGACGAGTTGGAAGCGCGTGGCTGGACGCAAACTGAGTTGGCGGAAATCATTGGCCGCCCAGTGCGCCTGATCAATGAACTCATTGCCGGCAAGAAGGCGATCACCCCGGAAACGGCTATCCAACTGGGTGACTCGTTGGGCACCGGTCCTGAGTTGTGGATGAATCTGGAGAGCCAGTATCAGCTCTCCAAGGTACGCTCGACCGATGGACTGATTGCACGCCGTGCCAAGCTTTATGAGCGTTTCCCTGTGCGCGAAATGATCCGACGCGGCTGGATTCAGGCGTCCAAGAGCATTGAGGTACTCGAACAGCAATTTTTGACCTTCTTCGGCATCGACAATCTGGAGACGGAGATTGCGTTTTCCCATGCTGCGAAGAAAGCCGATCCCCAAGACCTGCCCACGGCGCTGCAGTTGGCCTGGCTGTACCGGGCACGCCGTATTGCTTCGGAGTTCGTGATTGCGCCCTATACCGAGGCACAACTGCGTCAGGCTTTGCCGCGTTTATCAGCACTGATGTCGGCGCCTGAAGAGGCCCGACACGTGCCCCGCGTTCTGGCCGAATGTGGCGTGCGCTTTGTCGTGGTCGAACCTATTCCCGGCGCCCGAATTGACGGTGCCTGTTTCTGGCTAACCAACAATCAACCCGTGGTGGCGCTGACGTTGCGACTGGATCGTATCGACAATTTCTGGTTCGTACTACGTCACGAACTCGAGCACGTGCTGCTACGCCATGGTCAGGAACGCGGCTATATCCTCGATCTGGATCTTGATGGCGCGCCTGCCGACCAGATACCCGAAGAAGAAAAGGCTGCCAACGACGCTGGGCAAGAATTTTGTGTGCCCACAGGTGAACTGTCTAGTTTCATTGCTCGCGTAGCACCTTTCTTCAAAGAAGAGCGCGTTGTCTTATTTGCTCAGCGTTTGAATGTGCACCCGGGCATCGTCGTGGGCCAGTTACAACGTCGCTTGGCCCGGTATGACCTGTTTCGGAAATACCAGGTCAAGGTTCGTCACATCGTCACGTCTTCCGCCATGACCGATGGCTGGGGCGTGGTTCACACCGCATAACAGGAGCACATGGCCATGTCGGGTTATTCGAACGCAGTCAAAGAGTATGTCGAACGGTACAAGACCGAAGTCGGGTCCGACGGACTATTGGATCCGCATGCTGTCGCCGAATGGGCGTATCGCCACGGTTTGCACAAGCCAAATCTGACAACGGTCATCGATGCGATCGCCAGCGATATTGCGCAAGTGTTTCGTGAAGAATACCGGGTGGATCGTCACGGTCGGCGCTATCGCGCTAAGCACGCCGCCTTGGAAAAACGTGGCACCAAGTCGATTTCCTTATGGGCTGACATGGATGATCCCAATGCCCCGCATACGCACTTTCAGAAGTCGTTCGCTCAGCGCCGTCACCAGATTGTGGACGATTGCGTACAGCTCAAGACCGATGTCGATGTTTACAACGATAAACGCAATCCGGCCGAGCCCATCCAGATCCCACTCGATTTCACCCTCGACGTTGCCGAGCTGCAGCAGGTGCCTCGCAAGGTCGCGTAAATCATCCTTAGGCTTCGAATCACCAGTGGAATTCGGAGCGATGTCCATCATCGCCACTGACATAGGAGAAGTATCGTGGCTAAGAACGAAAAGACCGGACCCAAAGTAACCAAGACGGCAGCAGCCGTGCTGCGCGACCCCGGTGCCAGCAAAACCGCAAAATCGATGGCTGGCAGCGCCCTCGCCCAAGCACATACCGGAAAACAGACGTCACCCGCCGCAGAAAAAGTGGCAGCCAAAGTCCTCAATGATGGGCGTACGACTGCGGCAACCAAATCACTGGCCGGCAGCGTGCTCACTCAAAAGACCAAAAAATGAGTGCCGATCAGATTCGGTAAATTCAGTTATTGAAGGAAAACACGATATGGCCCAGTACAAACATGGTGAACATCTGCAGCATTCTGACAACACGGCGTACGACACCCGGCATACGCCAGGGACTGAAGCGGCCAACGCCGGCATTTATCGCTGTGTGGCATGCGGCGATGAAATCGGCATTGCCAAGGGACATACCTGGCCGCCGCAGAACCATCACCAACATGCGCCAGGCACAGGCAGGATCGAATGGCAGTTGCTGGTGTTTGCCCAGTCAAAGGCCTAGGCCGATTCACGTCCATCAACATGGCTGATCTTGACCGCTACCTCGATGCTGCCACGCGTGCCAACACGCGACGAAGCTATGAGAGCGCTATCCGCCATTTTGAGGTCGAAGCTGGGGGACATTTGCCCGCCACGGCCGATCAGGTGGCCCACTATCTGGCCGATTATGCCGGGCTGTTGGCCATCAGCACATTACGCCAACGTCTGGCGGCCTTAGGTCGCTGGCATCAGGACCACGGTTTCGTGGATCCAACGCGGGCGACCGTTGTGCGCAAGACGCTCAAGGGTATTCAAGCGCTTCATCCCGCCGTTGAAAAACAGGCGGCACCGCTGCAGCTAACCCAATTGGCCCATGTCGTCGATTGGTTGGACGGAGCTATCTCGACCGCGGAGACACGAGGCGATCACGCCGCCGTGCTACGGCATTGTCGCGACAAAGCGCTGGTGTTATTGGGTTTTTGGCGCGGCTTTCGTGGCGATGAATTGCTCCGATTGCAGGTGGAGCATCTGCAGCTTGTGCCCGAGCAAGGTCTGACCTGTTTTTTGCCACACAGCAAAGGCGATCGCGAAAATATCGGTCAAACCTATCGTGTGCCGGCGTTGTCACGCTGGTGTCCTGTCGCAGCCACGACCGATTGGGTCACCGCCGCAGGCCTGCACGCAGGCCCCTTGTTTTGCCGGATTTTCCGAAGCGGCACCCTGACCAACGAGGGGCTGCACCCTAACAGCTTCATACCGCTACTGCGGAGGATATTTTCCCAGGCGGGCCTGGCCACGCCGGATGCGTATAGCGGTCATTCATTACGGCGTGGCTTCGCCGGCTGGGCCAATGCGCAAGGCTGGGACTTAAAAACATTAATGGAGTATGTGGGCTGGCGTGATGTGAAATCTGCCATGCGCTATCTCGATGGTAGTGATCCTTTTTCGCAGCAGCGGATCGAAGCCGGTCTGCCTTCGGTACCGCAATCACTTCCTCCATCAGTGGTCGTCAGCGAGCCGATCGTGGTGCTGGAACTGACGCTCGACTTGACCCGATTCACACCACGCAGTCGCGGTCGTGCAACCGCGCATCGCGTTATCGAAACCGTTTGCTTGGCGCCGCATGGAGGCCAACGGCTCGATGCCGAAGGTCGCCGCTATCGGCTGCACGTGACGGCCCCCGACGATGCCACGCTGGAAGAGTCGATTGCCGCTTTGTTTGATGAGATGCATCGAGTTGCCGATAACCATCAATGTTTCCTGACGGCGCACCTACATGATCCTCACGGTCACCGTCACTGGGATTAAACCCCCGCTTTTTCTGGCAGCTCTGGAGAAACCAAGCCCCGATGACCACTCAGCATGAAACGGCTTACCCAAGGCTGAAGCCTGACCCCACCGCCAAAGAACTCGACGAAATCTACACACCAACTGAGGATGAGCTTGCCTTCGCCAAACGCATCACCGATGCACCTGTCTCGCGATTGGCGGTGTTACTGAAGTTGAAGTTGTGCCAACGACTGGGTTATTTCCCGGTACTGAGTGATGTGCCCGAACGCATCATGTTGCATGTTGCTCACGCAGCCGGTTTCCGACGCCTACCACCGAGCGATAGTTTACTCAGCTACGACCGCTCAGGCGGCAAGCAACGGCACGTCGTTGCATTGCGTACTTTTCTCAATGTGCGCCCGCTCGACAAAGCCGGCCAGGCTTGGTTGAGCAGCGTGGCGCAGACGGCCGCGCACACCAAACATGTTGTACCCGATATCGTCAATGTCATGCTTGAAGAGCTGGTACACCACCGATACGAATTGCCCGGTTTCACGACAGTGGAGCGGTTCGCCCAAGATGCTCGCGAGCGTGTCGAAAAGACGTTGTACGCCAGCATTACCGATGCGCTGTCTCCGGTCATGCGCGAGTTGATTGACGATCTGCTGGTCACAGCCCCTGGCACAACGCAAAGTGGCTGGCACACGCTCAAACGCGATCCCAAACAACCGACCACCAAAGAAGTGCGTTTTTACCTGCAGCATGTTCGACGGCTGCAAGCGCTGGCCGAGCAATTACCACCGATCAACGTACCCGTGCCCAAGTTGAAACAATTCCGTGCGATGGCGCGTTCCAAGGACGCCAGCGAAATGGCCGAGCTAACGGCGACGACACGCTATGCACTGGCCGCAATCTTCATTCGTTCGCAATACCGCAAAACTTTGGATGATGCCGCAGATTTGTTTATTCGTTTGATGCAACGAATGGAAAACGCGGCCGAACAAAAGTTGATTGCGCACCAACTCGACCACAGCAAGCGAACCGACACCCTGATCGGTCAACTCAAGGATATTCTGCAGGCCTATCAGCTCGAGGGCACCGATACGCAACGCGTGGATGCGATTGGCGCGGTCCTGATTGACGACATTGAATTACTGGTGACGCAATGCGAAGAGCATATGGCCTATGCGGGCAAAAATTTCCTGCCCTTCCTGCTGGCACCGTATGGCACGCTAAGGCCGTTGTTGTTGAACTGTCTCGAAATCATGGGGCTGCGATCGGCCAGTACGGATTCGTCAATCGAAAAAATGATCCGAGTCGTTTTGGATTTGCGCCAACAGCGACGTGACGCGATCGAATTGTCCAGCCTGGAACTGGACGCCGTCGACCTGAACTGGCTATCCCCCAGTTGGCGCAAGCAGGTTTTCCCCAAAGCCTTGTTATCGATGGGACCGGGGTGGATCAACCGTCGATATTTCGAACTGGCCGTTTTGTCCCAAATCAAGAACGAACTCAAGTCCGGTGATGTGTTTATTCCTGACGGCGAGCGCTATGACGATTATCGGGAACAACTGGTTGACGAGGCGACGTTTGTAAAAGAACTCGATGCGTATGGTGAAGTCTCTGGCTTGGCAACGAACGCCGCCGACTTCGTGGTCAGTCTACGCGATGCGCTCAGAGTGCAAGCCGATGCTGTCGATGCCCGATTTCCAGAAAACATGCACGCCGATATCGTGGACGGACGCTTGATCCTACGACGACAGCAACGGCCGGAAGTGTCTCAGGCGATCGGCGCACTGGACGCTTTGATTACCGAACGACTCCCCGCGACCAGTATCGTCGATGTGCTGGTGGACTCGGCGCGTTGGCTGGAGTTGGCCAAGCATTTCCGTCCCTTGGCCGGCACCGATACCCGCATCGACGATTTGCTCCGCCGCGTCATCACCACGTTGTTTTGTTATGGCTGCAACCTCGGTCCCGTTCAGACTGCACGATCGGTAAGAGGCGCGAGTCGCAAACAGGTGGCCTGGCTTAATCTCAAATACGTGACGGAAGAAACGCTGTATGCCGCCACGGTCGATGTCATCAATCTTTACAACAAATACGAATTACCGACTTACTGGGGTAGCGGCAAAAGCGCGTCCGCCGATGGCACGATGTGGAATGTCTATGAGCAAAATCTGCTCTCGGAAAACCATATTCGTTATGGCGGCTACGGAGGCATCGGTTATTACCACGTGTCAGATAAATACATTGCTTTGTTCAGTCATTTTATTCCCTGCGGTGTCCATGAGGCGGTCTACATTCTCGATGGACTCTTAGCTAACACGTCCGACATCCAGCCCGCTACCGTGCATGGCGATACCCAGGCGCAGAGTCTTCCAGTGTTCGGCCTGGCGTATCTGCTTGGCATTAAATTGATGCCGCGAATTCGCAATATCAAAGACCTGGTGTTTTCCCGGCCGGAACCGGGTCGAACATATGAGCACATCCAGTCCTTGTTTGGCGACAGTATCAATTGGGAGCTGATTGAAACGCACTGGCACGACATGCTGCGGGTCGCGATCTCGATTCGATTGGGCAAGATCACCTCGTCCACCATCTTGCGGCGTCTGGGAACCTACAGTCGCAAGAACAAGTTGTACTGGGCATTCCGCGAACTAGGTAAGGTCGTGCGTACCCAGTTTCTGCTGCAGTATATTGACGATGTCCAGGTGCGTAAAACAATTCACGCCGCCACCAACAAGAGTGAGGAATTCAATGGCTTCGTCAAATGGGCGTTTTTCGGTGGCGAAGGCATCATTGGTGAAAATGCTGTGCACGAGCAGCGCAAAATCGTGGGCTACAACCAATTGGTTGCCAACATGATTATCTTGCACAACGTCGAGCAGATGACACGGGTGATCGCCGAACTACGAGATGAAGGCCAGACCATCAGTCCCGAAGTGCTGGCGGGTTTATCACCGTATCGAACTGCCCATATCAATAAATATGGCGACTACACCTTGGACTTAAGTCGTGATGCACTACCGTTGGACTATCAACGGCGCCTGCTTCGTTAGTAGTGCGAAGCAACTGCCCGTTGCGTGAAGAATTTTTGGTCCTGAGACGGCTCGTCCTGTCATGTTGACAGTGCTTTAGCCAACGAATCCATGATCGGTCTTGCGTACTGTAGACATGATCTCGTTGGCGCGTCCTTCGGCAGCCTCTCGTGCTGGGGATGCGCCTAGTTCTTTGAAAGAAGAAGCCGTCCAATGCGCGGCGGCATCGACAGTGGAGAACAAATTGAGAATTTCCACCCCC
>JBOHYH010000012.1:0-1130 GCA_050737775.1 Arenimonas sp.
CTAACATCCTTTGACGCAAACCGGAGGCCATTCGCATGACAATAATCCACACTGTCCGTGCCTTCGCCGGCACCACGCCCTACACTGTCAGCTTGACCGATGATCTGGAACACGAGTGGCTTGCCGACGAACCACTGGATGAAGGTGGCGCCAATACAGGTCCTTCACCAAAACTTATATTGCTCTCGAGCCTGGGGGCCTGCACGGCAATTACATTGCAAATGTACGCGGCTCGAAAAAAATGGCCGCTGGAATCGATTGAAGTCGAATTACAGTTGAATCCCGATGGCGATTCAGCCAGTGGCAACGATATCTCGCGAAAAATTGGTTTGAAAGGTGAGCTAAGCACCGAGCAACGCGAGCGTCTGCTGCAAATCGCCAATGCCTGCCCGGTTCATAAAGTACTGACCGGTGAGGTTCGCATTGCCAGCTCACTGATCGATTGAAAAGGAAAACATAGTGAGTACCCACGGTTCCCATTCCCCACCCGAACGAATCACGGCCAGCAACGCGGTGGTTGGCAACAGCTTCACCGTACGTCGCGCACTACCCACAAAAGCGCGACGCATGGTCGGCGCCTGGTGCTTTCTGGATCATGTGGGCCCCGCCAGTTTCGAGGCCGGACTAGGCATGAATGTCGGGCCACACCCTCATATTGGTTTGCAGACTTTTACCTGGATGATTGAAGGCGAAATTCTGCATCGCGACAGCCTGGGTTACGAACAAATCATTCGTCCCGGCCAAGTGAACCTGATGACGGCCGGCAAAGGAATCACGCATGCCGAAGAATCGCTCAATGACAATGCCGGACGAATACACATCACACAATTGTGGATAGCACTGCCCAATTCGGAACGTCAGCGTGAGCCGGATTTCAAGCATTATCCCGACTTGCCCATCATTGAGCGCGACGGTTTTCGAATGACGCTATTGCTTGGCAATGCATTCGGAGCGACATCTCCGGCAAAGGTCTATACACCGATGATCGGCATGGATTTGAAAACCGATACCGCTGCAAAGACCACCATCGAATTGAATCCGGATTTCGAACACGCCGTACTGTGCTTGAATGGCGCAATGAAAGTTGAAGGCGAGTTGATCGAACCGGGAACCCTGCTGTATCTCGGTCT
>JBOHYH010000013.1:0-1136 GCA_050737775.1 Arenimonas sp.
GTTTTATAACCGAACCCGGCGACACGGTAGCAACCAGGGATTGTCTCCGGTAGAGTTTGAAAAGCGACACACAACAATGGACTGATATGTGTCTACAAAACCGGGGGCGATTCAGCCGATGCAGTTGAGTCACGTACTACCCGTTATGTTTACGATACCCGCGGCAATCAGATCAAGACAATTTTTCCGGATGCCGGTGTGTATAACGCAAGCACGGGTACTGTTGATGCCAGCGGTCTGATCACGAGTACCGAAGTAACCTATAACTCGTTGAATCAAGCAGTAGTACAAAAAGATGTACGCGGGTTTTATAGCTATAAAGTTTACGATCAGTCCGGTCGTGTGGCTTATGATATCGATTCAGAAGGCTACGTTACCAGGTTCCTCTATAATTCCTATGACGAGCAAATAAGCCTGCGTCGCTACTCCGCCAAAATAGTGACCAGCGGGTTAAGTGGCTGGACTGCAGGAACGGCGCTTACACTGGCCCAATTGCAAACTCCGGGTGTGATTGTCTCGAATAATACGACCGATCGCGTATTGGTTAACACATTCGATGCACGCGGGCTGAAAACGTCTGTAACGCAAGCTGCAATTAGCTACGTCAATGCTGCCGGTACAACAACGACAGGTTCGCCTGTCACGCAATTCAGCTTTGATGCCTATGGCAATTTGGTGAAAGAAGCAATGTTGTTGGAAGGCACGCCCGGCAATTCAAATGCAGTATGGGCCAACACATTCCATTATTACGATGAGCTGGGTCGCCGACTGCAATCGGTAGATGCCGAGGGCTACGTCACTACGTGGACATACAATGCCCAAGGGCAAGTGTTGGAACAAGTTGAGCATGCCCGTGCCATCAGTACTGTGGGTCTTATTACCACTACGCCGGCAGGTCTGCCGACAGCAGGCGATGCGACAACCGGGTTTGACCGCATTACTCGCTGGAGTTATGACGTGCTGGGCCGTAAAGCGACGGAAACCTCGGTTCGCCACTACCAGGACGCAAATGGCAACGCTTCCGTACGCGATCTGGTAACGGCGCTCAATTACGACGCTGAAAATCATGCAACCGGTATTCGGGTAGACGGCGTACTGACTAAAAATGCATTCGATGCGCTTGGCCGTGCCACATC
>JBOHYH010000014.1:0-2469 GCA_050737775.1 Arenimonas sp.
TTGCACGCGTGCAAGCTGGCAGATTTTCAAAATATCCATCGCCACCATCGGCATCAAGCCCGGGACTTGGTCGCCTTCCGCTTTCAATGCCGATAATATTTTTGCGACTCGTGTGGCATCGCCCGAAAGTGCCGTTTCTAGCAAACGAAACACGTCGAAACGCGAAGAATCGGCAACAAAGCGATTCATTTCATCGGCTTCAATTTTTGAATTCGGTGCCAGCAATGCCAGCTTGTCTATTTCCTGTGCCGCCGCCAGCAAATTGCCTTCAACACGATCACTCAAGACTTGAATCGCGGCGGCGCTCGCTTGCAGGCCGCGACTACGCAGACGACGTTGTAACCAGTCTTCGCGCTCGTGTTCCTTTATCGGCCAGATCGGCAATACGTGGCCAACGCGGGCAATGGCTTCGCTCCACTTGCCGGCATGACTTTTACTCCAGTCCTGACTGGTAATCAGCAGCACGGTATCTTCGGGCGGGCGATTACAGAAATTCTGGATTTCTTCGCTGCCGTTTTTGCCGGGCTTGCCGCTCGGCAAGCGCAAATCGAACAAGCGACGCGTAGCGAATAAACTCAGATTCGCCATGCCGCCGGTTAATAACTGCCAATCAAAATTATTGTCTGCGTCCAGCACTTCACGTTCGCTATAGCCTTCGGTTTTCGCTTTCGCCCGAACGGCGTCGGCGGCTTCCTGCACGAGCAAGGGTTCACTGCCGGCAATCAAGTACACCGGCTTGAGTGATTCAGAAGCCAGCTGTTTTTCGAAGCGGTCGAATTTTAATTCCATTTCGTGTGACTATTGCTTCGCGCGCAGCACAATGTCCATGCGACGAATAATGGCCGCCTGCATATCGCGACGCAGTTCGCGCTGAATGACTTCCTGCTCAGCCGGATTGCCTACTGCCACATTGATGTCGTAGGTGTATTCACGCGACAGCTCTATGTCCTGCTTTTCGAGCAATACGCTGCCATCGGCAGCCGTCAGATCGAAATGGACTTTGTAACGCGTAATGTATTCACGCACCTGGGCAAATTTATCGATAGATAGCGGAGTGGTCGTCCATTTTTCCGAATGAATTCTCAGCGTCGCAGAGCTTGTGGAGCTCGCTGATTTTTTATCGTTCGCCCGATCGATCGCTGCTTGCAAACCATCGGTTAATGCACTGTAAGTATCGGCATTAACCACTTGTACGGCGCCGACGGAGGCCGGAATCGGAAAGCTGCCACGCGGATGAAAACCGCAAGCCGAGAGACTGATCATTAATACGCCGGCAATAATTATTCGCTTCATCAAGACACTCCAAATAGGACTCTACAAGCTCTGCCAAATGGCTTAGCCGACCACAATATTCACGATTTTACCCGGGACAATGATGATTTTCTTCACCGTTTGACCTTCTATATGTTTTTCGACATTGGACTCGGCTTTTGCCAGTCGCTCGATCTCTTCTTTTGGTGTAGTGATCGCCACCTCAATGGTAGCGCGCAACTTGCCGTTGACCTGGACTGCCAGTTTCACACTGTCACGCGTCAATGCATTGGTATCCACCACAGGGAATGGAATATCTTCCAGCGTTGCTTCCGGACGCCCCAATGCTTGCCACAAGGCATGCGAAGTGTGCGGTGTAATGGGATTGAGCAACAAAGCGATTGCCTCATAGGCTTCCTGCTTGAGCGCGCGACCATTGGCACTGGCATCGTCAAATTTCGACAGCGCATTCATGCACTCCATCACGGCGGCAATCGCGGTATTGAAAGTGTAGCGACGACCGTAATCATCCCCGACTTTCTGGATGGTTTCATGCAATTGGCGACGCATGTTTTTTTGCTCGGGGCTTATCTGCGACAAATCGATTTTGCCTGCGGGACCATCGGCGATATGTTTCTGCACCTGCACCCAGACACGACGCAGAAAGCGCGCCATGCCTTCCACGCCCTGCTCATTCCAATCCAGGCTTTGCTCTGGTGGCGCAGCAAACATCGAAAACAATCGTACGGTATCAGCGCCGAATTTATCCACCATGATTTGCGGATCGACGCCATTGTTTTTCGATTTCGACATCTTTTCGGTGCCGCCGACCAACACAGGCTGCCCGTCGGATATTAATGTGGCACCGGTGATACGCCCTTTGTCATCCGCGACGATCTGGACATCGGCCGGATTAAACCAATCCTTCGCACCGAATTCGTTTTCGCGATAAAAAGTATCGGCAATTACCATGCCCTGACACAGCAAATTTGTCGCAGGTTCATCGGTTTTCACCAGGCCGGCATCGCGCATCAGCTTGTGATAAAAACGGAAATACATCAGATGCATGATCGCGTGTTCGATACCGCCGATGTACTGATCGACCGGCAACCAGTAGTTCGCACGTTCGTCGACCAGATCATTCGCACCCGGCGAGGTGTAGCGCGCGTAATACCAGCTCGATTCCATGAAGGTATCAAAGGTATCGGTCTCACGCTC
>JBOHYH010000015.1:0-7366 GCA_050737775.1 Arenimonas sp.
GCATTCGCCGAGTCTGGCCAGCGCGTTGCCTGAATCAAATAAGCCGGCATTGAAAAAATACGGACTGATCCGGCCGAGTTCACCTTGAAATCCGGCCGGATCAGTCCGTATTTTTTCAATGCCGGCTTATTTGATTCAGGCAACGCGCTGGCCAGACTCGGCGAATGCTACGCAGCCACGTTGCAGACAAAGGCATTTGAATTCGATATGTTGTTCGGGCCTGCCTACAAAGGCATACCGCTAGCTACCAGTCTGGCCGTCGCCTTGGCCGCCAAAGGTCGGGATATTCCGGTCGCGTTCAATCGCAAGGAAGCAAAAGCCCATGGCGAGGGTGGTAGTTTGATGGGGGCAAAATTGACAGGTCGCGTGCTGATTGTGGACGACGTAATCACTGCCGGCACCGCCATTCGGGAATCGATCGAAATTATCAAGCAAGCCGGCGCCGAGCCATGCGGTGTTCTGATTGCTCTAGATAGACAAGAGCGCGGTCAAACCGGAACACGTTCGGCGGCCCAGGAAGTGACTGCCGAATTCGGCATACCGGTGTTGGCGATTGCCGGGTTAACGGAACTGTTGCAAATCGCTGAAGAAAATCCGGCACTGCAGGCTTACAAACGGGCTTTAGTGGCGTATCGTTCGCAATATGGAAGTGAAGCTTAAGGAATCATGATGAAAACCCGTTCTCTACTCGCACTTGCGATTGTTGCAGGCCTGTTGGCCGGCGGCTTGAATGCGCAGGAAAAAAAGAAGCTTTATCGCTGGGTCGATAAAAACGGCAAAGTTCAGATTAGTGATCAGTTGCCGCCCGAAGCAGTAAATCAGGCGCGCAAGGAAATTAATGCGAAGGGACAAAGTGTCGGCACGGTAGATCGTGCATTGACCGATTCCGAACGCGCGGCACAATCGGTACAAAAAGCAGCCGATGCGGAAGCGCAGAAAGCGGCTGACCAGCAAAAGCGTGTTGAAGATGCGATGCTGATCAATTACGCAACCGAAGATGATTTGCGTCGTACTTATAAAGAGCGCATTGATCTACTGCAACAAACCATCGAGTCTACCGATATCAGTATCAAGAGTATTCGCGGCAGCCTCACCGGAATGCTGACACAGGCCTCGGAATCCGAACTCTCGAAACGGCCCGTAGATCCCGTACGCACCAAACAGATTCAGGACATGCATGGCGAATTACTCAAGCAGCAGGCGGCACAGGTTTCAAGCCATGGTGACGTGAAGACCATGGAAAACGAGCTTGCCGTCGTACTGGCGCGCTACCGCGAGCTGCGAAGCGGAACCGCGACACCCCTCCCGGGAACATCTCCTGCTCCGGCGGCTCCCGCGACACAAGCGCCCGTGGCGCCGCCCAATAACTAGCCTGTCTTTTCACCCATAAAAAACGCGGCCAAAGCCGCGTTTTTTATGGTGTTTCGCTCATCTGTCAAAACGGTAAACTCAAACTTGGGTCCACGGTAAGCAGTTGTTGGCGGAAGGCCGCCTTGATACGTGCCAGGGCCTCGTTGTCCTTGGCATCGAATCGCAAGACCAGAATCGGTGTCGTGTTAGACGCCCTGACCAGACCCCAGCCATCTGACCAATCTGCGCGCAATCCATCAATCGTGGAAATTCGCGCGCCTTCAAATTTTGCCTGTGCGACAAATTTTTCGATAAAGGTATATTGCTCGCCTTCGGCAACAGGCACTTTGATTTCAGGCGTGGAGACGCTTTTCGGCAATGCCCCGAATACTTCATCGGCGTCTTCCGGGCTCGCGGCCAAAATTTCGAGCAGGCGTGCTGCAGCATACAAACCATCGTCAAAACCATACCAGCGCTCGCGGAAGAAAAAGTGCCCGCTCATTTCACCTGCAAGCTCGGCTTCGGTTTCTTTCATCTTGCTCTTGATCAGGGAATGACCGGTTTTCCACATCAGCGGGCTGCCGCCGTAACGCAAAATATGGGTCGGCAGCAGATTGGTGCATTTAACGTCGTAAATAATGCAGGCGCCGGGATTGCGCTCGAGCACGTCGGCAGCAAACAGCATCAACAGCTTGTCTGGATAAATCATTTCGCCCGAACGCGTTACAACACCCAGACGATCACCATCGCCATCCAATGCCAGACCAATATCTGCGCCGGTACGCTGCACGACTTGTATCAGTGAAACCAGATTGTCCGGGTCACTGGGGTCAGGATGATGATGCGGGAAGGTACCATCAATTTCACAGAACAAAGGCTCGACCTCGGCACCAATGGCTTCGAGTAAACGTGGCGCCAATTCGCCAGCAGCGCCGTTTCCGCAATCGATGACTACGCGAAGTTTGCGTTCTATCTGAATATCACTACTGATGCGTTGGACGTAGTCATCGGAAATATCACGCGGCATGACCGAGCCGGTCGACTCACTGCGGTGCAATCTATTTTCGGAAATACGCGCATACAGCATTTGGATCGCATCGCCCGACAGAGTTTCGCCATCGACAACGATTTTAAAGCCGTTGTAATTGGATGGGTTATGGCTGCCGGTAATCGAAATGCCGGTACCGGTACGCAAATGAAAGGTACCGAAATAAACCACTGGCGTAGGCACCAGACCCAAATCAATCACATCGCGTCCCGCCAGGCGAAGCCCGTCAATCAATGCTTGCGATAGTTCAGGCGAAGACAAGCGGCCATCCCGACCAATCACGACGCTGCGAATGTTTTTTTCGTGCATCAGGCTGCCGACTGCATGCCCGATTAATTTCGCAATGGCGGCATCCAGTGTTTCCCCCATTACGCCCCGGATGTCATAGGCACGAAAAATATTGCGGTTGACCAGTATCTTGGCAACGGCAGCCCGCTCTTCGGTAGGACGTACGAAAACGGGTTTTTCATCCGGCCTGGCAATGCCGCCCACTTCCTGCAGTTGTGCCAAGGTCGGTTCTTCTACTTTTTCAAGCTCGGTGGCAGTTTTTGCTTTCATGAGTTTGGGCAGAAAAGCCACGACAAAGCCCGACACCATAAAAATCAAACCTAAAACAAATTCGCCTATTCCCTTCAGGCCGCCGAGTCCTGCAGGAGCATCCGGTGCGATCGCGATTACTTTCAACGGTGTTCCGGCAATTTCTACTGCCCCAATATCGATCGACGTCCGCAAAACTTCAGCATCGCCTGCTTCGGCAACATCATGCCGGCCTTGTCGAAGGCTGATATAAGACCCTGCAGGCGCAGCATTGGCAATCGGTGCCACCAGATCTTTCAACGGCAATCGCACATAAGCAACCGATAAAAGTTGCCCTTGCTCATCATTTACCGGCGTAGCAAGCGCAATACGCGGGCCACCGTTATCCACCGCAATCGCAAGATACGTCGCTTTTTTATCGAGCGCGTTTTCCAGCACGCCCAGCTTGCCGAAACCGAAAGCCTTCGGATCCGCATAAGCGGCTTTCAGGTCGGGTGGGTAAAAATCGACCTGCTCAACTTCCGGCCATCCTTCTGAAACAATGGTTCGGGCAGCGGCAATATCTCCGCGCTTGAGTGCCGCGATCAAGGTGTTTCGTTCACGACTGACGTTGAGCTTGTCGATCGCACGCTTTGTCACCGGATTGACCAATTGCACGATTTGGGAGCGTTTAAGTTCGACGGTCTCGGTCAAGCGCTGATCAGAATAAATCGTAACGCCTTTCCAGATCATCCACAGCGCCAACACGGCGCATAACACGGCGACCAAAGGTCGCCAGCCGCCCGCTTTTAAAGCATTCAAATCGATTGAAGGTTTTTTCATACATTTCCCCTGTGCTGAATCATCACCGCACGCCGCCTGCATTCAAATCGACTTCAAGCTCTTCATGGATTTTATTACGCTCAAACATCACCGCACCCCCGTGTGGCCAAAGCCGCCATCACCGCGCGTACTTTGTTCAAATTCTTGTACTTGCCGGAAGCGAGCACGCGCAATCGGCAACAACACCAATTGTGCAATACGATCGCCCGGATGAATAGTGAAAGCGGTAGTGCCGCGATTCCAGGTGCTGACCATCAAGGGGCCTTGATAATCGGCATCAATCAGGCCGACCAAATTTCCCAGTACGATGCCGTTTTTGTGCCCCAGGCCAGAGCGCGGCAACAAAATCGCGCACAGGTTAGGGTCGCCGATATGAATGGCCATACCAGTCGGAATCAGCTGCGCCTCGCCAGCTTGCAAAGTAAGCGGCTGTTCGCACAAGGCACGCAAATCCATGCCGGCCGAGCTGGCCGTGGCGTAATCGGGCAATGGAAATTCGCTGCCTAAACGGGAGTCCAGTATTTTTAACTCAATCTCGCAACTCAAGACTTCAACTCCAATTGCATTGCAATAATTCTTAGTAATGCGGCAGCCACCTGATATTTGCTGTCTTTGCCAATATCGAAACGTTCGGTTTTTGAAAACACCGTCAATGCGTTGTCCTCGCTTTCAAAACCTATGCCGATACCTGCCACATGGTTGGCGGCAATCAAATCCAGATGCTTCCTTTCCAGTTTTCCGCGTGCGTAATGTTCAACTTGTTCGGTTTCGGCGGCAAAACCAACAACGCATTTCGGGCGCAGCGCATGGGCTGCCACTTCGGAAAGAATATCGGCAGTCGGTACCAGATCCAGATCCAGACAGCCCTGGGTTTTCTTGATTTTTTGTTCTGCCTTATTAGTCGGGGTGAAGTCTGCAACTGCAGCGGCACCGATATAAATGTCCTGTCCGTTCAAGGCATTCAGTACGGCTGTACGCATTTGTGCTGCGCTGCGCACATTGGTACGGCTCACATTGAAGGGCGTGCATAGACTGACCGGACCTGCTATCAAGGTGACTTCAGCCCCCATGGCGCGCGCGGCGGCGGCCAGGGCAAAACCCATTTTCCCGCTGCTTCGATTGCCGATAAAACGTACCGGATCAATATCTTCAAAAGTAGGCCCGGCCGTAATGAGAATTTTTTTGCCCGCCAGAATTTGCGGCAGCGTTTGCGACACCAGGGCATCGATAATTTCCTGCGGCTCGCTCATGCGTCCGGCACCCACTTCTCCGCAAGCCTGTTCTCCTTCTGCCGGCCCGACAAACTGCACACCACGGTGTTTCAATACGGAAACATTGGCCTGCGTTGCGGCATTAGCCCACATCACGCGATTCATGGCGGGAGCACACGTGATCGGCGCATCGCTGGCCAGACAGACCGTGCTGAGCAAATCATCGGCATTGCCCTGCACCAGACGGGCAATCGAATTTGCACTGGCCGGCGCTATCAAAATCCTGGTTGCCCAGCGCGCGAGTTCAATATGACTCATCGCGGCTTCGGCGGCTTCATCCCACAAACTGGTACGCACTGGAAATCCCGACAAGGCCTGAAAAGTCGTAGCGCCGATGAAATGTTGTGCGCTTTGCGTCATCACCACTCGTACTTCCGCGCCTTGGTCGCGCAGGCGGCGTAGTAAATCGGCAGATTTATAGGCGGCAATTCCGCCACACACGCCCAATAGAATTTTCTGTCCCGTCAATGCACTCACGTAAGGGTTTTCCGACACGCCAACAAGGCATTAGCTTACCCGATTTGGAGACTTTCCCGATGGCTGCTGAAAACCCGCCAAGGTAAATTCTTGTCATGCATATTCGAGACTGGCCCCTGCACGAACGACCCCGCGAGAAATTATTGGCGCGCGGGCCGCATGTTTTATCCGATGCCGAACTGCTTGCCATCTTTCTGGGCTCGGGCCAGCGCGGACAGTCGGCAGTCGAAACCGGGCGTCATTTGCTACACGACAATAATGGCTTGCGTGGTTTGCTGGATTTGCCTGCCAATGCGCTCGCGACATTGAAGGGGCTGGGGCCGGCACGTGCCTGCGCATTGGCCGCCTCCCTGGAATTGGGTACCCGGCATCTGGCACTAAGACTGGAACGCGGCGAAGCCCTTACCGACCCCCGCAAAGCCGGCGATTATTTTGCCAGGAGGCTACGACCACTCCAGCATGAAGTCTTTGCCTGCCTGTTTCTGGATAATCAGCACCAATTACTGGCTTACGAAGAACTGTTTACCGGCAGCCTGGATGGCGCCGAAGTGCATCCGCGTGAAGTGCTGAAAATCTGCCTGAAGCATAACGCGGCGGCAGTGATATTCGGACATAACCACCCGAGTGGAAATCCACAGCCAAGTGCCGCCGACAGGGCGGTTACCGCCAGGCTCAAGCAGGCGCTGGCATTGCTGGATGTCCGATGCCTGGATCATTTCATTATCGGCGATGGCCAGCCGACCTCGATGGCAGAGCTGGGTTTGCTCTGAATGTCTGGTTCTTGCAGGCATTTACGTATAAGTTATACCGGCGATAACCCATCGCGCCATGAGCTACCCGTGATTCTAGGTTACGCCACGCTGTATCAAGCTGATGCGAGTGAGTCCGCGTTACCTGACGCGAAGACGGCTCACGCACTTTTGTCCAAGCATCGGCCCGATATCATTTCGCGAATGGAATCCCGGATATTGAGCGTCGCCAGCGGCAACGCGACTGCCAGATACCTCGATGCCGCTTTATTGGGAACGGCTCGACTGGGGCTTCGGCATGGCAGTTTCGGCGACGACTTTCATCATTATCACAATGAAGACCATGTGCTGGATCTGGCCGAACGGCGTCTTGGCCGAATGATCGAGCAATGCGGGCTGGATGCAATGCTGCCGGAAGATTGGCTGGCGCTGGTTTTGTTTTCGGCCTGCCACGACTTGCGTCAACGCGAGACCAAGGATGCTCCCGGCCCAGTCGGTGGCAATGAGGCTTCCAGTATTGCCGAAACCTTTCGCATTCTGGATAGCTGCGGTTTTGACCAAACCCTCGATCGCTCGGTGTATGTCGCACTGGAGCTGATGATTGCCGGCAGCACCTTCGACCCGCGGCTCAGCGAAGCCAGTCCCGATACTGCCAACCTTACCGGTGGGGCACTCGCACGGAGCCTCGGACTCTGGCTCGATGGCGTCAAACCCGCTTGGCGCGAAGATCATGACGCCAGACGTGGCGAGCGCCTGGGGCGCTTGGCAGCCGATATAGATACCGCGAATGTGGGTGAAACCTTCAATTTATTGGGGCGATCGGCCCTGCAATTGGCTGAAGAACAGCTCATGCGACGACAGCTGAGTCCGGAACAGCCCGAGTCAGCCGAGCAAGCACTGAATTTCCTGTCTTATGGTCAGCACCACTACTTTTTTGATTTGCACCGTTTTTCCAGTCGCGAGGCCGAGCGCGTATTTGGCCCGCAAAAGCTCGCCAACAGCGAGAAAGTCCGGAGTACAAGCGCAGCGCTGACGGCCTATTTCCAAAATTCGCCAGCCGTCAACGGACGCGTGGTGATGGATGCTTTTGCGACACTTTGCGCCGGCGCGTA
>JBOHYH010000016.1:0-28706 GCA_050737775.1 Arenimonas sp.
TGCTTGCTGCGTCCAAATGTTACGACAGACCACGGGCGCAGCAAGCATGCGCCCCTACGGTTATTCGAATCGCAAGGCCTCGATGGGATCCAGCGATGCTGCTTTCGATGCCGGCATGATGCCGAAAATAACGCCGACTAATGCCGAAAAACCCGCCGCTGCAATCACGACCCACAACGGTGCCTGTGCTGGGGGAAACCCCGGAATCATAGATGCAATTCCGATGCCGACCAGATAGCCCAGAATGATGCCAATGATGCCGCCGAGTAATGCGAGCAAACCGGCTTCCAACAAAAATTGAATCAGAATATCGCGGCGTGTGGCACCCAATGCTTTGAGAATGCCGATTTCGCGGGTGCGTTCTGTGACCGACACCAGCATGATGTTCATGATGCCGATACCTCCGACCAGGAGAGAAATTCCGACAATTCCGCCTAATACTGCTGTCGCCGTGCTGGTAATTTTGTCGAACTGCTTGATGAAGGTGTCGGCCGCTTCGACTTTGAAATCATTTTCCTGCCCCGGTTTCAGCTTGCGCGATACACGAATGGCACGCTTGACGCGTTCACGTACCTGTTCGGCCTCTTCCAGTTTCTGCACGGTGAAAGAGGCGGAAATAAACAGCTGGTTATTGTTGCCCATCAAGGCACGTCCCACATCGAAGGGAATCACGGCGTAATTGTCTTGGCTGAAACCGAGTATTTCACCCTGTTTTTCCATCATGCCGATGACTTTGAACCATTCATTGCCAAAGCGAAAATATTCACCCACCGGATTTTCCGGCATATGCAAATCATCGCGCATTTGTGCGCCGATTACCGCAACACGACGCCGACCTTTGTTATCACTTTCCACGATGAAACGTCCAATCTCGGGAAAGTTTGAACGCGTCTGTTGAAACTCCGAAGTAGTCGCTATAAGTTGTGGTGACGCTGTACGGCCTTTATAACTCGCGCCAGCGGTTTGCACGGCCAGGATCGGCGCAACTGCACCCACACCAGGCACGTGATAACGCAAGGTATCAATATCGTCAAAAGTAATATTGTTCAACTTGCCAGTGCGGTAATTTTCATTGTCATTGACCGCTTGCAGAGTCATGGTGCTGCCACCCACATCGGCAAACTGGCTTTTTATCGATTCTGAAAAACCCTGCACCAAAGACACCACGGCAATCACCGAACCGGTGCCGATCAAAATGCCAAGCGTTGTCAAAAAACTGCGCATACGATGTGCCATCAAACTCGACATGGCAGCACGAAATGCTTCAAGAAATGCGTACATTTAGTGCCCCGCCCTTTTTTCGTTGATGCTGTCCTGAACGATTTTCCCGTCACTGACACGCAATGTACGATGGCAATGCGCCGCAATATCGGGCTCATGCGTCACCACAATCACGGTTTGCCCCTGCTGGTGCAGCTCATCAAACAAGGCCATGATTTCCGCCGATGTTTTCGAGTCCAGATTGCCGGTCGGTTCGTCCGCCAGCAAAATAGAAGGCGTGCCGACCAATGCGCGTGCAACAGCTACCCGTTGGCGTTGGCCACCTGAAAGCTGATTGGGCCGGTGCCCCATGCGATGACTCAAGCCGACTTTGTCCAAAGCCTTCGCAGCCATTTTCGCCCGTTCTCCGGAGGGAATTCCACGGTATACCAAAGGCTGCATGACGTTCTGCAATACCGACATACGCGGCAACAAATGGAAACTCTGGAAAATAAAACCGATTTCCTCATTTCTGACTTTTGCCAATTCATTGTCATTCATGGTCGAGGTATCGCGGCCATTCAATATGTATTTGCCTTCGCTAGGGGTGTCAAGGCAACCCAGCAAATTCATCAAGGTTGATTTACCCGAACCCGAAGGCCCGATCAGCGCTACGTACTCGTTGCGCTGAATCGACAAATCGACCCCATCGAGCGCCTTGAACTCTTCTTCACCCATCTTGTAACGCTTAACGATATTAGTCAGCGAAATCATTCGGTATCTTCGTCTTTGTCGGATTTATTCTCGATATCTTTTGGCTTTTGTTTTACCGGGTCGTTTTCCCTGAGTTGGCGAATGGCTTTGGCAGGCCCGGTGATGAGGTTATCGCCCTCCTTGACACCCTTGCTGATCGCTTGCCAGCTATCGTCGGAATCGCCAACGGTCACCACCGCTTTTTTGGCCTTGCCCTCTTTTTCCAGCCACACGAACTGGGTAATTTTACTGACATCTTCCTCATCCGTTTCGGTGTTGACTGCTTCAACCGGCACGGCGAGTTTCTTGCTACCGTCGCTCAGGAAAATATTGGCGCGTGCACTCATGCCCGAACGCAAGAGTAATTCCGGTTTCACTTTCATCGACACGGTCACTTTGTAGGCACGACCCTGCCCTTCGATTGAAGGTGCCAAAGCAATTTTTTCTACCGTACCTAGCAAGGCAGTTTCGGGATAAGCCGCAGCAAACACATCGGTTTTCTGGCCGATGGCAATTTTGGCGATATCGGCCTCATCCACCTTGAGCTCGGCTTGAATGGCAGCCGTATCGGCAATCTTCATCAACTGCGCACCGGCCAATGAGGATGTCGATGGAATGGCGGTTTCACCCACCTTGATCGGTAATGAAACAATTTTTCCACTAATTGGCGCACGAATATCGGTCTTGCCCATTTGTTCGCGGGCTTCACTCAATACTGCGTTGGCACGGCGAAGTGCTTCTTCACTGCTCATCAATTCGACTTTTGCCAGTTCAAACTGATTTTTGTCTTCGTCAAATTTATTTTGGTCGATCATTTTTGCAGCCAGCATTTTTTTACTGCGCTCGAACTGCGTGGTTTTCAGTTGCAAAGTGACACGTTGCCTCTGGATGCTGATTTCACTTTGACGCCGACTGGCTTCTTCGCGTTCAATGGCATTGCGATAGGTTTCCGGATCGAGCCGCATTAGCAATTGGCCAGCCTCGACAATATCGCCCTCTTCCACTTCAATCGAACGTACCTTGGCCACCAGCTCCGAAGTTAAATTCACTTCCGTTCTATAGGCCAGCACACCCGAAGCCAAAATGGTCGGGCGAATTTCATGCAGGCCCGCCTTGACGATTTCAACTTCGAGACCTTTCTCGCCTTTGCTCTTGCCAATGACAATGGGCAGCGCAATCACAGCCAGCACGGCAGCTGCGGCAAGCCACTTTTTATTGAACTTCATGTTTTGAATTCTCGATTTTTAAATGAGTGCCCACACGGCCATCAGACCGTAAATGACGATACTCGGGATGACAGCCACGGCGATGGCTTCGGCCCAACTGGTTTTACCCCAGGTTTTCCACCCAAGAGCAGCCAGAAAGATGCTCCAGAAACTCAGAAAACTGAATGAGGTGGCCAGTTTTTTCCACGGACTATCAATCGGAAGCTGCAGAAGCAAAGGATCGAGGTTGGTCAACATCAAAGATTCAATACTGGTTTGAGGCGACATCATGAGCACGCCGACCAGGGCAACAATACTACCCAGCACCAGAGGCATACTGCTCCAGCCTGCAAGACTCAGCGCATGCTTAAAACCAATGGCAGTGCCGCTTATCTTGCTCGCCAGCAGATAATAAAGAGACGAAATCAGAAAAACGATAATCATCGTGATTGGCGTCGTAACAAGCGAAATGTATCCCATCATTTTCGCCCCTGGCATAAAGCTTTTCGCCTGCGCCATTTCGGCTGCCGTCATTTCCTGACCGCCGGCCAGCAAGGTGTGGTCAATTAACCAGGAACTATCCACTTTCATGAAATACATGAAGCTCATGGCCATCATGGTCAACGAAAGTATGATGAAAGGAACGATAAAAGTAGGTTTTTCCTTGAGCTCGGCAAAAACCTTGCCCGGCTCCAGGAATATATTAATTAGATGTGACATGCATTTTTCCCCTTAATGATGATCATAAATATTGCGCCAGCTTAACGACATCGCAAATTATAGCTACGTGCATAAAGTCATGCACTGGTAGCACGGGTCATGGCTCCGCCTGACTCGGAACTTCGCAGACTCAATAACAATCACCAATATTGTTTAATGACTTGAGATACGAGCACCCAATATTTACTCATCAAGTATTGGATTAGCTGAGTTTCGATAACAGAAGACTCAAGCGCAACCAAGGGCTGCTTGCAAGGTTTAACAGATTAAACTCTGCCATAACCCCGGGTCAGATGAAGCCATGACCCGGGCTACGAAAGTTTTTGCAAGCGCTTATTTAATATATCTAAACCCGGATTTCCTGCTGCACCAAGTGAAACCCGCGCCTGCAAACTTGCCTCGGGGTCGGCACCATAGCTCGGCAATCCTGCCTTTGCTGCCTGCTGGTAAGCATCGCGAAAAGGTACGCCGTTGGCTGCTAGCTCCATTGCGCAATCGGTGGCAAACATGCCTGGTTCGATGGCAGCGCGCATTTTTTCAGGCTGCCATTGCATGCGATTTAATAAGTCCGGTACCAAGGCAAGCGCTGCCAGGCCATGATTGAACGCACGCAATAAAGGACCTTTGCTGAATTGCAAATCGCGGTGATAACCCGATGGCAGGGACAGCAAGGATTCAATCTCGGTGCGGGCGCCGGCAACCACGGCATAACTGGCGCGCAGCAATTCTATTAAATCTGGATTGCGCTTATTCGGCATCAAGGAGCTGCCCGTCGTGTACTCGGAAGGCAAGACAACGAACGAATACTCCGCGCTAGTGAATAAACTTAAATCCCAGGCAAGTCGTCTCAAATCCAGCAATGATTGCGAGAGAGCTGCAAGCGCCTGTAATTCAAACTTGCCACGGGAAAGTTGCGCGTAAGTCGCGGCTACCTGCACCCGGTTGAATTCCAGTGCACTTGTCGTGTGTTCGCGATCTAGCGGCATATTCACGCCAAAGCCGGAACCGCTGCCGAGTGGATTGGTATTGACCCATTCAATACTGAATTTAGCCAGACTTAGGTTATCGATGTAGCTTTCAGCCCAACCTGCCCACCACATACCCGCCGAACTGACCATCGCGCGTTGCATATGCGTATAACCGGGCAATGGCAACATCGACTCCTGCTCTGCCCGCTGCAACGCAATGCTGGCGATTTTTTGATTATGGCTTGCAAGTTGTTGTAGTACATCACGCAAATACAAACGGCTGGCCACCAGTACTTGATCATTACGACTGCGGCCTGTATGAATTTTTCTACCGACATCGCCCAGTTGTGCTATCAAAAATACCTCAATTGCTGAATGGGCGTCTTCATAACGATCATCCAGTACAAACTCACCGGCTTTGAATAATTCGGCGAGCTGGTCAAGTGATTCGCACAAGGATTCACATTCGTTGGCAGTGAGGATATCAATGCTCTGCAAGCCTTCGGCATGCGCCTTGCTGGCCTGAACATCAAACAGGAATAAGCTCTGATCATCGACAATGTCATTTCCGGCCAGAAAACGTTGAATATTTTCGTTAACCGTCACGCCGGGTTTTTGCCACAGCAGATTACTCATGGATTGATTCCTGCCAATTCGTCCAAACCAAAAGCCAGATTAAGGTTTTGAATGGCCTGTGTTGCTGCGCCCTTCAACAAATTATCCAGTGCCGACACTACGACCAATCTTTGCTGATCTGCAGCCAAGGTAAAGCCACCGATTTTCACGCCATGCTTTCCGGCACAATGGCTTACCCAGGGAGCCATTTCGTCGATCTCTATCAAAGAGTCATCAACATAAAAATCGCGATAGCCTTGAATAATATCCTTGATATCCATGCTGTTTTTCAGATGCATATTGGTCGTAACACTCAAGCCACGAAAATGCGGCGCCACATGCGGCATGAATTCGACCGATTGTTGCAAATGATAGGACACTTCATCTTCATGCACATGACCCGCGAGATGATAAGGCATCAGGTTGTCACGCAATTTTTCGGGATTATTTTTATCCGATGGCGAAGTACCCGCGCCCGAATAGCCAGACACGCCAAAGCATTGAATGGGTCCCTCGATAAAACTGGCCATCGGTGCAATTGCCAGCTGCATGGCAGTCGCATAGCAGCCGGGGTTACTGATACGTTTTTTTTCTGCGGCACCTTTACGGGTAAGTTCCGGCAATCCATAGTACCAATCCGGGGTAAAACGATAATCGGCCGATAAATCCAGCAGTACGGTTTCAGCGGCGTGAGCATCAATGGCACTCACATAGGCATCGGCCATGTTATTGGGCAATGCGAGCACCAGCGCATCCACCGATTGATGCGCGGCTTGTTCGGCAGCCAGATTTACATAGATTAGATCACCCTGATATGAAGCTTCGTGCGCAGTAACCGACTGCCCTACACGCTCACGCGATGACACAAAGCCCAACTCGAATTGCGGATGCGCGGCAATGATGCGAATCAATTCGGATCCGACATAACCACGGGCGCCAATCAAGCCAATTTTGATCTTATCCATTCTGTACTCATCAACCTTTCAATGTCGCAGGACGCGCCCGGCAATGATCAACGGCATATTTTATTTGATCAAAATTTTCCAGCCCATACCAGAATACATTCCATTTATCGCCTTTCAAACAACCATCGGCCTCGTCGAAATAGAATTCGTTGATCGTGTTGTCGGCACGCGAGCGCCAGAACAACTGCGGTATTTCAGCCCGCATCACATGCCAGGCAGCACGACCAAGGCCTTCGCCTTGTGCATCTTCACTAACGGCAAACTTGTCCAGATGGGGAATACCGTTTTCCAAAGTCAACACCAGGGCTGCACGATAATGTTCACTGACAAACAAACGATATGGCTGTGTAGTCTTGAAATAATCCACCGCCAATTTGCGACCGAAGCCCGACTCGATTAAATGCTGAAGTTTCTTGCGGTCACATTGTTTCCAATTATCGAACACGTTGATTTTCTCACCGCGACGCACCAGCGTGCCGGAACCGCGATGGGTAAACAGTTCTTTAGCCAACTCATCGGGTTTCGTGATGGATACCGACGATGAAGGCGGCAACTGCATCAGTAAATCGTGAATTTGCTCAATCTTTAGCTTCATGCCTGAATGCAACCAGGGCTGTTGCATCAGCTCGGCGTACTCGGTCGACAGATTGATCGAGTCAATCAAATCGCCATCGCCGTCCAGCAAGCCGCCGGTGCCGGTCAGGAAGATAATCTTGTAGGGCTGCAGGGTTTTCACCAGTTCATTCGCAGCCCAATCGGCATTGATATTCAGAATCTGGCCACTGTTGGTTTCACCCAATGATGCAATCACCGGAATCGAGCCGACTTTTATCGCCGCTTGGATGGCATCGGTCTGAACCTTCACGACTTTACCGACCAAACCGTATTTGCGCTTGTTCAACAAATCGCATTCGAACATGCCCGAAGTAATCGAGGTCGCACGTACTCCAACCGCCTGCAAAGCTTCAACCAAATGCAGATTTTCCTGCTGGAATACGCGGCGTACCACCGACAAGACTTCCGGTGTTGTTACCCGCAAGCCATCAACGATTTGCTTTTCAATTTTCGCTTTTTGCATTTCCAGATCGAGTTGCGGACCCGCGCCATGCACCACGATGGGCGTGAGGCCTACTTGCTGCAAAAATGAAAGTGATGAGACCAGCGCATCGAGGTCGTCACGCAGAATCGCACCACCGACTTTCACGACAGCAAACTTCGCCGCGTCGAGTTTCGAGAAGCGTTTCAGGTATTGCTGGATTTCTTTCGGGCTGGCCATATTGGACAGCAACCGAACGATGGTGGAGCGTAAATCATTCATTGTGATCGGTACCGACATTGAAGTCTGATGGAAGCGACCTCCCCGCCAGCGTGTGGCTAATGGTAGAGGATGTATTGAGTAAAACTGTCTGCGCGATATTCATTTGAGCTCCATTATTTCCTTGTACTTCGAAACCACCGTTACCAATTGATCGAGTGCCACCCACTCGTCTGCGGTATGCGCCTGTGCAATATCACCTGGGCCATACACGAAGGACGTCATTCCCGCCTCTGAAAACAAAGCAGCTTCGGTCCAGAAATCGACGGCATTGCCGATTTGCAACCCGAGTGAATCAGCTAGGTCACGTGCTTCAAGACGACGGTTTTCCGCGTTGGCAACATCACCTGCGGGCAATGGCGCGCCGAGAAAAGTATCTTCGTATTCCACCAATGCCGTGCTTGATGCAAAGGAACGAAATACGGCATGTAGTTCTTCAAAAGACTGTGATGGCAATGGCCGAAAACCAAATTTCACTTCAGCACTTGGCGCGATCATATTGGCCTTGATACCACCTTCAATGCGACCGATATTGAAACGCAACCCGGTAAGCCCGCCGAAGCGAAGGTGTTTTAAAGACTCAACATATTCAAGCGACTTCACGCCCCAACGCATGGCCTGATGCACGGCACTGAGTTCTAGCGCGTTGATATCTGAGGCATGCCCGGCCTGACCTTTGAACACCATACGGGTTGAAACAATACCGCGATGAGCCAACACCGCTTGCGCCATAGTTGGCTCGGCGACGATGGCTTCTTTGAAACCGAAGTCTTTATTGCGTGAAAGAAACGAAGCGATGCAACGCGCATCGTTCGCTTCTTCATCGGTGGTGAATAAAAATGCGGCCGGACCTTGTGTGTTCTCGGCAGCCGTTAGTAAACAAGCGGCAGCTCCTTTGATATCGCAGGCACCAAGACCAATGGCTTTATCGGCAGTCACACGCAAGCGATGCGGACTCGCCGTCCAGGCTGGAGAATCAGGCACGGTATCCAGATGCACATTGAATACGCGCAAAGTTTCACCGCGCACGGCAAGCAAGGACACCGCACCGGCACCGTGATCACTTAATTCAATGCGAAAGCCTGGAAGCGCTTCGCACAGATAATCGAAAATGCCATCGGTGCCAATCGCACGCGGCGGATTACGGGTATCGAACGATACCAAGGCATCAAGATGTTCCAGCACCCGCGATAACATCAGCCTTGCTCCCGATTGATTTCAGCCCATAGCGTACTGCTCATGCCATACAGTTTTATGAAACCTTCGGCTTCGGCGACGCCCCAATCGGCTGCTTGAGCATAAGTCGCGCCTTTCGCATTCAAAATATGCTTCGATGAAATGGATACCGCAGTGACTTGCGCGCCAACTGTTTCAAGCACTACTTCACCACTGACTTTCGCCTGGTTCGATTCAAGGAATGCCTCCAAGTCAAACTTTAATGGATCGTGATAAAAACCTTCGTAAACCAACTCAATCCATTTTTTGGCAATATCGGATTTGAAGCGATTCTGCAGCTTGCTCAGCACGGCTTCTTCGAGCGCACGATGAGCTACCAGCAAGGCGGTCAAACCCGGCGCTTCGAAAATGATGCGTCCTTTCAAACCAATCGTGGTATCGCCGGTGTAAATGCCACGGCCGACACCATATTGCGCAAACAAGTGATTCAACTTGATCAACATCAGATGGCCAGGCATGGCTTGGCCGTTCAAGGTTTTCGCTTCACCGTTTTCAAACCCGATTTTTACCGACAGCTTTTCTGCTGGCCATTCGCTGCGTGGCTTGCACCAACCGCTCGCACCTTCGCCAGGCGCCTGCCAGCGATCGATTTCACCGCCCGACATGGTCAGGCCGAGCACATTTTCATTGATGGTGTAGGCCTGTTGCTTACTGCGAACACCGAAGCCGCGTTGCTCGAGATATTTCTGCTCGTAGGCACGCACTTCGGTATGTTCTTTCTGGATTTCGCGAATCGGGGCGATGATTTCGTAATCACCTAATGCTTTTACGGCCAGATCGAAACGGACCTGATCATTGCCCATACCGGTACAGCCGTGCGCAATGATCTTGGTACCCAATTCATCGCAGCGTTTCAATGCGGCCTCGACGATCAGATAACGATCCGACACCAGCAAAGGATATTGACCTTGATAGGCTTCACCCACCCAGATAAAGGGTTTTACAAAACCCGACCAGATGGCGGGGCCGCCATCCACCGTGACATGCGAAGTCACACCCAATTCTTTTGCACGCTGTTCAATGAACTCGCGTTCTTCGGCATCTACACCGCCGGTATCGGCAAACACCGTGTGCACCGAATAACCTCGTTCCTGTAACCAGGGCACGCAGAAACTGGTATCCAGGCCGCCGGAGAAAGCGACAACAACGTCTCGGGAGGTGAGAGACGGGAGGCGGGAGGCGGAAGATGCATCTGTATTATTTGCTGACATTATGTGGTCCGTAAAAAAATAAAAACTTGGTGAAAATATAGTGCGAAAGACGCTGGGTTTGATGCTCTACCCCTCTCGCCTCCCGCCTCTCGTCTCTCTGCTTTTGCATTACCCCTCCCGCCTCCCACTTCTCGTCTATCGCAAAAGAGCCGCCATCACCGCTTTCTGCACATGCAGACGGTTTCCGGCTTCTTGCACAGCAATGCAGTTCGGTGAGTCCATCACACCATCGGTCGCCTTGACGTTGCGACGCAGTGGCAGGCAATGGCTAAACACGCCGTTATTGGTAAGCGCCATCTTGGCTGCATCAACAATGAAATGCTTGTATTGATCACGGATCGGCTTTTCTTTTTCCCAATCACCGAAATAAGGCAAGGCGCCCCAGCTTTTTGCGTAGACGATATCGGCACCTTGATAAGCCGATGCAATATCGTGACTAACAGAAAGTGAGCCGCCGTTTTCAGCCACATTGGTTTTCGCCCACTCCATATAACGCTGATCAAGCACGTATTCCGGTGTCGGGCACAGCAGAGTCACATCCATTCCCATTCGAGTGGCAATCGTCAGCGCCGAATTGGCAACGGCAGTATTCAAGGCTTTGGGATGATAGGTCCAGGTCAGTACATATTTCTTGCCACGCAGATCACTGGTCTTGAAATGCTCCTGTAGAGCCAAGGCATGTGCCAATTCCTGACAGGGATGTGTAATGGTTTCCATATTGATAACGGGAACCGTGGAATATTTCGCAAAACTGTTCAGCACTTTGTCCTGGCGATCTTCAGCCCAGCTGACGAATTTTGGGAACGCCCGCACCGCGATCAGATCAACATAGCTGCTCAGCACTTTCGCGACTTCGACAATATGTTCTTCGGTATCGCCACTCATCACCGAGCCCAATTCAAACTCGATGGGCCAGGCGTCTTTACCCGGCGCCAGCACAACGGCATGACCACCCATCTGAAAGGTACCAAGCTCGAAACTGGTTCTTGTACGCAAGGAAGGATTGAAAAAAACCAGGGCCACTGCCTTGCCTTTCAATTGGTTGCCGATTTTCGAATTTTTGAAAGCGGCAGCCTCTTGCAGCAGTGCATCCAGTTCCGGGCGAGTCCAATCTTGTGTGTTTAAAAAATGTTTCATTGCCTACCTTGAAAAATATTGAATGCGAAAACAAAAAAGCCCGGCGCATGGCCGGGCTTTTCCTGGAAACGTGTAAAAACGTCCCGGTTACCCAGCAGGTGTGTGGGCTTCCGGTCGGCGAGCACGCGAAGTCATGCCTGCTGCCATGTAGGCAGAGGTGAGCAGTTCGACGTGGGCGAGTAAATTTTTCATGTGGGCCGATTATGTCAGTCAATATCCCGAGCTGCAAGCCAAGCCATTAGTTCAAATGCTCTAAATCCTCTGCAGGAGGCCGCTTGCGGGCGACATCAGGCTAAATTCATTACCTTGTCGGGCCCAAGGGCCCTCCTACAGTCGCCTAAAAGTAACTGCATATTGCTAAACTTGCCACATGAAAATACGCCTCTATAACAACCGTAACCGCAGTCTCGAAGACTTCGCTCCTCTCAACCCGGATCAGGTCACCATGTACCTGTGCGGACCCACGGTTTACAACTATGTCCATATCGGCAATGCACGTGGGCCGGTCGTTTTTGATGTGCTCGCCAAACTTTTACGTCGTCATTACCCCAAACTGGTTTTCGCAAGAAACATCACGGATGTCGACGACAAAATAAACACCGCGGCACTCGAACAGAATGTTCCGATCACCACAATTACCGATAAATTCACCGCTATATATCGTGAAGACATGCAAAAGCTGGGCATTACGCCGCCCGATGTCGAGCCGCATGCCACCGATCATATTCCGCACATCATCGCGATGATCGAAAAACTGATTTCCACCAACCATGCCTATGCTGCTGAAGGCCACGTTCTGTTCTCTGTGTCCAGTTATGCCGATTACGGCAAACTCTCGCGTCGCCCGATGGATGAAATGATTGCCGGTGCCCGTGTTGATGTTGCTCCTTACAAGCGTGACGCCGGCGATTTCGTTTTGTGGAAACCCTCTACGCCGGAATTGCCGGGCTGGGATTCCCCATGGGGCCGCGGCCGTCCTGGTTGGCATATCGAATGCTCAGCCATGGCAGAAGCGCATTTGGGTGAAACTATTGATATCCATGCAGGTGGCAACGACCTTTTGTTTCCGCACCATGAAAACGAAGTCGCCCAAAGTACCTGCGCTCATGGCGGCAAAGTGTTTGCACGCTACTGGATTCACAACGGCATGCTCGATTTCGGCGGTACAAAAATGTCGAAATCATTGGGCAATGTCAGCGTCTTGCATGGTCTTCTGGAAACTCATCCCGCCGAAGCGCTGCGCTATGCCCTACTGACAGCGCATTATCGCCAGCCACTGGATTGGACCGATGGTTTGATCGAGCAAAGCATAAAAACGCTGGATCGTTTGTACGGCACTTTGCGTGACTTGAAAGATATACAAGCAGAACCGTTCATTCCGGAAATCGTAGAAACCGCTTTATGCGATGACTTGAATACGCCAATTGCATTGTCAGAATTGGCACGAATTGCAGGGGAAGCCCGTAAAGCCGAAACCGTTCACGAGAAAATGCGTTTGAAATCCGAACTACTTGGCGCGGGTTCATTACTTGGTTTGCTTCAACAAGATCAGGCCGCCTGGTTTGCCCGTGGCAACGACAATAGCGATGATGCACGCATCCAAACCCTGGTCGACGAACGTAACACCGCGAAGAAAGAGAAAAACTTTGCACGTTCCGATGCCATTCGCGACCAATTGGCTGCCGAAGGCATATTGCTCGAAGACACGGCACAAGGTGTACGCTGGAGACGTGCCTGATGTTTCCGATGGAAGCCACCGCCGCCGAAGCACAAAAAGCCATCATCGAGGAATTTGCATTCTTCAGCGATTGGTCCGAGCGTTACCAGTATCTGATTGATCTCGGCAAGAAATTACCGGATCTGAAATCCGAATGGAAAACCGAGGAGCATCGCCTGCACGGTTGCCAATCGATGGTCTGGATTGTGCCGGAAGGCAATAAAGACAAACTGGTATTCAACGCGATCAGTGATTCCACCATTGTTTCGGGCCTGATATTTCTTGCATTGCGCGTCTACTCGGGTCGCAGCGCCGAAGAAATCATGAACACGGCACCGGATTACATCAGTCAAATCGGCTTGGCGAAACACCTGTCGCCAACCCGAAGCAATGGCTTGAAATCACTTCTGCAATTCATCCAGCAAACCGCGCATAGCGCATTAACCATCAGGAACACGGCATGAATCTTCGTCTTTGCACGTTGGCCTTTATCATTAGCTCCGGCCTTTGCTTGCCCTTGTCTGCCGCAGAAATCAGCGTTCCGCAACCCTCGGAAATTCCTGCAGGCTCGCAAAAACTGGCGCCGATGATTCACCGCTTTATGGCGGATGTATCCAGCATCGAACACACGCACGACATTACCGGCAGCCCGAAACGCGAAGCTGCCTTGCGCAGTCTTTACCAGGGCTGGCTGAAATCCCTCGGTACGCTTGATTATGCTTCCCTGCCGCTGGAAGACCAGATTGACTATGCCCTGTTCAAACGGGAATTGAATTACCGATTGAAACAACTCGATTTCAATCGCCAGCGTTTTGAACAGGCGGCTGAATTGCTGCCGCAATCAAACACTTTGATTGCCCTTGCCGAAGATCGCCGCGCCTTGGTGTATGCCGACGCGAAAACCAGCGCGCAGGCTTTGACTCAGGCACAAAAAGCCCTGCTAAAAATACATTCGCAACTGGAAAGCAAGGACAGCAAAACAGTCGTCAATCCGATTGTGGCGCTTCGTGCATCGAAATACCTCGGCTCACTACGCGAAGATTTGAAAGACTGGTTTACCTTCTACAATGGCTACGATCCTAATTTTACCTATTGGGCAAAACTGCCTTACGAAACACTCGACAAGGAAATGGAATCCTACTCCAAATTCTTGCGCGACAAATTGGCAGGCGCGGCGAATCCGGAAACCATCATCGGCGATCCGATTGGCCGCGAAGCATTGATGGTCGATCTGCAACACGAAATGATTCCCTACACGCCGGAAGAATTGATAGCACTGGCCGAAAAAGAATTGAGCTGGTGCCAAAATGAAATGACCAAGGCCGCCGCCGAAATGGGTTACAAGGATTGGCGACAAGCGCTTGAAGCGGTGAAGCAACAGAGTCCGCAACCTGGCGAACAACCGAAACTTGTTGTGCAACTTGCCGACGAGGCCATCCATTATCTTGAAAGCAATAATCTGGTCACCGTGCCTGAAATCGCAAAACGCGATTGGCGCATGACCATGCTCACACCCGAGTATCAGTTACAGGCTCCGTTCTTTTTGGGCGGCGAAGATGTCTGGGTTGCCTACCCGACCGATGGCATGCCGCAGGATAAAAAGCAGATGGCGATGCGTGGTAATAATCGCTATTTCTCACGCGCCGTTGTGCATCACGAATTGATTCCCGGCCATCATCTGCAATTTTTCTACAATCAGCGTTATCAAACTCAACGCCAGTTATTCGGCACGCCGTTCTGGACCGAGGGCTGGGCGCTGTACTGGGAAATGCAATTGTATGACCGTGGCTTTGCCAAAACACCGGAAGAAAAAATCGGCATGTTGTTCTGGCGCAGTCATCGTGCGGCTCGCATTCTTTTCTCGCTGTCATTCCATATGGGCAAGATGACGCCACAGCAATCGATTGATTTATTGGTTGATCGCGTTGGCCACGAACGCGAAAACGCCGCTGCCGAAGTACGCCGCAGCTTTGCCGGTGATTACGGCCCGCTTTATCAGATCGCCTACATGATTGGTGGCTTGCAATTCCGCAGTCTGTACAAGGACATGGTGGGCAGCGGAAAAATGACCGAGCGCGAATTCCACGACACCATTCTGATGGGTGGTGAAATGCCGGTCTCTGTTGTTCGGGCACGCTTGATGAAACAGACACCGGACGTGAATTTGCCTGCGAAATGGAAATTTTACGATTTCGCAAAATGACCGTAGGGGCGCTGCTTGCTGCGCCCTGGCACCTCAACAATCTTTGGGCGCAGCAAGCATGCGCCCCTACGGTTTTGATTTGGACGATGTTTTTTAGATGAATTAACCAGGCGTCCACATTATTTTTTAAAGGATTTTCCTTAAATGGATAAGATTTCCACCAATCTGATCATCATCGTACTCACCTGCGTGGTGTCATACACCGCATTCAATAATGCCAAATTGATGGATGACTGGATTCTCAGTCCGTTCAAGGCACAACGCAGCAAACAATATTATCGCTACATTACCTATGGCTTCTTGCATGCGGATGGCATGCACCTGTTATTCAATATGATCACGCTGTATTTCTTCGGCCGCGTGATGGAAGGTTTCTACACATCGGTACTCGGGCCATTTGGCTTCGCCCTGTTCTATCTCGGCGGCCTTGTTTTTTCGGTACTTCCAAGTGCATTGCAAAACCAGAAAGACCCGCGCTATGCGACTTTAGGGGCATCAGGAGCGGTCTCAGCCGTTTTGTTTGCTTTTATTTTGTTCGAGCCCTGGACAACGCTGGTCATTTTGGTTTTCGAATGCCCTGCTATTATTTATGCAATCTTGTATGTGGCTTATTCCATCTGGCGGGACAAGAAAGGCGGCGACAATATCAATCACAGCGCCCATCTTTGGGGCGCGGCATACGGCATTGCTGCCACGCTATTGATTCAACCGAGCGTGCTAAACCTTTTCATCAACAAGCTGTTGGGTCCGTTTTCGTAGGGGCGCTGCTTGCTGCGCCCTGACACCTCAACAATCTTTGGGCGCAGCAAGCATGCGTCCCTACGGTTTTGAACGACACGATGTATTCTTGGGCGCAGCAAGCATGCGCCCCTACGGTTTTGAATGACACGATGTATTCTTGGGCGCAGCAAGCATGCGCCCCTACGGTCAATCCACATACACCGTTTTAATATTCATGAATTCGTGAATACCGTGCTCGGCGAGTTCACGACCGTAACCGGATGATTTCGTGCCGCCAAATGGCAAACGTACGTCGCTGCGAACCTGAGCATTCACGAAGGTTGCACCAGCCTTGATTTGACGGGCAATATTTTCGCCACGTTTTTTATCCTGGGTCCAGACACTGGCACCTAGTCCAAACAGGGTATCGTTCGCAACTCGCACGGCTTCGTCATCGTCCTTGACGCGAATCACGCTGGCCACCGGGCCAAACAATTCTTCGCTGTAGGCCGGCATACCGGGCTTTACATTATCAAGAATCGATGCGGGGTAATGCGATGCGCCATCACCCATTTCGCAACCGATCAGAACTTTTGCACCCGCTTTGATGCTGGCTTGAACCTGGCCATGCAATTCATCACGCAAATCGGCGCGCACCATCGGCGCCAATGAAGTATCGGGGTTGTTCGGGTCACCGATTTGCAACTTGCTTGCGGCTTCGACAAACCTCTGCACGAATGCGTCTGCAATTTTTTCTGTCACGATGAATCGCTTGGCAGCTATACAGGTTTGTCCGGCATTACTGAATCGTGATGCTACCGCTATTGGAATGGTTTTATCGAGATCGGCATCATCGAGCACAACGAAGGGATCACTTCCACCCAGTTCAAGCACACACTTCTTCAGATGCTTACCTGCAGTAGCAGCCACGGAACGCCCTGCACGTTCACTACCGGTCAAGGTAATGGCATGCACACGTGGATCAGCAATTACTTTCTCGGCCATCGCATTGTCTATATGCAGCACACTAAAAACACCATCGGGAATACCGGCTTCCTGCAATACATTCGCGATGGCATCGGCGCAGAGCGGCACATTGGTCGCATGCTTGAGCAAAGCAACATTGCCGGCCATCAAACCCGGGGCAAGAAAACGGAACACCTGCCAGACCGGGAAGTTCCACGGCATGATGGCGAACACGCAACCCAGCGGTTCATAAGTGACATAACTCCGAGTCGCTTCGGTTTTGATATCGCTATCACGCAAATAATCGATGGCATGTTCGGCGTAATACTCGCAGGCGCTGGCAGACTTTTCTATCTCCGCCAGAGCTTCGCGTCGCAGCTTGCCCATTTCGGCCGACATGATATTGGCAATAGTCTCTTTTTTTGAACGCATGACGGTGGCCATGCGTTTAAGAAAATCACCCCGCTGTTCCAGCGATAGTGCCGACCAGGCCGGAAATGCCGCAGCAGATTTCGTCAGGCACTGCTCGACACCTGCCGCATTCATATAGTCATAACGGTAATCGACCTGGCCAGTCCAGGGGTTGGTAATTTCGACACTCATGACTTATTCGCCTTTCTGCAAAGCTAACTGGATATCGCGCTGACGGCGTTTTTCTTCACGAGTACTAATTGCCCAGGCAGCCACTGCTGTGAAGGAGACTACGGCAACGATTATCGATGCCAAAGCATTAATCTTCGGATTCAAGCCCATACGCACCGTCGAGAAAATCTTCATCGGCAACGTCGTTGCATCGGGTCCGGCCACGAAGCTTGATATCACCACATCATCCAGTGACAAGGTAAATGCCAGCAACCAGCCGGAAATAAGCGCCGGGAAAATAATCGGCAAGGTAATCACGAAGAATATTTTCAAGCGGTTCGCCCCCAGATCCATCGCTGCTTCTTCCAGGGATTTATCGAGTTCGGCGAGGCGCGAAGAAATAATGACCGTGACGAACGCCATCGTAAACGTCACGTGGGCAATCCAGATAGACAACATGCCTTTCGGTGAAACACCGAATGGCGCAAACAAAGTGACGAACATCAATAACAAAGACAAACCCGTCACGACTTCCGGCATCACCAGCGGCGCGGTAATCAAGGCCCCGAACAAGGTTTTGCCGCGAAAGAACTTGAAGCGTGTCATTACCAATGCTGCAAGCGTTCCAAGCACCACCGCAGCCGTGGCCGAAGTAAATGCTATTTTCAAACTGACCCAGGCGGCTTTCAGCATGGAGTCGTCATTCATCAAAGCTTCGTACCATTTGAATGAAAAGCCGGACCACGTGGTGGATAAGCGCGACTCATTGAATGAAAAAATCACGAGCAGAAAAATCGGCAGATACAAAAATAGAAAACCCAGACCGAGAAAACTACGACCAAACCAGCTGACATTATGGGAAGACGAACTCATGCGATACGTCCCTCCAATTCTTTCTGCTGATATTTATGGAAGATCAGGATCGGTATCAGCAACAGAATCAGCATCACAATGGCAACGGCGGAAGCCATTGGCCAATTCCCGGCACTGAAGAATTCACTCCATAGCTGGCGACCGATCATCAATGTGCCGGGGCCACCCAGTAATTCCGGAATAACGAATTCGCCAACCGCCGGAATCATGACCAGCATGCAACCGGCAATGATGCCGGACTTCGACATTGGCAAAGTAATCGTCAGAAAAGCTTTCCAGGGCTTGGCACCCAGGTCGTACGCCGCTTCCAGCAGGCGCATATCGAATTTCACCAAATTGGTATAAAGCGGCAAAATCATGAAAGGCAAATAGGCATACACAATGCCGATATAAGCTGCAGTCGGCGTATTCATGATCTGCAATGGCGTGTCGATAATGCCGATCGACATCAGCATTTTGTTCATCAAGCCATTGTTTTGCAAAATACCAATCCAGGCATAAATACGGATCAGGAACGAAATCCAGGACGGCAACACCACCAGCATCAAACAAATATTTCGCATCGACGGAGACATGCGGGCAATGGTGTAAGCCATTGGATAGCCGATCAACAAACATAGCAAGGTTGAAATGGCTGCAATCTTGAGCGAGCTTATATAGGCTTCGACATAAAGGGAATTGCTGAATAACTCGATATAATTACCGAGATTCAATTTCAGCATCAAGCCCTTGTCGACGTATTCCAGCACCGGTGTGTATGGTGGAATAGCAATAGCTTGCGAGCTGAAAGAAATTTTCAGCACGATAAGAAACGGGATGGCAAAAAATACCAGCATCCAGACATAGGGAATCGAAATCACCCCCCAACGCGGATGCGGAATCAATTTCCTGGTCAGAAATTTGGGAAGATTCATGATGTGAGTACCACGCCGGCATCATCTCCCCACGATACCCAGACCGGATCGTTCCAGGTAAAGTTTTCACTGGCCCAGCGTTTTCTATTCGCGAAGTGCGCCATGATTTTGAAACCACTCGGCAATCGCACGTGATACACCGAATGGCTGCCAAAATAGGCGATATCTTCGACAATACCCTGTGCCTTGTTGTGCTTCTGAACTGGTTGATCCTTGCTGATGGTGACTTTTTCAGGACGAACGGCAAATGCCACTTCCTGCCCTTCGAATCCGCTAATGCCGTGACCGATATACACCGAATCCGGTAATGCTGCCGAGCGAATCGTGACGTAATCGGCTTCGTCTTCCTCGATCTTGCCTTCGATAACATTTAGCGAACCGATAAACTCGGCTGCGAAGCGACTGGTGGGCTGCTCGTAAATTTCATCCGGTGTTCCGACCTGGCGAATATGACCGGCATCCATCAAGGCGATGCGATGCGCCATGTTCATGGCTTCTTCCTGATCATGGGTCACCATGACGCAGGTAACGCCAAGACGCTCGATAATATTGACCAGTTCCAATTGCATTTGCGAACGCAGTTTTTTATCCAATGCACCCATCGGCTCATCGAGTAATAAAAGCTTCGGGCTTTTTGCCAATGATCTTGCCAATGCAACACGCTGCTGTTGCCCACCGGAAAGCTGATGTGGTTTGCGTTTGGCAAATTTATTCATTTGCACAATGCTCAGCATTTCTTCCACGCGCCTGGCGATGGCATCTTTCGCCATGCCGTCCTGCTTCAAGCCAAAGGCGATGTTCTGCTCCACCGTCATATGCGGGAACAAGGCATAGGACTGGAACATCATATTGATCGGACGATCATAAGGCTGCAGGTCATTGATAATCTGACCGTCCAGTTCGATTTTCCCCGATGTTGGCTTTTCAAATCCGGCAAGACAGCGCAACAAGGTCGATTTGCCGCAACCCGAACCACCGAGCAAGGCAAAAATTTCGCCTTTCCGTATCGACAGATTTACCGAATCGACCGCCACAAAACCATCAAACTCTTTTCGAACATCGATAATGCGAACATAATTTTCATTGCCCAGCTTATCGCTTCGCGAAACATGATCTGTAGTTGCAGCAGCCATTTCAGCACTCATAATTTTATTCCATCAAAAAAGGGCAAGCGTTTTATCGCTTGCCCTGGTGAGGTTAGTTGGTGGTTTTCAGCTCGGTCCACACCGTCGTGTATTTTTTCATGACGTCCGGTGGAAGCACGGCCAAACCGTACAATTTGGTATTGATGGTTTCCTTGGTCGGACTGATCATCGGATCACCGGTAATCGCCTTGTCCAACATTGGAGTAGATGCTGCATTTGCATTGGGGTAGGAAACATAGTTCGATACTTCAGCAATGATTTCCGGGCGCATCAGGAAGTTCAGGAACAGATGGGCATTCTTCGGATGCTTGGCGGTTTTCGGAATCGCCATCATGTCGAACCACATGGCAGAGCCCTGGGCCGGAATGCTGTAGCCGATGGTGACACCATTTTTTGCTTCGGCAGCACGTGCTTTAGCCTGGATGATATCGCCAGACCAACCCACCACGATGCAGACGTTACCGCTTGCGAGTGATTCAATATATTCCGAGGAATGGAAGTTCGTGATGTAAGGACGCAGTGTTTCAAGTTTTGCTGCAGCCTTGTCAATCACGGCAGGATCAAAATTATTGGGATCTTCGCCCATGGCATACAAAGTGGTTGGAATAATTTCCGAGGCTGCATCAAGGAAGGTAACGCCGCAATCTTTCAGTTTGGCAAGATTTTCAGGTTTGAAAATCAAGTCCCAGCTATTGACCACATCCGTGCTACCAAAAATCTTGGTAACTTTTTCGACGTTGTAACCAATACCAGTCGTTCCCCACAAATAAGGCACCGCGTGACTATTGCCCGGATCAACATCGGTCAGCTTGCTCATCAGGTTGGTATCGAGGTTCTTCCAATTGCTGAGTTGGGCCTTGTCCAATGGCTGATAGGCACCCGCCTTGATTTGACGACCCAGGAATGAAGATGAAGGTACTACTATGTCATAACCCGTATCACCGGCAAGAATCTTGGACTCGAGGGTTTCGTTGCTGTCCATTTCGTCGTATGTGACGTCGATGCCGGTTTCTTTTTCAAATTTTGCAACCGTGTCCGGTGCGATGTAATCCGACCAATTGTAGATATTCAGCACCTTTTCTTCCCCTGCCGGTGCGTCTGCAGTGGCACCGGTGGGGCCGGCCTCTTTGTTACCACATGCAACGAGAGTCAGTCCGGCAATGGCTAATGTTAAAAGACGTAGTTTCATAACACCTCTCACTAAATTGTTGAAAAGATTGTGACAACAGGAATCACAGCTGAAAACAGACTAGCTACCTCATTGGCTTTTTAAAGTTTCCTCGATTTTATTCAAGGATTTCCAGGCTTTCTCAAACAATTCGTCGATCTGCTCGCATGTGATTATCAGCGGTGGCGAGAGCAGCATCGCATCATTGGTTGCACGTAATATTAGACCGTTTTTGAGGGCGATATCACGACATAGCTGCCCCACTTTGCCACGATCATCAAAAAACTGTCGGCTTGGCTTGCTGGGCACAAGTTCCAGGGCCCCGACCATACCGACAATACGTGCTTCGCCTACCAAGGAATGCTCACCCAACTCTTGCCAGCGCTGTGCCAGATAAGGTCCCGTATTGTTTTTGATGTTCTCGACAATCTTTTCGTCCTGCAGGATGCGAATATTTTCCAGGGCGACCGCAGTGCAAACGGGGTGGCCCGAATAGGTATAGCCATGTGCCAACTCGCCGCCCTTGTCTTTAAGGACATTGGCAACGCGATCATTAAACATCACGGCGCCGAGTGGGATATATCCGGAAGTAATACCTTTTGCCAAGGTCATGATGTCCGGTTGAATACCGAAATATTCCGAACCAAACCAATGACCGGTGCGGCCAAAGCCACAGATGACTTCATCGGCAATTAGCAAGACATCATATTTGCGACAGATGCGCTGAATTTCCGGCCAATAATTCATTGGTGGAATAAACACGCCGGCTGCACCTTGAATTGGTTCGCCGATAAACGCTGCTACACAACTGGGGCCCAGTTCAAGAATTTTCGTTTCCAGTTCACGAGCGCGTTGCAAACCGAATTCTTCCGGCGACAAATCACCACCTTCACCAAACCAGTAGGGTTGATTGATATGGTGAATATTGGGGATCGGCAAACCACCTTGTGAATGCATGCCTTTCATACCACCCAGGCTGGCACCGGCAACGGTTGACCCGTGATATCCATTAAAGCGGCCAATCAGAATATTTTTTTCGGGTTGGTCCTGCACGGCCCAGAAATGCCGCACCATTCGCAGGATGGTATCGTTGGCTTCGGAACCGGAGTTGCTGAAGAATGCATGATTCAAATCACCCGGCGTCAGCTCGGCAAGTTTTGCAGCCAGATGCACCGTGGGTTCGGTCGTGCAGCCAAAAAAGCTATTGTAGTAAGCCAAGGTTTCCATTTGCTGCGCTGCGGCTTGCCCCAACTCCTTTCTGCCATAGCCAATATTGACGCACCATAGGCCGGCAAAAGCATCCAGCATTTTATTGCCTTCGGCATCCCAGACGTAGCAGCCTTCACCTTTTGTCAAAATGCGTGTGCCCTTTTTCGCCAGGGCCGCATTGTCATTGAACGGATGAATATGATGTGCGGCATCCAATTTTTGTAATGCTTGCAGGTCTGAATTTTCCACGCTGGCTCCGAAATGTGTATCGCTAATTTTTATCTCTGATCATGTATCTCTGATCATGGAAGATCAAACATTCAACAACAGGAATTCGCGTTCCCAGGAACTGATCACGCGGAAATAGGTTTGATATTCCTTTTCCTTCACGTGGATATAGGCATTGACGAAACGCTCGCCCATCAATTTTTGCAAAGGCTCGCAACCACGCAACCATTTCAGGGACTCTTCCAGACTGCGTGGCAATTCATAGCCTTTGTCTTGCGCACTGGTAGTCAGCGGCTCGGTCGGCTTCAGTTTTTCAACAATGCCCAGATAGCCGCAGGCCAATGTCGCTGCCATCGCAAGATACGGATTCGCATCCGAGCCGGCAAAGCGGCTTTCGACGCGTGTATTTTCGAGTGAGTCCATCGGCACCCGCAAACCACAGGTGCGATTGTCGTACCCCCATTGCACATTGATTGGTGCAACATCGCCAACCGCGAGGCGTCGATAGGAATTTACGTTGGGTGCAAAAAACGGCATCGCCATCGGTACGTATTTTTGCAAACCACCGAGATAATTTTTAAACAGCTCGCTATGCTGATTTTCTTTTTTGCCGGCAAATAAATTCTTGCCGGTTTTTGCATCGAGCATGCTTTGATGGATGTGCATGGCACTACCCGGTTCGTTTTCCATCGGCTTGGCAAGGAAAGTCGCATAGATGCCGTGTCTTAGAGCCGCTTCACGCATTGTCCGTTTGAATAAAAACACCTGATCAGCGCGCGACATCGGATCCGAATGGACAAAATTCACTTCCAGCTGTGCCGCGCCTGACTCATGAATCAGCGTATCCACATCCAGTTCCATTTCTTCAGCGTAGTCGTACATCAAATCAAGAATAGGATCGAATTCATTCACCGCATCGATGGAATAAGATTGTCTTGCCGTTTCAGGACGACCGGAACGCCCTGCCGGTGGCTGTAATGGGAAATCCGGATCGGTATTTTTCTGGACCAGAAAGAATTCCAGTTCCGGCGCCACAATTGGTTTCATGCCCTTGGCCTCGTACAAGGCAAGTATATTGCGCAATACGTTTCGTGGTGCCAAATCATGTGGCTTGCCATCACGGGTAAAACAATCGTGAATCACCTGCGCGGTAGGATCGGTTGCCCACGGCACCATGCGCACCGTGTCAGCATCTGGACGCAAATACATGTCGGAATCCGATGGCGCGACCAATTCGTAATAGGCATCCGGGTAATCGCCAGTTACGGTAGTGACAAAAATGCCTTCGGGCAATCGAGTTCCATAATCATGCGAAAACTTTGCCGCTGGGATAATTTTTCCTCGGGCATTACCGGTGATATCCGGCACCAAACATTCCACTTCGGTAATTCTTCGTTCTTTCAGCCATCTTTTCAGCGAGCTTTCCTGCTGCTCGGCATTCATCGGCTTTTCGCTATTTTTCTTGCGACTCATAAAGATTTCCGATTATTGGCACGATCACGACAAGCGCGACCAAAGGCCTGAAACATACTCAAGTAGAATGGATTCTCGCCCACTTTCCATTCCGGATGCCACTGCACCGCCAAAAAGAACGGATGCGAAGCTTTTAACGATACAGCTTCTATCAAACCATCCGGCGCTGTGGCTTCTATATTCAGACTATCGGCCAGAACATTGATGCCTTGGCCATGCAGGGAATTAACCATCGCGGTCGTTTTACCCAACAAGTTCTCGAGCAATCCGCCGGAACTCAGAGAAACGAGGTGGGAATCGGCATATTGCTGATCCAGTCCGTCATCAAGATTTTCTCTATGATCATCAAGACCTGGCACTTCATGTACTTTTTGATGCAGGCTGCCGCCCATGGCGACGTTTACTTCCTGAAAACCGCGGCAAACGGCAAACATCGGAATCTGCATTTCAATGGCCAAGGGAATAATTGGCAGACTGTTTTCATCACGATGCTGATCGTGTAAATTTCCCTCGTAACTCGGCTTGTTTGAGTAATGATGCGGCTCGATATTCGAATACGAGCCGGTCAAAAATAGGCCGTCCATGTTTTCCAGAATTTCACGCAGCGGCAAAGTAGGCGAAAGACTGGGCAATACCAAGGGAATCACATCCGACCCGGATACCAGTGCAGACAGGTATTTCTCGCCAGCCGAATGGTAAGCGTGCTTGCCCATCACTTTTCGATCTGCCGGTACGATTACCAGCGGCCTTTGCTGCATAAAACCTCCGCAAGAAGCTCTAGAACCATAACCGGACTGTTTTATTTTATCAACAGGTGATGAGAGTCTAATTACAGATAAATCAGACAAAAAGCCCTTCTATGGCGGGCGAAGCCTGTCAAAAGGCAATTGCTATCTTGAAGGCAGCGCCGCCATAAGGCCCAAGCGTTGAGTATTTTTTACAGTCAAATCATCCTCTGTTAGTATTCAGTTTCGCCCAAAACCGATGCAACATTATGAATTCCTATCCTTTGCCTGATGACGATGCCGCTGAACTGCAACAAATAGCCGGCTGCGAAATGGTGGATCTTCTACTTCCGGACATGAATGGGCTGCTGCGCGGCAAACGCATTACTCGTGACGCACTGGAAAAGGTCTATGCCAATGGCGTCTGCCTGCCCATGTCCTTGATAGCCACCGATATCACCGGCAATACCGTTGAAGAAACCGGCCTGGGCTATGACATTGGTGATGAAGACCGTATTTGTCGTCCAGTGCCTGGCACCCTGAAGATTATTCCCTGGCAGAAAAAGCCGATGGCGCAGGTTTTGCTTGGAATGGAAGATGCTCATGGTGAAATGTTTGAAGCAAATCCGCGGGAAGTGTTGAAGCGCGTACTGGATCGTTTCACCGCAAAAGGCCTCACGCCGGTGGTTGCAGTTGAACTTGAATTTTATCTACTGGATAAAACCTTGCATAAAGACGGTCGCCCGAAAACCTCGATCAATCCAGCAACCGGCGAACGCAATAAAACCACTCAGGTTTATTACATGGAAGACCTGAATGATTATCAGGGTTTTACCGATGCCGTGACCGATGCCTGCCGTGCACAGCATATTCCGGCCGATACCGCCGTTGCCGAGTATGCTCCAGGCCAGTTTGAAATCAATTTAAAACATCGCAAGGACGCCCTGCTCGCCTGCGATGATTCCATCATGCTCAAGCGCGTCATCAAGGAAGTGGCATCCCAACAAAACCTGCTCGCCAGCTTTATGGCCAAGCCTTTTGTTGATCAAGCCGGCAGCGGCATGCATATCCATGTCAGCGTCCTGGACAAAGACGGCAAGAATATTTTCGCGGGCACACCGGAAAAACCAGCCGACACGCTGCGCCATGCGATTGGCGGCATGCAGAAGTCGTCTAGAGGCTGCATGTTGATGTTTGCTCCGCACGCCAACAGCTATCGCCGCTTTGTACTCAATGCATTTGTGCCCTTGAATGATTGCTGGGGTTTTAATAACCGCACGGTTGCCATGCGTATTCCGCATAGCGATGAAGCCAATACCCGCATTGAACACCGTATTTCCGGCGCCGACGCCAACCCCTACCTGGTCACTGCCGCCGTTCTCGCGGGCATTCTGCATGGGCTGGAAAATAAATTTGACCCAGGCGCACCCATCGTCGGCAATGCCTATGAACAAACCGAGCAACGCACCTTGTTTTGGCGCGACACGATTGATGATTTTATGGCGAGCGATTTCATCACCAGCAATTTCGGTGAAAAATTCCGCCATATTTTCGGCCAGCAAAAACTGAAGGAAATGCGCACGTTCTACACACAGGTGACCACACTTGAATACGACTGGTATTTACGCGCGGTTTGATGCAACCGCGTAGCCTGGATGAAGCGCAGCGCAATCCGGGAGCAGCTTGCTTCGAACTTCCCGGATTGCGCTGCGCTTCATCCGGACTACGAGATACCGGCGGGAGTCGCTACATTCGAGGGTGGCGCGTTGCGTCGGTTAAGGGTAAGACGAATTCGCAAATACAAACTTGATATGGAAAATAGAAAGCCACACGTGAACTCTTGGTACGCCGCCAGTGTACCGGCGCTTCCAGAGCAACCATCACTCGAAGGCAATGAAATTGCTGACGTTTGTATCCTCGGCGCTGGCATCACCGGACTATCCACGGCGATTGAATGTGCAGAAGCAGGTTTAAAAGTCATCGTGCTTGAATCCCAGCGTATTGGCTGGGGTGCTTCCGGCCGCAGTGGCGGCCAGGCAATTTTCGGCTTTGGCTGCGATCAACACAAAATTACCTCGATGATAGGCATCGAAGATTCGCGCAAGCTATTCGATTTTTCGCTGGAAGGCCTACGAATCATTCATGAGCGCTGCGAAAAATACGCCATTGATTGCGATTGGCGCGCCGGGCATGCACATGTGGCGATCAAGCCGCGCCACATCACCGAGCTCAAGCACTGGCAATCCGACTTGCAAAAGAACTTTTGCTACGAAACACAGTGGTGGGAAAGCGCACAATTAAGAGAACAGCTTGCTTCCGATCGTTATATCGGCGGCCTGTATGATGATAGAAGCGGTCATCTGCATCCATTGAAATATACCCAGGGTCTGGCGCGCGCTGCATTGTCGTTAGGCGTAAAAATTTTTGAAGATTCCGAAGTCTTGTCGTTGCATCGCGGTCCGAAGCCTGCTTTAAAAACCCCACATGGACAGGTGCAATGCGACTACGCCGTGCTCGCGGGTAACGCTTATGTCCAGGGCATTGCAGCAGAACTCGATAGCAAAATCATGCCAGTCGGAACCTATATCGGTGCCAGTGAACGCCTGAGTGAATCTGCTGCAAGAGCCTTGATCAAAAACGACATGGCCGTCGCCGATATCAATTGGGCCCTGGATTATTTCCGATTGAGTGCCGACCATCGGGTTTTGTTTGGTGGCCGTGCAAGTTATTCCACATTGCCGCCACCCAATTTACGCGGCGTGATGACCCGCCGCATGACCCGAGTTTTCCCGCAGCTTAAAAACCTTAAGTTCGACTATGTTTGGGGTGGCTACGTCGATATTAGCCTTAACCGTGCACCGCACTGGGGACGACTAGGGCCGAATGTTTATTTTGCACAAGGCTTCTCTGGGCACGGTATCGCCGCTACTGGTTTGGCCGGGCGCATTATCAGTGAAGCGATTCGCGGACAGGCATCAAGACTCGATATTTTTGAAAAAATTAAGCATCTGCCCTTCCCTGGTGGCCGTGTATTTCGAACCCCCATGCTGGTGGCGGCGATGGCTTGGTACAAATTGCGGGACGCGATGTTTTGATTTTTTTGCTCTTGTGTGAGCAACTGTCTGCATCAAAATAACCATCGTCCCCGCGCAGGCGGGTATCCAGTGTCGTTGCTGTGATGTCTGGAGTCACGGGGTCCCCGACAGAAACATTCGGGGATGACGATGTTTTTATAATCGAAAGCATCCGTTGCGGGAGCTTTAGCAGCGATAAAAACAATATGCTGCGGCATTGTCTCAACGAGGCACCAAACATCTCATCGCTGCTAAAGCAGCTTGTGTCTTCATTTTGTACTACTGTTGAAGTGAGAGCAGAGTACGGCAAGCCGATAAACAGCAGTGCATGAAGCACGAGTGGGAGCATGAGCTGCCGTACTCTTGACTCTCGCTTAAGCCCGA
>JBOHYH010000017.1:0-2925 GCA_050737775.1 Arenimonas sp.
GGGCGCAGCAAGCAAGCGCCCCTACGGTGTAATTCGCGTGCAGCAAGCAGCCGTCCCTACGGTTCATTAGTGATCTCATTGAATGAGATTGCTTTATGATCTTATCCACAGGAAACCCACCGCTTTACACGCAACACTTTTGCCCGTTTAGCCGTAGCATGGTCAAGTTGTAACCCCCACTAAAAAAATCAAAAGAAACTCTATGTCAGCACGCCCCGATTCCGTCCGTTCCGATAATAAACTTGAAGCGCTACGTTTGCCGCCACAATCGGTCGAAGCAGAGCAGGCGGTAATTGGTGGTTTGATGCTGGCTCCGGAATCGCTGAATATTCTCGGTGATGCCTTGTCGGAAGAAGATTTTTATCGTCGCGACCATCGTTTGATTTATCGTGGTATTCGCGAGTTGGCAGAAAAAAACAAACCTTTCGATGCGGTGACGCTGGGTGAATGGTTTGAAGCGAATGGCTTGTCGGAACAAATTGGCGGCAATACGTATTTGATCGAACTCGCGAGCACCACGCCTTCGGCCGCGAATATCAAGGCCTATGCCGAAATCGTGCGCGAAAAATCGGTACTGCGGCAGTTGATCGAGGCTGGCACCGAAATCGTCAATGACAGCTTTCGTCCTGATGGCCGCGAAGTGACCGAATTGCTGGCGAAAGCCGAGCAACACGTATTCAGAATTGCGGAGCAGGGCGAGCGTGGCAAGAAGGGGTTTGTGCCGGTGCGTACCGCCATGGTCGAAGCCTTTGAACAGTTGCGTCAGCGTTACGAAAACCAGGGCGCGATCACCGGTTTGCCGAGCGGTTTTCATGATCTCGATAATCTGACTTCGGGCTTGCAGAATTCCGATTTGATTATTCTTGCTGCACGTCCCGCGATGGGTAAAACCACGCTAGCCTTGAACATTGCCGAATTCGCGGCACTGAAAACAAAGAAAGCGGTCGCGGTCTATTCGATGGAAATGTCATCGTCGCAATTGGCATTCCGCCTGATTTCATCGATTGGTCGGATCAATGCACAGCGTTTGAAAACCGGCATGCTGGAAGATGAAGATTGGTCGCGCGTGAATATGGCAATCAAGATGTTATCGGAAGTCAAAATTTTCATCGATGATACGCCGGCATTGTCGCCATACGATCTGGCATTCCGCGCCCGTCGTTTAAAGCGCGAACACGATCTGGGTTTAATCGTCGTCGATTATTTGCAGTTGATGCAGGTGCCAGGTAACAAGGAAGGTCGCGTCAATGAAGTCTCGGAGATTTCCCGTTCTTTGAAAGCGCTGGCGAAGGAATTGAATATTCCGATTATCGCTTTGTCACAGTTGAATCGTGGCTTGGAAAGCCGTACCGACAAACGTCCAATCATGTCCGATTTGCGTGAGTCCGGCGGTATCGAGCAGGACGCCGATATCATCATGTTTATTTATCGCGACGATTATTACCACAAGGATTCGGCCGAGAAAGGTTTGGCTGAAGTCATTATCGCCAAGCATCGTAACGGACCGACCGATACGATTAAGTTGAAATTCTTTGGCGAGTACACGCGTTTCGATAATTTGGCGCGGGATTCGATGGGAAGTTTTGAATAAAGATGAATTCGCAAATCTCTTGGTATAAGGATTTAAGTTTCATGGTGTGAAGAGTTCATAAATAACTACTTCTCGTTTTGTGAAGGTGTCATCCAATATTGTCGCCGTGAGTTGTATAGCCCCTTCATCAGAGATAGTTAACATCACGCTGCAATCGGAGTTTTCTTGATATGTAAGGTGTCTTTGATGAGCGCGTATTAAATCCCATTCATCAAGCTTTCGTTCTATTTCTTCGCCATGCCCAGCAAATAAGCAAACAATCCTAGCAATTTCATCTGGAGTAGCCTCAAGTATTTCTACCCCGATATGTCTGCGTCCGCTTATTGGAGTTTTTGGAAAGCCCAGTATTACTGGAGCCTGTGCGTGTATTGCACTACCAATTGCAGTAATAAGACGACCAAAAGCGTTACCAGTAATGTTAACTGCCTGTTCAAATTTAGGTGCTGCTTTTTTCCATGTTGCCTTGGCGGCCTCTTTAGCAAGTTCTGCCCCGTAAATTGCAATAACAGCCTTAGCAACTAGTATCCACTCCTGATTATTAAGGAGCACTTGGATGGTTTCATTTGGCCCAGCTAGATCAGTGAGACGCACTGGCTTTGGCCGTTGGCCAGTTAGTTCTTCAATCGCTAAGGAAATCTCAGCGGCTGCACCGCCTGGACTTCCCCATGCAACAGCTATCTGAACCTCTCTGTTCACATCTCACTCCTAGAGTAAATTAGTGAGCTGGTGGCAATATGAGCTCTATTATTTCAGCTAAATCTTGTAAGCCATCGTCAAAGTATTGAGATGCACACGTTCCTCATCGCGCAGGAACGGCGAGATCAGCATCATCACTTGCACGATGCCGTTGCGGATGGCTTCTTGTTCGTCCTTATCGCCACGCACACTGGCGTAATTCAGCCAGAAGGTAGCGATGACGAGGATGTTGGTGGCCGTACCTTCAATCTCGGTGCCCGAGGCACGCATGACACCCGCTTGAACCAGTCCGCGCATTACAGTCGTGGCATTGCCGGCGGCCCGTTTCAGAATGCGGGCAAAGCGCATGCGCAAGTGACGATTACGGCTGAGAATATCCACCAGGTCGCGATATAAAAAACGGTATTCCCAAATGCACTCGAATACCAAATGTAATTGCAACCAGATGTCTTCCAGATTCGGTAAACGACCTTCGGGGGCAACTAACGCGGAATCCATGCGTTCTTCATAACGCTGGAACAGTTGTTCGATAATGTCGTCTTTATTACGAAAGTGGTAATACAAATTGCCCGGCGAAATTTCCAGTTCGTCGGCAATATGATTCGTGGTGACATTCGGCTCGCCTTGCAGATTAAACA
>JBOHYH010000018.1:0-31754 GCA_050737775.1 Arenimonas sp.
GCCGTTGCCAAAGCGACCAGATTGGCCGGACCGCCGGGTGCATTTGCAACAGCAGGTTGACCCACAGTCGCAGACTCGACATAGCCGCCTAGAACAGTGGCAGATAAGGCTGGAGAAAATGTCACGGCGCTCACAGCCCCAGCAGTCCAGTTTGTCGGTACAGCGTTATCAACGACGGAAGATCCAATTGCCGCGCCGGAACTCGCATTGCTTACGACAATGCTATAGGTTGCCGTTGCGCCGGTTGCTGCATTGATCGTTGGTGTGGTCGTGGATTTGCTGACTGTCAGGCTTGGGAAACATGTCGTTGAAGGTGGCGTGGTGGCTACTGCCGGCACTGCAGCAGAAGCAATCGTGGAGTTCGCACCACCCGTGGCAAACCAGGCTTGCGGTGTTGCCGGAAATCCTGCCTGTGCTGCACCATTAGCGTCTAATCCACCGGTGCCGCCGGTCACAGTAATGGCAGGCACGCCGATGCCGGTATAACGAACCGCACCACCGCCGCCGCCGCCGCCGGGGCCATGTTCGGCATAACTGGAATTCACGCCGTTGCCGCCGCGTGCATTAATCGTCAGCGTTGCAAGACTGCCGCTGTCATTAGCAACGTAAACACTACCGCCCGCACCGCCACCACCTGCTGCATCGGTACAAGCGCCTGCGGTATTTGGACGAAATCCATTATTTCCGTCTGCCAGTATCGAACCAGCTCCCGAAAACGAACCGGCTTTCACGATCACGATGCCGCCACCATTACCGCCCCAGCCGCCGTTTTCGCAAGTGGTACCGCCACCATCAACATGGCCGGCACCACCACCGCCGCCCATGAGCATGCGATTGATACTCAGATTTAAATTATTGCCAGCCCGCGTTGCACCATCACCACCATGGCCGCCACTGTCACGAAAAGTGGTCGGCCGCGATGCATCATTCCAGCCACCGCCACCATTGCCACCGAGACCGCCATTGCCGCCGCCAGCACCACCTGAGTTTTGATTTTGACCGCCACCGCCTGCATTACCGGGAGCACCACGACCACGAGAACCATTGGGATAACCATCGGTACCGGTATCCACTTGAGCAGCGCCGTTATAAACCAAACGAGGCGTACCGGCGATGCCTTCGCCCTTGAAATTGCCTTCGCGTTCACCACCGGGAATGGCACCCGCCACAGCGCGATAAAAACTTGTGCCATTAACGGTATCAATAACGGGCGGTCCGTACGGCGCGACGAAAGTAACGCCGCCGCCACGGAAACCACGACGACTGGCATCAATCGAATTGCCACCCATAGTTAGAGTACCGGCAACTTGCAAGGCTGCCACGCCACCCGTCGAACCATTCCATGTGGCTGCAGTTACGGTGCCAGCCAATGTGGCCGAGCTGTATTGCGGTACACGAATTACCTGATAACGATATACGCCACTGGTCGCCGTTGCTGCCGCTGCGGAATAAGCATTCACCGTGCCTGCACCGCCCGCGCAACGCACCGCCACTGCACCGGCAGCGACGGATCCGACGGCCGTGCAATATTCCCAATTTCCTGCCAAATAATTCGTTGCCGTATTGCCGCCAGCATAATTGCCCGTGGTGACCAGTCGCGTTGCACAGCCTGCCGTACCGACACCATCGCCATAGCAATCACTATTGGAACTATCGATTTGCGCGCCCTGCATTTGCATCACGATCAATAAATCGCCTGTCGCAATCGCCGTTGCGGCACCACCGGAAGTGGTATCGATGGAGCCGACAGAAATCGAAGTGCTGCCAACCGTTACGCTGGCACTGGTGCCCGGATAGTAACTATTGAGCGTACCTGACAAGCCTGCATTGGGCCCAGACAATCCAGGTGTTGCACAGACCTGTGCAGTGGAATTGTTCGAAGAAACGATAGCAATCAAAAATCCAATCTGGATCGCGAAAAGTCTTTGGAGCTTCATAAGCCGGCTTGCCTGAATTTCATACACATCAGAGTATCGCCAAGCCTGCGTCAAGTCGAGGTCAAGACCTGCCTGTGACAGTAATTAACACCTTTGCCGGCTTAGGCTTGCTGCGCCGCTCGCCATTCGCGCGGTGACATCTGGCAACGTGTTTTGAAAGCACGTGAAAATGCGGCCATGCTGCCGTAACCGAGTCCATCGACAATCTGCTTCAATGATTGCCCCGATTGCAAACGTTGCTGCGCCAGACTCAATCGCCATTGCGCAAGATATTCCAACGGCGTGGTATCGAGAATTTTTCTGAAACTCGAAGCATAAACGCTGCGGGACATACCGGCTTCCTTTGCTAATTTTTCCAGCGACCAATCCTGCGACGGATTCGCATGCATCGCCACCAATGAACGGGCAATTTGTGGCTGTGCCATTCCGACCAGCAAACCATTCGGCACATGATCACGATTCATCAGCCAGCGGAAAATATTCACCAGCACCACTTCAAATAAACGATCGACGATCACTTGCCGTCCGCAGCGTTGATTAAACGCTTCACGAAATAAAATATCGAGCAGCACATCGGCATCATCCAGCTCCGACAAAGGCAGAATCAAAAATGCCGGCAAAGATTGCACCAGTGGATTATTGACGCCGCCATTGAATTGAATATGAGCACAGGTCAATGCCGCGCCATTTTTTTCATCGGAAATAAAACGGTGAAAATGCGGTCGCGGATAAAACAAAAGACTCGGCTCGGCAACCGAAATAATCGATTCCTGGTGATGCTCGATTTGCAGTTTTCCGCTCTGCAATAAATGCAGCTGACCCAGACCCTTCTGCGGTTCGAAATCATTGATTCCACATAGCGCGCCCGAGTGAAACATCTGAGCAGAAACGGTGAAGTGCTTTAACAGGGATTCGAGACGATCCATTGAATTCAGGACTTAAAGTTAAATAAATAGGATTATTAATGCTATTTCATCCTGACCTATTAGGCAAACTGCTCTCCGTGCCTGATGCACATCAATCCAATCAATCTCAAAGGAAAGCCCATGTCCCGCGTTCAACTAATCAATGCCGCCGATACTTCCCCGGACCGTAAAACTCTGCTCGACCAAGTTCAACAAGCCTTCGGCACAACACCGAATATGTTCAAGGCAACCGCCAATTCTCCCGCCGCACTCAAAAGCATGTGGGGCGCGTTCGGAGCTCTCGGCAAAGGCGTAATTGGTACTAAGTTGGGCGAAAAAATTGCCGTTGCAGTGGCAGATCGCAATCAATGCGAATATTGCCTGGCAGCCCATACCTATATCGGCCAGGGCGCCGGAATTGCCGCCAGTGAATTACTCGCGGCCCAATCAGGACAATCATCCGATCCAAAAACGGCTGCGGCATTGAGCTTTGCATTGAAACTGGTCAACAGCCGCGCACAGGTTTCAGATGCTGATACGCAGACTTTGCGTGAGGCTGGATTCAGCGACGAAGAAATTGTCGAAATCATTGCGCATGTAGCGCTGAACCTATTTACCAACTACATCAATATCGCATTGGATGTGCCGGTGGATTTTCCAAAGATTCAACTGCGAAATGCCGCTTGATGCCTAAACACTTGCATAGGGTGCGCTCAAGCGCACCTTATGTAATATCAACGATAACTATCGGTCGCTTCAATCAGGGCCGATGCATTTTCCGCTTCAAAAGCGGAGTGGCCCGAAGTGGGTGAAATGACCAACTTTGCTTCTGGCCAAACCTTGTGCAAATCCCAGGCATTGGCAATCGGGCAAACAACATCGTAACGGCCGTGAACAATCACACCGGGAATACCTTTTAGCTTGTATGCATCGCGCAGCAACTGTCCCTCGACCTCGAAGAAACCGCCATTGACGAAATAATGGTTTTCGATACGCGCGAAACTCAATGCGAAATGCGCATCCTGGTGGCTATCGATGAAATCTTCATCCTGCAACAGGAAGCTGGTGGATGCTTCCCAGATCGACCAGGCCTGCGCCGCAGCCAATCTTGTACTTTCGTCTTCCGATGTCAGACGCCGGTGATAGGCGGAAATAATATCGCCGCGTTCCACTTCGGGAATCGGCGCGAGATATTTTTCCCAAGCGTCGGGAAACAAACGCGAGCAACCTTCCTGGTAGAACCATTCCAGCTCCCAGCGCCGCAGCAAGAATATTCCGCGAATAACCAACTCGGTGACGCACTCCGGATGTTTTTCTGCATAAGCCAATGCGAGGGTCGAACCCCAGGAACCGCCGAATACCTGCCAGCGATCAATACCCAGATGTTTACGTAATTTTTCGATATCGTCGACCAATGTCCATGTCGTGTTGTCGACCAAGTCGGCATGCGGTGTTGAGCGCCCTGCGCCGCGTTGATCCAGCAAAATAATCCGGTAGGCGCGCGGGTCATGAAAACGACGAATTTTAGCGCCGCAGCCCGCACCCGGTCCCCCGTGCAAAATGACGACAGGTTTGCCCTGAGGATTGCCGCATTGTTCGTAATACATGCTGTGGCGCGTATCAACGTTCAAAAAACCGGAGTCGAAGGGTTCAATTTCGGGGTACAAAGTGCGCATGCTGCCTCCTGAATGATGTCGATAGTTTAACAGTCGAAGCCGCGGGGCTTGCGCGAATTCACACTTGGGTTATGCTCACTCAATATGGACATGCCCACCAAGCGCTTAGCGATCGTGGGCGCTGGGAGTCACCGCCCCCCGGCAGGCACACTGCCCCCTCACGAAACCCCTTATCCCCGCGTCCTCTCACTCGATGCGCATGGCCGCATTCTGGATTGGATGCACTGGCAAGATGCTGTCTGTTTATATGTTCGTGGTGCCGTCTCATGGACGCTGGGCGAACCCTGCATGACTGTGCATGGCGGTCAAAATCGCTTCACCGGCGAACAAAGTGTGATCGATCTTCATCCGATCGTCGCCGCACGGGGTCATGCCAAAAACATGGCCATATCTCCCACACCCTCGCTGACCAACACGGCTCTGTTTGCGCGTGATGGGTCGCTGTGTATGTATTGCGGCAAGGAATACAGCCGACACGCGCTGACCCGTGATCATGTGATGCCGATTTCTAAAGGCGGCCGTGATGTCTGGGAAAATGTGGTTTGCGCCTGCTTCCACTGCAATTCCCGAAAAGGAGGCCGCACGCCTCAGCAGGCCGGCATGCCTTTGCTGGCAGTGCCGTTTCGTCCAAGCTGGGTCGAACACCTGATTCTGTCGAACAGGCATATTCTTGCCGATCAAATGGCATTCCTGAAAAACCATCTGCCAAAACGCAATCGCGGTTTGAGCTAAGCCGGATTTTTCGGAAAACCAGCCTTCGTTCGTAACAAGATTTAACTGCACTAACAAGTAATGAAAACGCGGCTTTTAAGCGCTTTTCAGACCTTGTTCTGTGCTTTGGTTCACGGCCTCGGCAATCCACATTGACGCAGCCGATTGTCACGGCCAAACTTCGGTTATATTCCGAGTGTCGATCACGACACCATGCTCCTGGGGACTGCGTCAATGAATTCCAATACGGTTTGTTTTTCAGGGTTTTCGCGAGAAGACGAGGCACAAGTGCTGTCGGTATTCGACCAAGCTAATATGCGCCTGCCTAAACGTTGGGCCGCTACCAACGAAAAAGAAGCCGAAGTCATCGTGATTGATATGGACACGGTTTACGGCCACATGACCTGGCTCAAGGCTAATGCTGCCGGCAAGATCACCGCTGCTGTCACTACTTCAGATCGTGCCGAAGCCGACCATCTGTTACCCAGACCTCTGAGCCTTGATAGCCTTGTACAAATGCTTGCTTCCTTATCCCACCAGACGGCCAGTGCAGTACCTATTGCCCGCACCACAGGACAACAGACTGCCATCACACCTGAAATGTTGAGCGCACGAAGCACGGGGGAGCACGCCGTATTCACTGCCTCGGAGCCGGCAGCATTTCGCACGGCAGAGGCGCAAGCTGCCGTCACCGTCACCGCAGAGATGCCTGCCACCGCTCCGCGCACGACGACTGGCACTCAAGCTGCGATGCCAAATTTGGGTCCCAAAGTCCTCAGATTATTGGATTTCCTGAAGCCGGGTGCATTGGGCGGTCCTGTCAAAATTCAGTTGAACGATGCACCCCTGCTGGTGATTGATCCCGGCAGCCAGACTTATCTGGGTAGTACTTCGCTGAAGCCATATATGGCTTACGGCATGGCAACCCTCACAGAGTCGGATTTTATTGCCATTGATAACGATGAATTGAATCTACTCAGCAAGCAACTAGGGGGTGCCCAGCCTTTGGCGCGGCTGTCATGGTTGGCTGGCCTGGTGGGTGGTCATGGTCAATTGCTGCCTGCCTACAATCCGAACAGTTTATTCAAACTCAGCAAATGGCCCCAAACCGAGCGCGAGTTTCCGAAACATTTCCGAATTGCCACCGTCATGATGAAAGGCCCGGCCAAACTTACCGATATTGCCGAACAGTCGGGCTCCAGCTTGGCCGATGTGACCGACTTTGTGAACGCCAACTTGATCAGTGGCCACGCCAGCACCTGAATCAACTGATTTAAAGGGGTTTTAACTTGCCCTCTCGACTGGGGCGCGGGACAATTCACCTATACGTGAAATCCTGAAGAAATCTTTGATGAATGCCGAGCGTTACCCTTATTTGTCCAAAGTCACCGTTCCGGCCGATTTGCGACAATTTTCTGACAGCGAATTGCCCGCCATAGCCGATGAACTGCGTGCCTATCTGATTGAGACCGTCAGCACGGTCGGCGGCCATTTTGGTGCGGGTCTTGGCGTTATCGAATTGACCGTTGCATTACATTATTTGTACAACACGCCCAATGACAGAATCGTCTGGGATGTCGGACATCAATGCTACCCGCACAAAATTCTGACCGGGCGTCGCGACAGTATTCATACCGTCAAGAAAAAAGATGGTATCGCACCATTTCCGAAGCGTGATGAAAGTGAATTCGATACCTTCGGTGTCGGTCATTCTTCCACCTCGATTTCTGCTGCACTCGGCATGGCTTGCGCATTGCAACGCCAGGGCGATGATCGTCAGGTCGTGGCCATCATTGGTGATGGCGCAATGACCGCAGGTATGGCGTATGAAGCGCTGAATCACGCCGGCGGCATGGACCCGGAGCCGAATATTCTTGTCATTCTGAATGACAATCGGATGTCGATTTCGGAAAACGTAGGTGGTCTTACAAAAATGCTCGGTCGTTTAATGAGCAGCCCCGCGATGAATGCCGTGCGCGAAGGCGGCAAGAAAATTCTCGGTGATAAACGCACCAATCCCACGGCTCGTTTTGTGCGACGTTGGGAAGAGCACTGGAAAGGCATGTTTGTGCCTTCCACCCTGTTTGAAGAAATGGGTTTTCATTATTCCGGTCCGGTTGACGGCAACGATATCAATGCCTTGGTAAAAACATTACGCACGATGCGCACATTGAAAGGTCCGCAACTGCTGCATGTCATCACGACCAAAGGCAAAGGATACGATCTTGCCGAAGATGACCAGATCGAATATCACGCGGTATCGCCGTTTGATCCCACTATCGGCATCGTGAAAAAAAATACACCGAGCAAACCAACCTACACGCAAATCTTTGGTGATTGGTTATGCGACATGGCGGCAGCAGATGAAAAACTTTTAGCCATTACACCTGCCATGCGCGAAGGTTCGGGACTGGTGCGTTTCTCGAAAGAATATCCGTCCCGCTATTTCGATGCCGCCATTGCCGAACAACATGCCGTCACGTTTGCGGCCGGCATGGCGTGCGAAGGTGGCAAACCCGTCGTCGCAATTTACTCCAGCTTCCTGCAACGTGCTTATGATCAATTGATTCACGATGTCGCCTTGCAAAATCTCGACGTATTGTTCGCGATTGATCGCGCGGGTGTTGTAGGTCCGGATGGTGCAACTCATGCTGGCAGTTTTGATTTAAGTTTTCTGCGCTGCATTCCGAACATGGTCATCATGGCGCCGAGCGATGAAATCGAATGTCGCATGATGTTAAGCACCGGCTATCAATACCAAGGCCCGGCTGCCGTGCGTTATCCGCGCGGCTCCGGCACCGGTGCTGCCGTGCAAAATAATCTCGATATCTTGCCTATCGGCAAAGCCGAATTGCGTCAGCGCGGCAGCAAAATCGCCCTGCTCGCTTTCGGCGCCATCGTGCCTGCCGCAGAACAGGTTGCGAATGAATTGGGTTTCACTATCGTCAATATGCGTTTCGTCAAACCACTGGATCGCCACATGATTCTGGAATTGGCAAAAACCCACGAAGCCTTCGTCACGCTCGAAGACAATGTCGTGATGGGCGGTGCTGGCTCGGCAATTGCGGAATTGCTATCCGCCGAAAATATTGTATTGCCGATCATGCATCTCGGCTTGCCTGATGCCTACCAGGAACACGCCAGCCGCGAACAATTATTGGCTGAAGCCGGTCTGGACGCGGTAACGATTCGCGAGGCAATTCTGAAACGCTGGCCGCTGGTAGCAAATGCAAGCACGGCGAAAACAGCAGCAGGTTGATATTTTTTCAGGGCGTCAAAACCCTGCGACACGCTCCGCGTAGGAGCGGTGTCAGCCGCGAAAAATCTGCGACAGCCTTGAGAACATTCGTGGTCAATATTGCAGCAATTATAGAAGTCCACCGCAGATTTCGCGGCTAACACCGCTTCTGCGAATCAGCCAACCATTGTCCGATTGTGACGCGATCTCGCAGTTCCAAATCCTGCATGGTCTGAATATTGATAAACCCTGCCACGGAAAATAATGCACGAATTGCACCGCCCTGGTCGTATCCGTGCTCAATCATTAGCCAAGCTTTCGGAAGACAATAATTCGACGATTGCGAAACAATCAAACGAATATCGTCCAAGCCATCCGCACCCGATGCCAGTGCCGTAATCGGCTCGAAGCGAACATCGCCTTGCTTCAAATGCGGATCTCTATCGGGAATATAGGGCGGGTTGCTGACAATCAAATCAAACTTTCGATTTTCCAGTGCTGCAAACCAGTCACTTTGAAAAAATTCAAGAGATAGATTATTTCTGCGACCATTTTCTTTTGCCACTTGCAGCGCACCAGTACTTTTATCAACAGCAATCACTTCGGCATTTTTGCATTCGCCGGCAATGGCCAGTGCAATCGCTCCGGTACCTGTACCCAAATCGAGAACGCGGAATTTTTTATCTTTTGCATATTTCGATATCGCCAATTCGACCAATAACTCGGTTTCAGGCCTTGGAATCAAAGTGTCTGACGTCACTGCAAGATCGAGCGTCCAGAATCCACGTGAACCGATGATGTGAGCAATCGGTTCGCCAGCCTTTCGTCTTTCAAGCAGCGTCAAAAAATCCGTGTGCGAACCAGGCGGTAATTCATCGTTGCCATGCGCCATTAACCAGGCACTGTTTTTCTTGAGCAGGAACCCAAGCAACAACTCGGCATCGATACGTGGCGAATCCGATACCAGTTGCAAGCTTGTCTCGCGAAGCAAGGCAGCAATACTTGTCACCCATTGCTCAGTAGATGGATTGCTTCTACCAAGCTGGCACAGATAAACCCGCCGAGAAAAAACAGATACGACAAGCGCAGATAACGATATTTGAAATGCGCCAGATAATAGCCCATGGCATAGACATCCTTGGCCATGGTTTCGTATACCGAACCATCCGCTTTCATTGCTTGCGAAATTTCTTCGAGAAAACGATCTCGTGATAATTCGGCAAAATGCCCAAAGAACAATAAATTAAAAGCTGGCGGCAAAGGCCCGGAACCAACTCGCAGCGGCCGGTATTTTGGCAATACGGCAATAATCGCAAGCAATAAGGCAATCAATACGAATCCGGCCAGTGTCAGCATGGCGGCGCGCAGATCGGGATCTTTCAGATTCGCCAGCACCATCGTCAACACGATCGAGGAGACTGTAATCAGAATATTGGCCTTGTTATCGGCCATCACGGATAACTGCACGTGATGTTGCTGCATGGTTCGTAAAATGACATCGCCGGTATTCCGTTCGGGAATAGCGGCGAAGTCAGGATCGTTTTTTACACTATCGGTTTGTGGATTGGTCGTCATCGCGGCACCTCTGTACCGCGATGATAACGCGCAACGTGGTCCGTCAACCACGTGGCCTTGCTCTCTTGAATCAGGTGAGGTCGAAACGGTCGTTATTCATCACCTTGGCAAAGGCCGCCGCAAAGTCCTGTACGAACTTCGCCTGTGCATCGCCAGTGGCATAAACCTCGGCCAATGAACGCAGCTGCGAGTTCGAACCGAAGACCAGATCCACAACGGTGCCCGTCCACTTCGCTGCCCCGGTCTCGCGGTCACGACCTTCCAGCACATTCGTATCAGCGGTTGAACGCTCCCACTTCGTGTCCATATCGAGCAGATTGACGAAGAAGTCGTTAGTCAATGTTTCCGGACGCTTGGTGAATACACCGTGCTGGACTTTGCCGACATTCGCGTTCAACACGCGAAGGCCACCTACCAGTACGGTCATTTCCGGCGCGCTGAGTTTCAACAGTTGCGCCTTATCGACCAACAATTCGGCAACTGAACCTTCAAAGCCTTTCTTGACGTAGTTGCGGAAGCCATCGGCATTCGGTTCCAGTGGTGCGAACGAATGCGCATCGGTTTGTTCCTGAGTCGCGTCAGTACGGCCCGGCGAGAACGGCACGCTGACATCGGTGCCTGCTTTTTTCGCCGCGGCTTCGACTGCTGCGCAACCACCAAGCACGATTAAATCTGCCAGCGAAACTTTCTTGCCGCCGGTAGCCGAAGCGTTGAAATCGGCCTGGATGGCTTCGAGCTTCGACAAAATCGCCGCCAGTTCAGCTGGCTGGTTAGCTTCCCAATCTTTCTGTGGTGCGAGACGGATACGTGCGCCATTGGCACCGCCACGTTTGTCACTGCCACGGAAGCTCGACGCCGATGCCCAGGCAGTGTTGACCAATTGCGAAATCGAAAGACCGGAACCGAGCAACTTGGCTTTCAGAGAAGCGATGTCACTGGCGTCTATCAATGCATGATCAACCGCTGGAACCGGGTCCTGCCAGATCAACACTTCGGACGGAACCAGCTTGCCGAGGTAACGCGCACGCGGGCCCATATCACGGTGAGTCAGTTTGAACCAGGCGCGGGCGAAAGCATCGTGGAATTCCTGCGGGTTCTGATGGAAATGACGCGAAATCTTTTCGTAAGCCGGGTCCATGCGCAGCGACATATCGGCCGTGGTCATCATCGGCGGATGTTTTTTGGATGGATCATGTGCGTCCGGAATCAGGTCTTCCGGCTTGCAGTTTTTCGGCGTCCATTGGTGCGCGCCGGCCGGACTCTTGGAAAGCTCCCACTCGTAACCGAACAGCATGTTGAAGTAGCCCATGTCCCAGGTGGTGGGGTTCGGTTTCCAGGCGCCTTCAATCCCGCTGGTAATGGCATGCACGCCTTTACCAGTGCCGAACTTGTTGGTCCAGCCAAAGCCCTGTTCTTCGATGCTTGCGCCTTCCGGCTCCACACCGACCAAGGCCGCATCGCCCGCACCATGCGCCTTACCAAAGGTATGGCCACCGGCGACCAGCGCCACGGTTTCGTAATCATCCATCGCCATACGTGCAAAAGTTTCGCGCACATCACGACCGGAAGCGACAGGATCTGGATTGCCATCCGGACCTTGCGGGTTCACGTAAATCAGGCCCATCTGTACGGCGGCCAAAGGATTGGCCAATTCGCGGTCGCCGGAATAGCGACTATTGGCTTTATCGCTGGTCGCCAGCCATTCGGTTTCGGCGCCCCAATTGATCTCGTCTTCTGGTTCCCAAATATCGGCACGTCCGCCACCGAAACCAAAGGTCTTGAAGCCCATTGAATCCATCGCAACATTACCCGCGAGCACAAACAAATCGGCCCAGCTAAGTTTGCGGCCATACTTCTGCTTAATCGGCCACAACAGACGGCGCGCCTTGTCGAGATTGCCGTTATCCGGCCAACTGTTCAGCGGTGCGAAGCGTTGATTACCGGTACCGGCACCACCGCGACCATCAGCGATGCGGTAGGTACCCGCAGCATGCCAGGTCATGCGAACCATCAAGCCACCGTAATGGCCCCAATCGGCCGGCCACCAGTCTTTCGAATCCGTCATCAAGGCAGTCAGGTCTTTGACTACGGCATCGAGATCAAGCGTCTTGAATTCCTCGGCGTAGTTGAAGTCCCCGCCCATCGGGTTGGACTTCGAGGATTGACCATGCAGGATCTTGAGATTCAGCTGATTCGGCCACCAGCTGGCATTGGTCTGACCTGTAGACACCGTATGGCTGCCAGCACCCGAGAATGGGCATTTTGATTCGTTTGACATGGTTGCTCTCCTTTGGCTTACAGTTTGCTCAGATTGAAGTGCTGCCCATATGGCATGACACCTCTCTGCTCAATAAATTGGATTTCAGGCGCCTACTTTCCTCGACCTTTAGCTATTTAGCAAATTGATTGTTATTATCAAATCAATAGCTTTTAACTATCAAAAGAATTCCATGAATCTGCGTGATTTGCGCTACCTGGTCGCCCTCGCCGACTTTCGGCACTTCGGCCGTGCCGCCGAACATTGTCATGTCAGCCAACCAACACTTTCCACCCGCATCATAAAACTGGAAGAAGAACTCGGCGTACAACTAATAGAACGCTCGCCACGCCAAGTCATGCTGACACCGGCAGGTGGCGATATCGTGACACGGGCGCGCCGCGTGTTGTCGGAAGTGGATCAAATGCACGAAACCGGAAGACGCACTTCGGACCCGGAGGCCGGAAGCGTACGCTTCGGAATTTTTCCGACACTGGCACCGTATTTATTGCCGCACGTGGTTCCGAATATTCGAGCACGTTTTCCGCGCCTCGAATTATTGCTGGTGGAAGAAAAAACCGAAGTCATACTGCAAATGCTGCGCGAAGGAAGACTCGATTGCGCCGTGCTTGCACTGCCATTGCATGAAGACTGGCTGGACATCGAATTCCTGTTTGACGAACCGTTCATGCTGGCAGTTCCCGCCAAACATCCACTCGCACTGCATCGCAATCTGCAATTGAATGAATTATCCGAACAGCATTTGTTATTGCTCGAAGACGGCCATTGCCTGCGTGATCAGGCACTCGAAGTGTGCACGCTGGCAGGCGCCGGAGAAAAAGAAGGCTTCCGTGCCACCAGTCTTGAAACACTTCGTCAAATGGTGGCGGCAGGCGTCGGCATTACGTTGCTCCCCATTCTTGCGGTGAAGCCACCGGTCGCCGCTTCCGACTATATTCGTTTATTGCCATTCAAAAAACCGGCGCCGACCAGAAGCCTTGCACTAGTGTGGCGCAAGAGTTCGGCAATGAATGGCTTTCTGAAAAAAATGGCGGAAGTCTTGCGTGATCTGCCGAAAGATTTATTAGCAATTCCTGTTGATGCAGAAACAAAAACATCCAAGCAAAAATCGTAGCCCGGGTCATGGCTTCATCTGACCCGGGGAGCTTGCGACACCGTCAATCTAGGCAGGGTGGGTACTGCCCATCACTCCTGCACGGATCGAGTTTGCAAAAGGTGGGCGTTGCCCATCCTACAGCTGCGTTTTTTAGAAGCGTACTGGCAGATCAACCCGGGTCAGATGAAGCCATGACCCGGGCTACTAATCCGTCCATCGACAACGATGCATACGTGTCGAAAGTAACGAAAGCACCAAGTACAAGAAATAAATAGCAGCACATATGACTTTAGCACCATAGCCTAAAGCCGTCTCGCCGATTATGGTGTTGACACCTTATCAACGGCAGCCACCCATGCTCAGCATCAAATCTCTCAGCAAAACCTATAGCAACGGCGTGCGCGCCCTCGATAACGTCAACCTCGAAATTCCCAATGGCATGTTCGGCTTGCTGGGCCCGAACGGTGCCGGCAAATCCTCCCTGATGCGCACCATCGCGACCTTGCAGGAAGCCGATAGCGGCAGCATCGAATTCAACGGCATCGATGTGCTGAAAGACAAGGATGCCGTCCGTAAACAACTCGGATATCTGCCGCAGGATTTCGGGGTGTATCCGAAAGTCAGCGCCGAAGATTTGCTGACACACTTCGCGGTACTCAAAGGCTTGACCCAATCGAAACAGCGCAAGGAAGTTGTCGATGGTTTGTTGAAACAGGTGAATCTGTGGGATTCCCGCAAACGCAAACTCGGCACTTTCTCCGGTGGCATGCGTCAGCGTTTTGGCATTGCACAAGCCTTGATCGGCAATCCGAAACTGGTCATCGTCGATGAACCCACTGCCGGTCTCGATCCGGAAGAGCGCAATCGCTTTTTGAATCTGCTGTCGGAAATCGGTGAAAATGTTGTCGTGATTTTATCAACGCATATCGTGGAAGACGTCACCGACCTTTGCCCGAATATGGCGATCATCAATAAAGGCCAGGTATTGCTGACCGGCAAGCCGCATACCGCCATTGCCGAACTCAATGAGCGCGTATGGTCTGCGATTGTCGGAAAATCGGACCTGCCGGAGTATCAAAAGAAATACAACGTACTTTCAACACGACTGGTGGGCGGTCAACCTGTCATTCACGTGTACAGCGAAGATCAGCCCGAGGCCGGTTTCCATAAAATCGATCCGGATTTGGAAGATGTCTATTTCCAACATTTGAACGCTCATAAAGCCATAGCGGCATAAGGAGCGACATCATGATTCGGGAATTTTTCAAGTTTGAACTGCGCGAGCAGCTTCGCTCGCCCCTGCTCTGGGTTTTATCGCTGCTGTACGGATTGGCGGTATTCGGAATTGCATCCTCTGACGGCGTACAAATCGGCGGTGCCACCGGAAATATTTTCCGCAACGCTCCTTTCGTCGTCATACAGCTGATGAATCTCTTCACCTTGCCGGGAATGCTGATCGTTGGCGTATTCGTCGGCAACGCATTATTGCGCGATTTCGAACTCGGAATGGCGGACATTGTATTTTCAAATCCGATAAAAAAACGCGACTATCTGATCGGCAAATTCAGCGCTGCATTTTTAACTTGCATCATCGCCTATTTGATAATGATTGTTTCGATCTATATGGCGCAATTCATGCCATGGATAGACCCGGAGCGCCTAGGGCCAAAAATTCTGCAGCCCTATTTATGGTCGCTGGCGGTATACATCATCCCAAACGTTTTGTTTATCGGGTCATTGCTTGCCTTTCTCGCCGTCACCACACGCAGCATTTTGTGGGTCTACATTGGAATCATTGGCTTCATTGTTCTTTACTTTGTCACCAGCAGCATAGTGTCCAAGCTGGACAACGTCTGGATCGCCACATTGATGGATCCATTCGGCATACGGGCCGTGAGCCGCACTGTTCGATATTGGTCTACGGCAGAGAAAAACGAGGGAATACCTGCAGTGGTGGGCTATATTCTGGCTAATCGCACGCTGTGGATAGCAATTTCGCTGACCATCACCGCAGCCACTTTCAAATTATTCAAAACCGAACGCGCCGGAACCGGCAAGGGCTGGCTTTCCCGCAAAAACAAAACCGCAACGATTACGGCAAGCATGCAAAAAATAACGGTCGCGACCGCGCCAGAGCGCGTAACGCCCGTTTACGGAAACGCCACGAGTCTGAAGCAATTCATGCACCAGGTATGGTTTGACATGTTAGGGGTTTTCAAAAGCATTCCGTTTTTGATCATGCTGGCACTTGGCATGGTGCTTTTTATTCCATCCGCCCTGTTCGCCGATACGCTGTACGAGACACCAATTTATCCGGTCACCTCGAAAATGCTGTTGACGCTGCAGGGCACTTATAGCTGGCTGCTGATCATTATTGCCATGTTCTATGCCGGCGAATTGGTCTGGCGCGAACGCGGCGCGAAACTTGGCGAAGTCACCGATGCGATGCCGGTGGCGAACTGGGTTCCGCTTGCCGCGAAGTTCACCGCGATTGTCTTCGTCGTGCTTAGCTTTCAGGCGCTGGGTGGTTTGACATCCATTCTGATTCAACTCGGCAAGGGCTATACACAGATAGAGCCAATGGTGTATCTGAAAATATTAAGCATCAACAGCATTGCTTTCATTTTGTTCGGCGGGTTTTCATTGGTCCTGCAGGTTTTTACCAATAACAAATATCTCGGGTTCGGTTTATTGCTCCTGACACTCGGAGCGCAAAGCGTCTTGGGCATGATGGACTTCACCCACAATCTCTACACCTTCGGCAGCGGCCCAAATGCGGCCTATTCGGACATGAATGGCTACGGTCATTTCCTGCGGGCACAACTCTGGTTTAGCTTGTATTGGGCACTGTTTGTAGCAGTGTTGATGGTATTGGCTTCTGCATTCTGGGTTCGCGGCGTCGCACCCAGTAGCCGTGAACGTATCGCATTGGCGAAACAGAAACTGCGTGGCATGACCGCTATCGCATTGGCTGTTTTCATCACGTGTTTTATCGTCACCGGCAGTTATATTTTCTACAACACCAACGTACTCAACGACTACGTGACGCCTGACCAGCAACTGGATTTACAGACGCGCTACGAAAAAGATTTCAAGAAATACCAGAACGTACCGCAGCCGCGGATCATTGCGACCAATCTTGAAGTGGACCTGAAACCCGAAAACCAGAGTGTGCACTTCAAGGGCCTATACCGGATTCGCAATAACCATGCGCAAGCGCTGAAGGAAATCCACATACAAACGGATAACGATGACGGACTGACTTCTCTCGATTTTGGCAAGGCTACCTTGAAACTGCACGACAAGGATCTCGGTTACCGGATTTACGCACTGGCAAAACCAATGCAGCCTGGCGAAGAGCGCGACCTGACATTCAAACTGGATGTTGCCGAAAAAGGCTTCAGTAATTCCGGCAACCAAAGTGAAATCGTCGAGAATGGCAGTTTTTTCAATAACCGCTTGTTGCCAAGTTTCGGCTACGAGGAACGTGCCGAAATACCGGATCCGAATGAACGCCGAAAACGCGGCCTCGGTGCGCCACAGCGCATGCCGAAACTGGAAAATGAAGCCGCACGTGCCAACACTTACATCGGCAATGATGCCGACTGGATCGATTTCAAAACCACGATTTGTACCGCACCCGATCAAACTGCACTTGCGCCAGGCTATCTGCAGAAGGAGTTCACTCGCGAGGGTCGCCGCTGTTTCAGCTACGCAATGGATCGGCCAATGTTGAATTTCTATGCGTATTTATCGGCGCGCTGGGAGATCAAGAAAGGTAAATATAAAAACATTCCGATCGAGATTTACTACGATCCAAAGCATCCCTACAACGTCGACCGCATGATTGAATCGGTGCAGAAATCACTGGCCTATTACGAAGCCAATTTCTCGCCTTATCAGCATAAACAGGTTCGCATCATCGAGTTCCCGGGCTACCAGCGTTTTGCCCAAGCCTTCGCGAATACCATCCCCTACTCCGAAGATATCGGATTCGTAGCCGATTTGCGTGATCCGGACAATGTTGACTATGTGTTCTATGTCACCGCACATGAAATCGCGCATCAGTGGTGGGCGCATCAGGTGATCGGTGCCAACGTACAGGGCGCCACGGTACTTTCGGAATCACTCGCGCAGTATTCCGCCTTGATGGTGATGGAAAAGGAATACGGTCGCGAAAAAATGCGACGCTTCCTGAAATATGAACTGGACCGCTACCTATCCGAGCGTGGTGGCGAAATCATCGAAGAGCAACCGCTGTATCGTGTTGAGAACCAGCAATACATTCATTACCGGAAAGGCTCGATGGCTTTTTATCGCTTGCGTGAAGAAATGGGCGAAGCTGCCTTGAATCGTGCGTTAAGCAAATTTGTCACCGACAAGGGCTATCAGCAGGCACCATTCACGACATCGAAAGAGCTGCTCGGTTATATCCGCGCCGAAGCGACACCCGAGCAGCAAGTTCTGATTACCGATCTGTTCGAGAAAATCAGTTTCTATGACAATCGTGTGGAAGAAGCCCTCGCGAAAAAACGCAGTGATGGCAAATACGATGTCACTTTGTCATTGCATGCCGACAAACTATATTCGGACGGTAAAGGCAAGGAAACCGCAGGCAAGCTGGACGACTGGATCGAGGTCGGCGTGTATGCCGGTGAAGACGACAAGAACCAGAAAGTGCTCTACCTGAAGCGCCATCACATCACGAGCAAGAATCCAAAGTTAACGCTGGTGGTTGATCAACTGCCGACACAAGCTGGTTTTGATCCGAACAATAAATTGATAGATCGGGTATCGGTCGATAATCGCAAAAAAGTGAGTTTGGAAGATTAAGCGTAGCCCGGGTCATGGCTCCATCTGACCCGGGGAAATCAGCAAAATTATCTCAAGATTCAATCTTCAAGTTTAATTGATTGCATGCATGCGCAATAATTGAAAAAAGGAAAGTGGGCTGCTCCGCAAACCACCCCGGGTCAGATGGAGCCATGACCCGGGCTACGATTCACGGCCGACAAATTCGATGAAAGTTTTTTTCGGGCCGAGCGGCATCAAGGTTTGCGCCAGGATGCCGGTCGGCACCGTTTCCAGTTTCATCACACCATATTCTTCCGGCCAGGTGTTTGCAGGTGGGCGCTTGAAGGTTCCCATCAGCATATCCACCAGCGGCAGATGAATGGCGTAGTTCACGTCCATGTAATCAACATGGCGAGCGTGATGCCAATGGTGATAACGCGGCGTGACCAATACATATTCCAGCCAGCGGAAATTGATTTTCAGGTTCGCATGTGCGAGCACGGCTTGAATGCCGACCAGAATCACATAGCCATTGACTGCCGGCACCGAGAAGCCAAGAATGACCAAGGGCAACAGAACTGATGAACGCGTCAAAATAATTTCGACAAGATGTACGCGTGAGCCGGCCAGCCAATCCATATGACGGCTGGAATGATGTACGGCATGGAAACGCCAGAGCATCGGCACTTTGTGATAGATGCGATGTAGTCCGGCCTGAAATACATCAGCAAAAAATACGGCAAGAATAAATTGCAACCAGACCGGCAATGACTGAATCGTGGCTTTCAGACTCTGACTCGCGACCAAGACATCCATCGTGCTGGTCGATGCGGTGACGGCGATCAGAATAAATTGCACCAGCAAATGACTGACAAAATAATAGGCCAGATCGGTGCGCCATTCGGGGCGCAGCGGCGACTGGTTTCGCACATACAACATGCGTTCGATCGGCACAAAGATAATGGTCGAGAAAAACAGCGAGATCACAAACCAATCCAGTCCGAGGGAATAAGGTGTCGATTCGATCTTGGTGAAATGAACCGTCGCGCCACCCAGCAATACCGCAAGCGCTGCCGTAATAACGCCGGTCAATGCAATGTGTCGGTTGCGATTTCGCAATATCGCTATCGTGCCCATCGCAAACGCGGCTATCAATCCGATCAACAGAAGATTGCGAGCCAAGGTTTCGGAATACGCCGCACGAAACTCACGGCTCGTCAGCAAATCCGGAAAATGGAAGCAGAGCACACCCATCAGTGACAAGATGCCCAAACCCGCCGACATATGCGCCAGCCTGGAACGTGCAGAATTTGGGGCCACGGTATCTTTGTAGGTCATGCACTATTCCGATCATAAAAACAGTGCGCAGTGTAGATACCATCTCTCCCATACACCAGCAAGTTGTTTTAAATGACTTGCTGGCGGTACTCCGTTTGATGTTTCAGGACGCCAAAACACTGGTGCACCAGCTTTCGCATGGCAGCCCCCAGGGCTTGCATTTTGTTCTTTCCCTTCATCATTAGTCGCGCCCTTTGCGCTTTTATACTTGGGTTATATTGACTGGCAACAATCGCAGCCATGTAAAGCTTTGCTCTCACCTGCGGCGGGCCTTTTTTACTTAAGGTTGTTCTTACACGAAAGATACCCGATTCCTTGAGCTTGGGAATCACCCCCAAGAAGGCAGCACATTCGCTTGCCGTGCTGAATGCTCGACTGCGGATGACCGACAACATTACTCGCGAGACCACCACGCCAATGCCAGGAATCGTTCGCAGTAAACGAAGATCATTTTTGAGATCGGGATGGCGATCAATGTGATCATCAATCTGTTTTTCCATCCTTTGCCGTTCTGCTTCCAGTTCACCGATCATCTTGTGCAACGATGCTATTACGACGCTGGAGGTGGCATTACATTCCGATTTTTCCAGTCGGTTCTTCTCACGCTGCAAATCCGCTTCCAATGCCTCAATACGGGCTAGCAAGGCCTTCAGCTCGCGAATCGCCTGCGGCTCGGGCTGCCATAACGCCGGTTTGACCATGGCGCCGTAGCGGGCCAGAATTAAACTGTCGGCTTTATCGGTTTTATGGACAGCACCCAAGCCTCTGGCAAAATCACGAGCATAGGCGGGATTGATCACACTCACGTTAACCTGATGATCAAACAGGCAATGTGCCAAGGCCTCATGATAAATACCGGTCGCTTCCATCACGACATGTATCTCGTTCAAAGGCCGGTTCACCTGCTTGCTTAACCATGCCAATAATTCGGCATGGCCCTTGTGATCATTACTAAATACTTTCGATTTTACTTTGAGTGAAGCGACCTCTTTCAGCCACAGCACATCGATCTTTGCTTTACTGACATCAATACCCATCACACTACGCATCTCGTCATTCTCCTTGTCTATGCAGCATCACTGATAAAAATCAGGTGCTTGGATACCATCCAATATTCGAAAAGGTAAGCTGGGGGCACATTCTACGTAACAGACTTAAAGTCTCAGGTCGGGCACGTGCTCACCGAGCTTGGGTGTGGCGAAGGTAGCTAACCATCACCACGAGAGAGATACAAGGTCGGGCCTTGGCCCGACGCAAATCAACTATTTGTGGGAGCATTCGTATGCACTGTAGCCTGCCGAATCGGCACGAAGTCACTGGGTCCCCGACAAGAGCACTCGGGGATGACGACGTTTTTTGAATTTTGTATTCCCCGTCTTCCCGCGCAGGCGGGGATCCAGTGTCGTTGCTGTGATGCTTGCAGTGGGAGCGGGTTCACCCGCGACTAGGTCTCACTCATTGAAGCACACCCAACACCTTATCGCTACTAAAGTAGCTCCCACAAAATAGCTCACACAAAACTTGATTGCGGGAACAACGGTCTGCGCTGAAAACCTGCCGAATCGGCACGAAGTCACTGGGTCCCCGACAAGAGCACTCGGGGATGACGACGTTTTTTGAATTTTGTATTCCCCGTCTTCCCCGCGCAGGCGGGGACCCAGTGTCGTTGCTGTGATGCTTGCAGTAGGAGCTGGTTCACCCGCGATTAGTTCTCACCACTTGCCGCACAAGCAACATTTTATCGCTACTGAAGTAGCTCCCCAAAAAGCGGATTCTTATTTCTGGAAAATAAGCATTCCGTTTTTATAGCTGATCTTGATCGTATCGCCACCCAAAAATTCACCCGACAGTATCTTGTTCGCCAACGGATTTTCCAGATACGACTGGATGGCGCGCTTCAATGGTCTCGCACCGTAAACCGGATCAAAACCTGCTTCACCCAAAAATGCCAAAGCTTCATCGCTGATTTCCAGTTTCATATGGCGCTCGAGCAAACGCTTGGCAAGATGTTTCGTCTGCGCATGGGCGATCTTGGCAATATGATTTTTTTCCAACGGATGGAATACGACGATATCGTCCAATCGATTGATGAACTCTGGACGGAAATGACCCTGCACAGCGGCCATCACTGAAGCCTTCATTTCCAGATAAGCCGCGTCGCCGCGACCGGATAATTCCTGGATATGTTGCGAACCCAGATTCGAAGTCATCACGATGACGGTATTGCGGAAATCCACGGTACGGCCCTGGCCATCGGTCAAACGCCCGTCATCCAATACCTGCAGCAGCACATTGAAAACATCCGGATGTGCTTTCTCGACTTCATCGAGCAGGATGACCGAATACGGACGGCGACGCACCGCTTCAGTCAGATAACCACCTTCTTCATAACCGACGTACCCAGGAGGCGCACCAATCAGGCGCGAAACCGAATGTTTTTCCATGAACTCGCTCATGTCGATACGAATCATGGCATCGGAAGAATCGAACAGGAATTCCGCCAGCGCTTTGCATAATTCGGTTTTGCCGACGCCGGTCGGGCCCAGGAACAGGAAAGAACCATTCGGACGATTGGGATCGGACAAACCGGCACGCGAGCGACGAATCGCATCGGACACCGCTTTCACTGCTTCGGCCTGACCAATCACGCGATGATGCAACTCCGCCTCCATCCGCAATAATTTGTCACGCTCGCCTTCCAGCATTTTCGAGACCGGAATACCGGTCCAGCGAGCGACGACTTCGGCGATTTCTTCAGCGGTCACTTTGTCCTGCAACAAGGTGAAACCCTTGTGCTCAACTTCGGCAGCCGCCTTCAATTGTTTTTCCAGCTCCGGCAATTGACCATATTGAATCTCGCTCATCTTGGCGAAATCCTGTTGGCGATGTGCTGCTTCCAAAGCAAGCTTGGCTTGTTCAATTTGTTCCTTGATTTTGGTCGCACCGGTCAGCGTGGCTTTTTCGGCTTTCCAGATTTCTTCCAGGTCGTTGAATTCGCGTTCGAGTTTTTCGATCTCGTCTTCCAGATCTTTCAAGCGCTGTTTTGATTCGGCATCTTTTTCTTTCTTCAAGGCTTCGCGCTGGATCTTCAGTTGAATCAGACGGCGTTCCTTGCGATCCATTTCCTCTGGTTTGGAATCGATTTCCATCCGGATGCGCGAAGCGGCTTCGTCCATCAAATCAATCGCTTTGTCCGGCAGTTGCCGATCCGCAATATAACGATGCGATAAAGTGGCGGCGGCGACAATCGCCGGATCGGTGATTTCAACACCATGATGCACGGCGTAACGCTCTTTCAAACCACGTAGAATTGCAATGGTGTCTTCGACGCTGGGTTCACCAACAAATACTTTCTGAAAACGGCGCTCGAGCGCTGCATCTTTTTCTACGTATTTGCGATATTCATCCAGCGTGGTGGCGCCGATGCAATGCAGCTCGCCACGAGCAAGCGCGGGCTTGAGCATATTGCCGGCATCCATCGAACCTTCAGCCTTGCCGGCACCGACCATTGTGTGCAATTCGTCGATAAACAGAATCACATTACCTTCCTGTTTCGATAAATCGCTGAGTACTGCTTTCAGACGTTCTTCGAACTCACCGCGAAATTTTGCACCGGCAATCAATGCCCCCATATCGAGTGACAACACACGACGGCCACGCAAACCTTCGGGCACTTCGTTGTTGATAATGCGTTGCGCCAGACCTTCGACAATCGCTGTCTTACCAACGCCAGGTTCGCCAATCAAGACCGGGTTGTTTTTAGTACGGCGTTGCAATACTTGAATGGTGCGGCGAATTTCTTCATCACGACCAATGACAGGATCGAGCTTGCCCTTCTCCGCTTGAGCGGTTAAATCAATGCAATATTTCTCGAGTGCCTGCCGGTTTTCTTCGGCATTGGCGTCGGACACTTTTTCGCCACCTCGCAGTTCTTCGATGGCCTGTTCGATTTTTTGCTTGCTTGCGCCCGCAGCCTTCAGTGCCTGTCCGGCCTCGCCTTTGTCATCAAGGCAGGCGAGCACGAATAATTCACTGGCAATGAATGCATCACCGCGTTGCTGTGCGAGTTTATCTGTAATGTTCAATAACCGCGAAAAATCATTGCTGGCATTGAGACTACCTTCCTGCCCCGACACTTTCGACATCCGATCCAGTACTTCTGTCAGACGCAAACGCAATGCAGGCAGGTTCACGCCTGCCTGAGCCAGCAAGGGCTTGCTCGAGCCACTTTGCTGGTCCAGCAATGCCAACAACAGATGAGCTGGCTCGATTAAATGATGGTCGCGTCCAACGGCAAGCGACTGCGCGTCGGCAAGCGCTTCCTGAAATTTCGATGTGAGTTTGTCCATGCGCATAAAAATACCCGTGAAAGAGGTAGGTGGACATGCCGCTGATACCTCATTTGTATGGTCGTTTTTCCAGGCTTTCAAGCCCTGCGCTCAGTATTGCCTCAAAACTCTGCCATGACTTGATTCAAATCAATGACACGCAACCCATTTTCTTTACTTCAATTTTCCGAGTTCAGTCTTCGCATCCGCAAACTTGGGGTCAAGTTTCAACGCGGCCTGCAATGCCGCTTTTGCTTCCAGCGTCTTTCCAGCTTTTGCATAGAGTTGACCCAGACGATGATAGGCATTTTTATTTTGCGGTTCATTGGCTGCATGCGGCATGTGGAGATATTTTTGCAAAGCGGCAATACCTTCTTCAATCTGCAAACCACTCATGGCACTGGTACGGCCAAGTTGATACCAAGCCACGCCGGCTTTTTCATCCTGCGAAACCCATGTCCGGAAAAGTTTAAACGCATCACTCCAGCGTTCGGTCATTTGATAGCCAATACCCACCGCCATGCGAATATTCTTGTCCGAGGGTTTTGCCGCATAGGCCGCTTCGTAGGACTTCATCGCCGCTGCGTTGTTTTTTTGCGACATGAAGACCTGTGCACGCACAAGATGGCCGCGAACGACGTCTCGCTTGGCAATTTCATTCGCCTGCATGTTTGCTTTATCTACACTGCCGCCAAACATGGACGGCGCCTGGAGGTAAAACTGCACTAAGCCCTCACGGGCATCGAGATTATTGGGATCAAGTGCAACCGCTTTCTCGAAAGCATCTCGTATTTTCGACGACATACTCGCCTGGGACAGCATGTTTACCTGCCCAATGCGTGAGCCATAGGCATTGCCCAGGATGAAATGGGCTTGAGAATTATTCGGCGCGAGCTTTACCGCTTTTTGTGCAGAATCTATCGCTGCTTCGGCTTGGTTAGCCTGCAAACGGGCGCGCGTCAGCAGTATCCAGGCTTCTGCATTTTTTGGCTCCGCCTTGGTCAATGCATCGGCGCTTGCCAGTGCTTTCTTGTCACGCGCTTCAAGCTGAAGCTTGACGTCCTGCGCAGTTATCGCGAACGCCGAAGAAACACCCATTACAAACAACAGCAGGCAAGAAAGCATGAAACGCATATGGCAAACCTTGTTTTGAGAAAGTTGGAGCTTAATGTTTCATAACCGAATGCAAGATGAACATGTCGCAAGTCATTCCATCATCAAGACATCCAGATAATGCTCGCCATCCGCCCGCTGAGCTTATCGCGACGATGCGAGAAAAACTTTTCCTGCTCACTGATAGTGCAATGGTCACCGCCATAAATTCTGGCAACGCCCATGCTTTGCAAGCGCATGCGGGCGAGATGATATAGATCCACTTTCCAGTGACTCTCGCGGGTCGGAACGAAGGCAGCATCCGCATGCGGGTCATGTTGAACAAAGGCATCCCGCACTTCCATGCCAATTTCATAAGCCCCGGGACCTGCTGCCGGGCCAAGCCATGCCATGATGTCTTCCGGCTTGCTATGCATTGCGCGCACGGTGTTTTCAAGTGCACCGGACACCAGACCACGCCAACCAGCATGCGCGGCGGCAACTTCGGTGCCGGCTTCATTGCAAAACAATACCGGAAGACAATCGGCAGTAAGCACACTCAGTACAATATTTTTGTTTGATGTTACCGATGCATCGGCAATAGGCTCGTCCCGATCGAAATCACCCGTGATGACGGGCACTTCATCAAAACGCAATACATCAACACCATGCACTTGTCTCAGCCAGTGTGGCTTATTTGGTAGTGCAAAAACGTGAGTTAACAACTCTCGGTTCTTTTCAACCTTGTCGGGGTCATCCCCTTGGGCGCTGTAGCGATTACCGAGATTGAATTGATCAAATGGTGCTTTGGAAACGCCCATGCCATGACGCAAGGTCGTGAAGGCATGAATGTTTCCGAGTGCTGGCCAGCTGGCTGGGAGAATACTGTTTGAATGCATTGTTTGGTTCTGTCGCCAGCAAGCTGACTCCTAGAGTTTCGCTTGCGCCGTATCTTCCCGGAGCACACGCAGCAGATTTTGCATATCTTCCGGCATTGGTGCTTCGGCTGTTATTTCGACGCCAGTCACAGGATGGATAAACGATAGTTTTTCTGCATGCAACGCCTGTCGTCTGAAAGTGCGCAGCATTTCTACCAGATCGGGCGTGGCGGCTTTTGGTAAACGCAGCAAGCCATACATGGGGTCACCGACAATTGCGTGCTTGATGTAAGTCATATGCACACGAATTTGATGGGTACGACCGGTTTCCAGACGACACTCCACCAGCGTGTGATTGCGGAATTTTTCACGCAACCGGTAGTGAGTAATTGCATCGCGACCCTGCCCTTCCTTGGTCACACCCATGCGAACGCGATCTTTCGGGTGGCGGTCGATTGGCGCATTCACGGTGCCTCCGGCAACCATGGTGCCGGCAACGACGGCCAAATATTGCCGATGCACTTCGCGTGCCGATAATTGTTCCACCAGACCAGCATGTGCGCGCAGTGAGCGCGCGATGACCATCAAGCCCGAGGTGTCTTTGTCTAGGCGATGTACGATACCGGCACGCGGTAATTCAGCCAATTTGGGGTCGAAATAAAGCAGACCGTTCACCAGAGTCCCGTGCGGATTGCCTGCGCCAGGATGCACCACCAGACCTGCCGGCTTGTTGATGACCAGCACATCGGCATCCTGATAGACCACATCCAGATCCATCTGCTCGGCCTCTCCGCGGGTCTCGATTTCGACCCGAATACTTAAACTGACCGCCTCGCCGCCGCGCACCGAGACCTTCGGCTTAACGATTTCGCCCTCCAGGAGGGCATCGCCGGCCTTAATCCACTCGGTCAGGCGGGATCTTGAAAATTCGGGGAACATTTCGGCTAAAGCGGCGTCAAAACGCTTGCCTGCGGCCTCCAAGGGCACGGTGGCTTCCACGATTTCGCGGTCGCCATCATCTGGGGAATCGGTCTGGTGCATACCGGATTGGTCTCTCGATTGGAGCCGGACGGCCCCTTTCCGTTATTATCCCCTTTCTCAATGCCCTTCGGGCGTTCTCAAACTGGTTGCCCCATGATTCGATTTTCTGCCGCGTTTCGTTTTTTGTTAATCATCAGCTTGGCCATGGGCCTGAGCAGCTGCAAAACCGTTGGCAAATGGTTCGGCGGCGGCAAGGAAGAAAAAACCGAGACTCTGCCAGTCGAGGAGATGTATTCGGAAGCCAAAGAAGCGCTTGATAACGATAACTATCCCAAGGCGCAAGCTTATTACCAGCGATTGACGTCACGCTTTCCATTCGGCGCTTATAGCGAGCAGGCCCAGCTCGAGTTGGCTTATGTTCAATACAAGCAAGAAAAGCGTGAGGATGCTTCGTCAACCATCGATCGCTTTATTCGTACCTACCCAACTCACAAAAATATTGATTACGCTTATTACCTGAAAGCCGTCATCAATTTTGAGCAGCGCAATGCCTTGTTCGCCCGCATTACACGGCTTGATATGTCGGCACGCGACTTGGGTGCTCCGACCCAAAGCTTCAACGATTTCAATGAAGTGGTTCGCCGCTTTCCTCAAAGCCCCTATGCCGCGGATGCAGCACGACGCATGATTTACCTGCGCAATATGCTGGCTCGTTACGAACTCAATGTTGGCTTGTATTATTTGCGTCGTGGCGCCTACGTGGCGGCGGCAAACCGTGGCAAATATCTGGTGGAAACCTATCCACAAAGCGAATACCAGGGCGATGCTCTTGCACTAATGGCCGTGTCCTACAATGCTGTTGGTCAAAAAACCCTGGCCGACGACGCGCGTAAAGTATTGCAGGCCAATCAACCGGACCATCCTTATCTCGTCGGCAAGTGGCCACGCAAGAAAGGCTTGTTCCGCCAGTTGAATCCGTTTGCCGGCGAATACAAATAATCCGCTTGCACGACATGAAAATAAAAAACGCCGATTTATTCGGCGTTTTTTATTGTTTGCGATTATCAATAACCTGATGTAATTGGATAACGCCGCTCCCGACCAAAAGCACGACGCGAAAGTTTTGGCCCGGGAGCAGCCTGGCGACGTTTCCATTCGCTTATTTTCACTAGACGCAATATACGCTGCACGGTCGACGTATCGAATCCTTCGGCAATGATTTCAGCTGCCGATTTTTCCAGATCCACATAGCGATACAGAATGCCATCCAAAATTTCATAGGGCGGCAGCGAGTCCTGGTCTTTCTGGTTGTCTCTCAACTCCGCAGTCGGCGGGCGCTCGATCACGGCATTCGGTATCACTTCACCATCGCCTTGTGCATTGCGCCACCGGCATAATGCAAACACTTCCATTTTGTATAAGTCTTTTATAGGAGCGTAGCCGCCGCACATATCGCCATAGATCGTGGCATAGCCGACCGCATACTCGCTCTTGTTTCCGGTTGTAAGCAACAAACCGCCCAATTTGTTTGATAGCGCCATGAGGATCGCGCCACGGGTACGTGATTGAAGATTCTCTTCGGCAACATCGACCGCCTTGCCTGCGAATATCGGGGCGAGCGTTTCAAGAAAACCCTTGAACGGCGCTTCAATCGCAATCTCCGAAATATGCACGCCCAATTTTTCCGCCTGTACATCCGCCAGCTCGTTCGACAAGCCGGTGGTATAGCGTGATGGCAAACGAACCGCGTTGACGTTTTCTGCGCCCAATGCATCGCTGGCCAGTGCCATCACCAAAGCAGAATCAATACCGCCAGAAGCTCCCAACCAAACTTTCTCGAAACCGTTCTTGCCGCAGTAGTCACGAATACCGCGCACAATCGCACGCCAGGCGAGACTTTCTTTGGACTCATCGACTTCGGCAGGCCAGTGAACACGAACAAATTTTTTCGTATTCGAATCGAAATCAGCAATCAATAAATGTTCGGCGAAAGCTTCTGCATTCGGGTGCACTGTACCGTCAGCATCGGCCAATACCGAGCTACCATCGAAGACCACTTCGTCTTGGCCGCCAATGACGTTGAGATAGGCGATAGCGCATCTCGATTCGCTGACGCGTTGCGCGAGCAAGGCATCGCGCTGCGCGGTTTTGTTCGCCTCGAATGGCGATGCATTCGGCACCAGCACCACCTGTGCTCCCTGCTTGACCGTTTCCGCCAAAGGCTCGGAGAACCATAAATCTTCACAAATCACCAACCCTATCGTGATGCCATTCACCACGAATGTGCAGACTTCATTATCCGCAGCAAAATAACGTCGTTCGTCAAAGACGGCATAATTGGGCAACTCGCGTTTGTGGTATGTCGCTTCTATCTGGCCATCGCGAATGACCGACGCTGCATTGAACACTACCGAACCTGCGGCATGCGGCCAGGGAACGATGGCGACAATACCCTCGATGGATTCGGCAATTTTCCTGATTGCCAGTTCGCAGTCACTTAAAAAGTCGGGGCGATTGAGCAAATCCTCTGGCGGGTAGCCACTGATAGCCAACTCGGGAAACAGGACAATATCTGCCTGATGTTTATCTCTGGCCTGATGCGCCAAGGAAATTATTTTTTCGGCATTGGCCTGGACTGCACCGACCGGAAAATCGTATTGAGCGAGTGCGATGCGAAGTGTTTTACTCATACCGCGATTCTGAACCATGTGGATTAAGAGTAAAAGTGCTGCCTGATTCCGCTTGGAACCGGACGCAACAAAAAAGCCGCTTGCGCGGCTTTTTTGTTTCAGCAAATAACGTGGAAATTATTTTGCGAGACGCTTGGCAATCGCGGCGCCCAAATCGCCGGGCGAACGCACTGTCGTAACACCAGCTTTTTCCATTGCGGCAAATTTGCCGGCAGCGGTACCTTTGCCACCCGATGCAATCGCACCGGCATGGCCCATGCGCTTGCCTTCCGGTGCGCTGGCGCCAGCGATAAAGCCGACCACCGGCTTGGTCACGTATTGCGAAATGAATTCGGCCGCTTCTTCTTCCGCGCTGCCGCCGATTTCACCCACCATGATGATGCCTTCGGTTTGCGGATCATCCTGGAACAAGCGCAGACAGTCGATGAAGTTCATGCCTTGCATCGGGTCGCCACCAATACCGATACAGGTCGATTGACCCAAACCGGCGTCAGTCGTTTGCTTCACGGCTTCATAGGTCAGCGTGCCGGAACGCGAAACGATTCCGATCTTGCCAGGCAAGTGGATATGGCCCGGCATGATGCCGATTTTGCATTCGCCCGGCGTAATAACACCTGGGCAGTTAGGGCCGATCAAAGTGACATCGTCATAACCACGCAATGTATTTTTCACGCGCAACATGTCGAGAACAGGAATGCCTTCGGTGATGCAGACGATCACGCGAATGCCGGCATTGGCTGCTTCCAGAATGGCATCGGCTGCAAACGGAGGTGGAACATAGATGACGGACGCATCGGCGCCGGTGGCATCGACTGCATCTTGCACGGTGTTGAATACCGGCAGGCCGATATGGGTGGTACCGCCTTTACCAGGCGTAACGCCACCAACAACCTTGGTACCGTATTCCAGCATTTGTTCAGCGTGGAAAGTACCTTGTGTGCCGGTGAAACCTTGCACAATCACTTTGGTATTTTTATTGACTAGAACGCTCATATAAAACTCTCGAAATTTTGTGATGCGGCAGAAGCCGCGATGTTGTCATCGGAATCGAAATTCCAGTGACACTCAGGCTTTTGCTTTTGCCGCCGCAACGACTTTTTTCGCGCCGTCGTTGATATCGTCGGCCGCCGTAATCGCCAGGCCGGAGTTCTTCAGAATCTCCTTGCCTTTTTCGACATTGGTGCCTTCCAGACGAACCACGACCGGTACCTTCACATCGACTTCCTTCACTGCCGCGATGATGCCTTCGGCAATCATGTCGCAACGAACGATGCCGCCGAAAATATTGACGAAAATTGCTTCGACCTTGTCGGAAGACAAAATCAGTTTGAATGCTTCGGTCACTCGCTCTTTCGTTGCGCCACCGCCAACATCAAGGAAGTTCGCAGGCGAACCGCCATTCAATGAAATCACGTCCATTGTGGACATTGCCAAGCCTGCACCATTCACCATGCAACCGATATTGCCGTCCATCGTGACGTAGTTCAGGTCGAACTTGCTGGCCAGCACTTCGGTTTCGTCTTCCTGGCGGATATCACGCATCGCTGCTAGGTCGGGATGACGGAAAGTTGCGTTGTCGTCCGAATTGATCTTGCCATCGAGGACGGCCAGATCGCCATTGGTCAGGATAGCCAGAGGATTCAATTCCACCAGCGCCAAATCTTTTTCGTTGAACAGTTTGTACAGGCCCATCATGATTTTCGTGAGCTGGCCGACTTGCTTGGCATTCAGGCCCAGATCAAAACCCATTTGGCGGCACTGATACGGTTGCAAACCTTGAACGTAATTCACGTGCAGCGATTTGATCACATCGGGATTTTCTTCGGCGACTTTTTCAATTTCCACGCCACCTTCGGCGCAGGCAATGAAAGTAATGGTTTTACTTGAGCGATCTGTCAGTACCGAAAGATACAGTTCGTTCGCGATATCGGTGCCTTCGCAGACCAGTACGCAGTCGATCGGCAATGCGATACCGGCAGACTGATAGGTCGCCATTTTTGTGCCTAGCATGGCCTTGGCATAGTCACGAACCTCGTCAAAGGATCTGGCGAGCTTCACGCCACCCGCCTTGCCGCGGCCGCCGGCATGAATCTGGGCTTTAATCACCCACAAATCACCAGGAATGGTCTTGGCAGCGGCAACCGCCTCTTCTGGACTGCGCGCGACGATGCCTTTGGGTACGGCAATACCGTAGTCGGCGAACAATTGTTTAGCCTGATACTCGTGGAAGTTCATGC
>JBOHYH010000019.1:0-13784 GCA_050737775.1 Arenimonas sp.
TCGCTACGTCGTTCGCGCAAGGCTGGCAGGCGAATGGTGATCAGGTTCAGTCGGTAATATAAATCTTCGCGAAATTCTCCAGCAGCCACCAGCTCCGCAAGTTCGCGGTTGGTTGCCGAAACGACTCGAACATCTGCCTGTTCGGAATTGCTCGCCCCTACCGGACGGTAACTTTGGTCCTGCAACACACGCAAGAGTTTTACTTGATCGGCGCGGTTCAACTCACCAATTTCATCAAGAAACAAGGTGCTGCCATTGGCACTGGCGACATGTCCCTTACGGTCGAACTTGGCGTCGGTAAAAGCGCCTTTGACATGGCCAAACATTTCGCTTTCAAACAAAGAAGACGTGATCGCGCCCATATTGATTTTAACCGATGACTTTCCGGCACGTGGACTATTGCGATGGATGGCATCGGCGATTAATTCTTTTCCGGTGCCACTTTCGCCGAGAATCAATACCGGTGCCCGGGTCTTGGCGACACGACCCACGGTCGATAACACTTTCAGCAAGTCCGGGTGTTCGCCGATGATGCCGCTGAAATTAAATTCGCCATCCAGAGCCCGACGATCGGGTCGGGCCGAAGAACGAGGGCTGGCCAATTCCAGTGTCGTGTTTATCAACTCGATTAATTGCGCGTTCTGCCAGGGCTTTGTAAAAAAATCCGCAGCGCCCATCTTGACGCCTTTGACTGCCAGCGCAATCGAACCCCAGGCCGTCATCAGCAGCACCGGCAAGACCGGATGATGTTGTTTGATGAGAGCCAGCAAATCCAGGCCTTCCTCGCCGCTGGTTTGCGACGAGAAATTCATGTCCTGCAAAACCAGATCGACCGGTTGCAAGGCAAGCAGTGGCAACACCTGGTCCGGCTCGTCGCAAGTAAGCACCTCGAAGCCCGATTGTTTGAGCAGCAGAGCCAGCGAGACTTGCACCGAACTATCGTCATCGACGATCAGTACGCGTTGTTTGGGAGAAGTTTCCATCAGCTTGTAGATGCGATACGCCTTGAACGATTATTCATAATGCAAAGCTTCGGTGGGACTAAGACGACTGGCCCGCCACGCAGGATATAGAGCGCAGAGCACCGAGACCAGCGCCATGATGCTCATCGAGATAATGGCAGCGACCAGGAACAGAGGCCAGCTAAGATTTTCGCCGAGCACACCGGTAATGGGCAGTTGCACCAGCAAGATCAAGCCTACGCTCATCGCCAGCGAAGTCAGCAACAATTGCTCGACGATTATCTGTCGATAGATGTTGCCGGCAGTCGCGCCAATTGCGCGCCGCAAACCGATTTCGGGAATACGTTGCGTGGTGTGTTGCCACAGTACGCCGAACAGACCGAAGGCGACCATGAATAACAGGAAGGCGGCAATCACCGACAACACGATCAAGGGAGTAACCGATTCGCGCAACATGGTCTGGCGCATATCGCTCAGGGGCGAGATCCGATAAGACCAATCGTTACGCACCAACTTCAGCTGCTCGCTGAGTTTTGTCTCGAAGTTGCGTTCAGTGCCTGGCCTCACTTTCAACATCAGGGTGGCTACGCCGTGGGAACCGACACCGGGGGAAAACCGGGTGAGTACGACAGTAGTCGGAATCATGTACTCGCCGTGGCTGCGAAAGTCCTCGGTGACGCCGACGATCTTGTACATGTCTTGAACCTTGTCCTCCGGTTGGCTGTCGGTGATCACCTTGCCCAGTGCGCTTTGCCCGGGAAACATCGCTTCGGCGAAACGACGGTTGACCACCATCGGCGTCTCGGCAGCGCCTTCATCGGCGACCGAAAACCAGCGGCCTTCCTGCATGGACATCTGCACAGTGTCGAAAAAATCGTCACTGACGACCATGAGGTCGCTGCTGGTCGAAGCACCGTTACCGGGGCTGTGATATCCGGTTCGCCAAGTCGAGTTTTCATACATTGGCATGTTGGCGAACGCAACCTGCTCAACTTCCGGCAGTGCCTGCAGACCACGCTTGAACTTGTCGTACATCAAGGCATCGTTCTTTATGCCATTGGGATCTGGTTGTTCCATTTGCACGGACCATACTGATTCGTGCGTGAAACCGGTTGGTAGATGATACAGCTGGTAATAACGAACACCGACAGCAGCGATGACGAACACCACCACGAATGTAAGCAGGATCTCGAGGCTGAGCATCAGGTTTCTGCCCTTGCGTTTCCAGATTGGTTTGAAAAGATGACGAAACATCAGGCAGCTCCCTTGAGGGCTTGGACGGGGTGGAGACGCGACATTTTCCAGGCAGGAATCACGCCCGAAAGCAGACCGAACACTAGGGTGATGGCGAGACCGCACAAGAACACGGAAAAATTGATATCGACTTTCAGATACGGAATCAGGCCTGAGCTTTCCAGCCACAGCAGGGTGCCCTTGGCAAACACAAGGCCGAGCATTCCGCCAAACAGGCAGAGCAAAATATTTTCGACGATGAATTGCACCACCAGTTTGGCGCTGGAGGCACCGAAGGCTTTGCGCACACCGATTTCCATGCTGCGTTCCATGATTCTGCCGGTGTTGAGATTGACCAGATTCAGTGCGGGCAGCAGCATGAACAAAAGCATCAATAATGCAATTATGCTCAACATCAAACCTGCACCTGAATCCGGCTTGCGCTCGGTGTTCAGCAAACCGCGGGCGAAGAAATCGAGTTTGCTGTCAGCCCACATATAGGCGACATCCCAATTATCGTGATCGTTGAACTGGATCTGCTTGGCGATCTGCGCGACTTCAGCCTGCATATCCGGCAGATCAGCCGATGTCTTGCCAAGCAAGAGCGCAGTGAATGATCCCGTCAGCTGGCTCCGGTATTCGGTCGATGGGTCGGTGCTGATGGGTGCCCACAAGTCGGAGAAAGCATTGAGTTGCAGCGCATCCTCGACAACGCCAATGATCTCGAATTGCTGACCGCCGACATCAAGTGTTTGTCCCACTGCCTTGGCATCCGGGAACAGCTTCTTCGCGCTGGATTCGTTAATCACTACAACGAAGCGTCCGAGCGCTACATCATCGGCCGAAGGTACTCTGCCATCGAGCACATTGAAATCGAGAATTTTCCAATACTCGGCATCGGCACGACGCAGCAACAACTCGTTCACACGGTTGCCCTGATATACCGACACGGTTTTCGGGCCGGTAACGGCCGCGACCATGGCGGCTGACTTCATCGGCTTCAGATATTTTTCAATGATTTTGTAACCCAGCGGGCTGGTGCTATTCATGTTGCCGCCCTGGCCACTGAAGACAACCGTCGTTACTTGCAGGAAGCGGTCACTCTTGCCTTCGACACCCGTGGGATAGAATGCGTTTTGCAATAGTGCAGTGACCACCAGCAGCACCATCAATGTGAGAGTGATGCACAGCAGATTGATCGCGGTGAACAACTTGCGTCGCGTGTAGACCTTATAAGCGGTCAATAAATAATTCTTTAACATGGAAACTCCTAGGCAACCAGTTGACCGTCGAATACGCGGATGATGTGGCTGCCGCGTTTGGCTTCGCGTTCATCATGGGTAACCATGACGACAGTGGTGCCTTCCTTGTTGAGTTGCACCAGATGGTCCATGACCTCGCCGCCCATCTGGCTATCAAGGTTGCCAGTGGGTTCGTCGGCCAGCAATACCTGTGGACGACCCACCATGGCGCGGGCGATTGCAACACGCTGTTGCTGGCCGCCGGAAAGCTGATTAGGGTAATGTTCCATGCGCGCGCCCAGTCCGACTTTTTCCAGCGCTTCTTTCGCAAGTCGTCGACGTTCCGACGACGAAACCGAACGATAGAGCAATGGCAGCTCGACGTTGTCGATCACTTGCAAGTCGTTGATCAGATGAAAGCTCTGGAAAATAAAACCGAAGGTCTGGTTACGCAGTTTCGCCACGTCCTTGTCGCGATAGGATTTCACCTGCGTTCCATCGACACTGATCGCGCCGGCACCCGGCTGATCAAGCAATCCGATCAAATTAAGCAAGGTGCTTTTGCCACACCCACTCGGGCCCATGATCGAGACGAACTCGCCTTTTTTAACGTGCAAGTTGATATTTTTCAGTGCGAGGGTTTCCACCTTGTCGGTCTGATAGGTCTTGCTGATGTTTTCCAGTCTGATCATTATTGCTACCTCGGTTTGTTTGTTGGAGCGGCTTCAGCCGCGATGCCTTTCGTGATTCAATTTGAAACGCGGATACTGTCTAGATGCTTGTAACGACTGACGTCTGAGATGATCAGTTTGTCGCCAATCCTGGCACCGGAAATTATTTCGACAGCCTTGCCGTCGCCAAGCCCTACTTCGAGTTGTTTTTTTGTAGCCACGCTGCCGTTGATGACATAAATTTCCTGTCGACCTTTGCCATTGAAGGCCGGGCCATTTTCGGCCAACAAGGCATCGGCTTTCTGTTCGGTGATGATGCTGGCATCCACCCTTAATTTGTTGCGCAATAGGGGGTGACTGGGTTTGTCCAAAGTCACCAGCAAGGTGACGGTGCCATTCTGGATTTCCGGCAAGATCGTTTGCACACGGCCAAGCAAGGTCTGTCCGCTGTAACCGATGCGAACCTGCTGCCCCGGATTCAGATAGCGTGCGTAGAAATCAGAAACCGAAGCCTCGACACGGTAGTTATGCAGCTCGGAAACCTTGGCCACCAGTTGTCCGTTTTGTACACTGGCGCCGGTATCGGTCAGCACCCAGGTCAACATGCCGGCGAAGGGTGCGCGTACTTGTGTTTGTGCCTGCAGATTTTTTTGCTGTTCCAGTTCTTTTTGCAAAATGGATTTCTGTAACTGCGCGCCCTGGATATTGGTCTGGGTCGCCTGATGAGTATCGGCAACCGATTCGCGACGCTGGCGCAACTCGATCTCGGCACGTTTGACCACCAACTCAGCAGAATTCAAATCCGCAGCGGATGAAGCGCCGATTTTCTCCAGCCGCTGATAGCGACCCAGCTTCACTTTACCAGCTGCCAAATCAAGACCAAGCAATTCGATTTCGCTGGCCAGTTGTTTCTGCTTCTGTTTCATTTCCAGCGTCAAGGACTGCACCTTGATTTCCTGTTGTGCGATACGTTCTTCCAGATTGTCCATTGCCAGTCGAATCGTCCGGTCATCAAGCTCCAGTAATAATTGGCCGGCAGCCACTTCCTGGCCCGCCTTGACATGTACGCGAGCTACCCGTGTCGCAATCGGACTCGGCACCTGTTCTTCGTGCACCGGAATGACCACACCCGAAGCGTTGATGGTGTTGGCAATACTGCCCTTGTGTACTTCGGCGATGCGGATGTCATCGAGATCGACGCTTGGACTCACGATGCGATTGATGCCCCAGGCAGCAAAGGCCAGCGATGACAGCAGACCTGCTCCCAGCATGAGTTTCATGCGATGGCGGCGGTTGAGGGTTTCGGTGCTGATCGGCTGATCCATTTGCCTAACTTTTCTATGTGTGTGCAGAGCTGCTTATAGCAAAGGTCGTGCCACATCGAAAAAAAATTATAAATGCTTTTTAATCAGCGAGATACGAATTTTCAACACAGCAGTGCCGGACTGTTTTCTGGTCGGTCATGAACACAAGTGTTCGATAATGAACATCGTCAAACACATCAACAATACGACAACCAGAGGCCTGCCTGGATCTGCCCGCGAACGCTGTGATACAGAACCCCCATCCCGAAAGGAACTGGTTTATTCAAACGAAATTTTCTAAATGAACCAGACCCTTTTTCCGCTAGAAGGTATAGTCTTTTATGTCTGTCGACCCGTCGCTCACCGCCATATGTTTGAAATGATCGGCCACTATGAAATCATCCGCGATGGCGATGTCATCCGCGTCTGGACCTCGTCCGAGTTCAATCTCGAGGCGGCACAACAATACGCGCTCGCCATGATCAGGATGATCGATCAGATGCCGCCAAAGTTCGGCACCCTGGTCGCGTCTGATTCACCCCCAATCCTGGCCCCCGATGTCGAAGTAGCCATGCATCGTTCTGCACTTCAACGCGCCGAACGTGGCATGGTCGCGGTTGCATTCGTCACGCAGAGTCTCGACGGCATCAAGATCGCACAAGCGCAATGGAATCGTGTCTACGAAAATTCGGGCATTACGCTGGAGTTCTTTCATGATGCAGAACCGGCGATGATATGGCTAAAAGAAAAAATTGATCAGACAAGCAGGACCGTCTGAACGGGCGATACAAAAAAACAGACCGATTCATTGAATCAATCGTCTCTTAGTGAATCTAGTCGCTTTTCCGTAGACTCATTGTTATTAGACCCAAACCATTGCGACCGGGAGGACTTATGGCCGAGAACCCGATGTATCACGAAGGCATGCGACAACTTCAGGACAGGCGCGAAACACGCGCTCTGGCAGATCGTCTTGAACAAGTTGTCGCTCGCACGGCATTCACCGACGAAGACCGTTCCTTCATTGAGCGTTGCTCCATGTTCTTCATCGCCACCGCCGACGCCAATGGTCATCCCGACTGCTCCTACAAAGGCGGCTTGCCCGGCTTCGTCCGTGTGCTGGATGATCACACGCTTGCCATTCCCGATTACGACGGCAATGGCATGTATCGCAGTTGGGGAAACATTCTGGTCAATCCGCATGTCGGTTTGCTTTTTCTGGATTTCGAACAACCGAAGCGACTACGCGTAAATGGCACCGCGACACTCATCGAGCATGACGAGCTTCATACGGAGCACCCCGGGTGCGTGTTCGTGATACGGATTAATGCAAACAGGATTTTCCCAAACTGCCCACGTTATTTGCATAAGATGGAACTCGTCGAGCACTCGGCCTATGCACCGCGGCCCGACTACACTCCACCAATACCGGCATGGAAGAGCTATGAAGTTTTTCGTGACGCATTGCCCGCGCGAGACCGTAGTGAGGACAAGCCAGAATAGACTCACAAGGTATGCCCGTGATTTATTGTTTTTGACGGTATCCCAGCGTCAACAATACCGGCACATCGAAGGCTTCATTGGGCGAGGCCAAACCGGCATTTGAGAAATGCTTGTAGGACAAACTGACAAGCCAATCTTTGTCCTTGCCAAACCATAGCCCGGCACCGATCTGCGCCTGAAAGGCAAAATTAGCCCCTTGCTCGCGGTCCCCGAGATTCCTCTTGCTCAGCCAGGTAGGCCCCAACGCGCGTACGAAAAACATCGGGCGCACGGCATCATTGCCTTTGCCGTAAAGATTCAATTGCGGGAAAATCGACACCGCCTGCACATGCTCGTTGAATCCGGCATTGGTGCGGATATCGGTATAACCGACACCAATGACGATTTCCTGGCGTTCACTGCGTGCATGCTGATAAAAAATCAGGTCTGCGCCTGCCATGCGATTGTCCTGTTCGGAATTGGATTGTTGCCCACCGCCGACATTGACAAGCCAGATCAAATCATCGGCACTGGCATCGTTTGAACATAAAAACGTCATGGCCAGCATAAAGCTGACAGCAAAGCGATAAGAAATCATCATGCTTACCTAAAGAGAGATACCTGAGTCTGCGGTCTGCAAGCAGGCTTTACAAGTCGCCTGGCCGGTGTCGATGAAAACGACAGGCTGTGCGAGTCACTCAATTCATCGCGCCTACTCGCCTTGCGTTTTCTCCTTATCCGGTTTTTCCTCTTTTTTCACGGCATTTTTTATTTTCAACATCGCGTTATCAATAACTCCGCTAGTCTGTGCAGATATTTTTGTTGCGTCGAAGCCATCAGCAAAAGTGCTGATTTTCTTCCACTGTTCGGAGCCACTTTCTTTGGCTGCTGACCAAAGTATTTGCGAAACCATTTCTGCCAGAAACTTGGGATCGGTAGCCATCCGGGCGACATCGCCGCCCATATCGGCATATATTTTTGCAAAATAAGTACGAACTTCGGCCGGAACACTGGGATCAGTACTGATTTCCTGGGCAATTCGAATGGCGTCTTCAAGCCGTTTCTCATGCACAGCCAATGCAAAATCTCCGATTTTTGAAACCCAGGGCTGTTCGATGAGCACGGCAATCCCGTCAATATGGAATTTGGCTTCCTTCCATTCTTTTTCCGTGATGTGCAAATAAGCGAAGGCCAGGTGCAGAATCAATGCACGATCGGCAAAGCTCTCACCAGACAGACTGTCCTTGCTGGCCCGTGCTTTTCTACTTTCGGCAATGGCGAGATTGGGCCATTTTAAATTCTGGAAAACAATCGCCCGAATAGAATCGGCAATGGCACGGTCCTCCGGCTTGCAATCACTACTGGCTTGAACAATATCGGTTTCAACCAGGGCAATGGTGTACGTCTTTTTCACGGTCGCGGCATAAGCCAAAGCCAGGCGCGCGACGCAGATATTATCCGGCGTGACTTTTGGCGCCTCCTTTATGTCCAGCGATACACTGCTTGCAACATAGGCTCGCAATCCAACCGGCACGCCTTTTTCGGACACGCGCCGATATTGTTTATAAGTAAAACTATCACGCAATTCTGCAAGCTGCTCCGCTTCGCTGGATTTCCCGCAGCCTGCAAGAAAGATTGCCACGGACAAGAGCAGGCAGACCAAATAAACCTTTTTTTCCAATAGAAAATACAAGCAGGTATCCTCGGTAAAATAATTTGGCGTCATTGTCGCATCAATGGACAATATTAAAGAGAACCAAAAAAAGACCAGATCCATTTAATTTTTCTTGTTAAGTGCATCTGATCCTTTTCCCAGCAAAGGAGAAATCCGCATGAGCCTTCCGATGATCCCGGTCATTACTGCCTTTGAACGCTCGCCTGATCGCGGCAGAGGACTGGCGCGTGATATGCGCGTTCGCTGGGCGCTTGAAGAAGTGGGGCAAGCTTACGAGGTTCGTCTTGTGTCGTTCGCGGCGATGAAGGAACCCGCACATCGTACACTGCATCCTTTCGGGCAGATTCCGACCTATGAAGAAGGTGATCTTACGCTGTTCGAATCGGGCGCAATCGTGTTCCATATCGCAGAGTGCCATGCAGGCCTGCTACCTGCCGATGCGAATGCCCGTGTCCGTGCGATCGCATGGATGTTTGCCGCACTCAATACCATCGAGCCACCCGTAGTTGATCGAAGCATGGCGATGATCCTGGAACGCGACAAGCCTTGGCATGCAGAACGCCTGCCTATCCTGGATGATCGTGTCCATGTTCGGCTGGGCGAACTTTCGAATCGGCTTGGCAATGCCGACTGGCTCGACGCTGCGTTCAGCGCCGGTGACTTACTGATGGTAACGGTGCTGCGCAGATTGAACGGATCGGGGCTATTGGAAAAATATCCGAATCTCTCTGCTTACGTCGCCCGTGGCGAAGCACGTCCCGCCTACCAGCGTGCTTTCGACGCGCAACTGGCGATTTTTACTGGCATGCCACCGACAGAATAATGAAGCCACGTTTGTGCTTTTTTTTGGAAGCCAACAATTTGATGGTAACGCCGCGCGCATCTTTGACAGCATCGGGCTGGATTTTTCCATTTATGTTGGAAAGCGTGCTCGGCAAAAATGTTAACTTTCAGCTCCTTCGACAAGTCGAACTCGACCCAAAAATCGACTCTTAGCAAGGCACCTGTTTTGCGGCTGGCATGGCGCCGGATACCCCCTTTCGCATAATCGCGCCCGATTTCCCGCCGTAAGATGTCAGTCATCTTGGCAATATTGAACGCCTCGTCAGCTTTAAAATCACGAACACACCAAACAAATACGCTAAGCTCCAGCCACAAACGCAGTGGGAAAAACATCATGATCAAGTACATTCTCTCCTCATCCCTGTTATTGCTATCCAGCAGTCTTCTGTTTGCGCAAACAGCAAGCTCACCTGCACCACCAGCAACTCCAACAGGCTGCGATTCTCCCGAAAGTCATCAATTCGATTTCTGGGTCGGAAAATGGGAAGTCTTCTCCGCCAAAGCGCCTACCAAAAAAGTCGCCAACAGCCTGATCGAAAAACTCTACTCAGGCTGCGCCGTCCGCGAAAACTGGATGCCTCTAACAGGCGGCGCCGGCGGCAGCCTGAATGCCTACAATGCTACCGATAAAAAATGGCGACAAACCTGGCTCGATGCCTCCGCCACCTTCGCCGATTTCAAAGGTAGTTGGAATGGAAAAGCGATGGTCATTGAAGGCGAATGGCCGCAACCGGGCAAACCGCATCAAATTACTCGTATGACTTACACACCACATGCTGACGGGACTGTGCAGCAGAGGGGTGAAACATCAGATGATGAAGGCAAAACCTGGCAAGCTAGTTTTGATTTGATTTATCGGAAAGCTAAAGCAAAATAAACCCAAAGGGTGCACCCAAACGCACCAAGAACGAAACCTTGAAGGCGGACACTAGAACTGCAACATCCAATCATCAATGCGCCGGAGCGCACCCTATATACCGAGTACTTGTAGCCCGGATGCAGCGCAGCGCAATCCGGGAAGTTCGCCCAGCCCTGCTCGTCAGAAAACCATAGGCTGCGTGCTCTAGCGTACCTTGCCGGATGTATCGCGCAGGGCGGAGGATACCCATCAGATTATCGCAATTCATTTTGTCGACAGGGCCAATCGTCGAGGTAGTGGCGTGCCAAGGCGCACCCTGTAAGTTTTTTTATTTTTTGGAAATACTTGAGGGGAGGTAATACACACCTTATGGCTCTAACGTTCTCAACAAATCCATTAATCAAAAATAAAAAACGCCCCACAAGGAGGCGTTTTCTAATTTGGCGGAGAAAGAGGGATTCGAACCCTCGATGGGAGTTAAAGCCCATACTCCCTTAGCAGGGGAGCCCCTTCGGCCACTCGGGCATCTCTCCGGGTTTCGTGATTTAGACGGTCAAGCCTTAATCAAGTTGCGTAGTTTAGCGGATTGCACCCTGATCGGTAAACCTTAAGTTTCGTCAGTTTTACTCGATTCATCCTTCGCGCCTGCTTTATCAACGCGTTGGAAGATTTCTTCGCGGTGTACTGCCACGTCTTTGGGTGCGGTAATGCCAATCCGCACTTGGTTACCTTTGACGCCCAGCACCGTCACAGTGACTGAATCACCAATCATCAGGGTTTCTCCCACCCTGCGAGTCAAAATTAGCATGCATCTCCCTCCCGATACGTCCGTATACCGGTCCGCGCCTTGTTGCCACGCGGCTCCCGCTTGTTCAGCTTGATCCGATGTTAGTGCGGCTCTCATCTACTTGCAATAAAAAGGCCCGAAAACATCGGTTTTCGGGCCCATTTAGTTGAATTTGCGGGGTTTTGCTCAGTTCAGGCGTGCACTGACCCAGTCTTTCACACCCTTGAGGGCGGTGATCAGGGCCGGGCCGTCGTTACCAGCCCCCTGGGCGGCATCGGGACGACCGCCACCTTTGCCGCCGATCTGTCCGGCCACATGCGAGAGCAGCTCACCCGCTTTGACTTTACCTAGCGCCGAACCTTGCACAGTGGCGATAAGCGCGGCTTTGCCGCTATCAGCCGAGGCCAGAAAAATAACGGAGTCGCCGAGCTTGCCTTTGAGGGTATCAACCGCATCGCGCAAGCCGTTGGTATCCAGACCTTCGAGTCGGGCGGCAAGAATCTTGATGCCGTTGATCTCGACAGCGCTGCTCACCAGTTCGATTGCAGCGCCTGCCGCTGCCTTGGCTTTGATGGTTTTGAGTTCGCGTTCGAGTCTTTTCTGGTTGTCGAGCAAGGCTTTAAGTTTGTCGATGACGTCGTCACCTTTGGCACCGAGCAGTTCGGCGGCTTCATCGAGTTGTTTTTCCTGGTCGGAAAAATATTGCAGAGCGCCCTCGCCCGTCACCGCTTCGATACGACGAATGCCGGCAGCGATGCCGCCTTCGGAAAGAATCTTGAAGACGCCGATATCACCGGTGTGGTGCACGTGGGTGCCGCCACAAAGTTCGGTCGAGAAATCACCCATCTTCAATACGCGAACACGCTCGCCGTATTTTTCGCCGAACAAGGCCATGGCGCCGAATTCAATCGCCTCGTCCATGCCCATGTGGTGCACTTCGGCTTCTGGATTGCGACGAATTTCTTCGTTCACGATTTTTTCGATACGCGACAATTCTTCCTGAGTGACACCCTGAAAATGCGAGAAGTCGAAACGCAATTTATCCGGCGCGACCAGCGAACCTTTCTGCGTGACATGCGTGCCGAGCACGCTGCGCAAAGCGGCATGTAGCAAATGTGTGGCCGAGTGATTGAGCACGATAGCCTGGCGACGCTCTTCATTCACGCGTGCAGAAACCTTGTCGCCGACTTTCAATATGCCTTTCGTCAACTTGCCAACATGGCCGTGGAATATGGCGGAAATTTTGATAGTGTCGCTGACTTCAAAATTATCCGCTCCTGGATCCAGCAACACACCGCTATCACCGCTTTGGCCGCCGGATTCTGCATAGAACGGTGTGCGATCGAGAATCACGATGGCATCGTCGCCAACAGAAATCGATTGCACGGGATTACCGTCTTTCACGAGTGCGATCACTTTGCAGCCGTCTTTTTCCAGGCTTTCGTAACCGAGGAATTCCGTGGCATGCAAAGAAGCCACGAGCTCAGCCGGCAACCCGGCTTGACCGCCGAACTTGCCTGCAGAACGTGCGCGCGTGCGCTGTTCTTCCATCAGGGTTTCGTAGGTTTCGGTGGCGTTATCGGCGAGCACAGCGTTTTTTTCTCGCAGAATATCGATAATCAAATCCGGTGGGCAGCCGTAGGTATCGTGCATCTGAAACAACTGTTCGCCATCGAGTTTATTGCCGCCAGCTTTCAGAGAATTTTCCAGACGTTGCATGCCTGCATCGAGTGTCGATGCGAACGCAGCTTCTTCGGCTTTCAGGGCTTGTTCGATCAATGCCTGTTTCGATTTCAATTCCGGATACGCATCGCCCATCATTTCAACAAGTGGCTGCACCATGCGCCAGAACAGGCCATCGGCCGACAGAGCACCGAGTTTCCAAATATTGCGAACGGCACGACGAATAATCCGGCGTAATACGTAACCGCGACCTTCATTCGAAGGCAAAATACCGTCGACGATCAGGAATGAACAGGCGCGAATGTGATCGGAAATTACGCGTAGCGATTTGTTTTCGAGATCGGTGGTATTGGTGAGTTTCGCGGCTGATTTGATCAGATGCTGAAACAAATCGATTTCGTAATTGGAATGTACGTGTTGCAACACGGCAGCGACACGTTCCAGACCCATGCCCGTATCGACGCAAGGTGCAGGCAATGGCAACAAACTGCCGTCGGACTGACGATCAAACTGCATGAATACGTTGTTCCAGATTTCAATGAAGCGATCACCGTCTTCATCCGGCGAGCCCGGAGGGCCACCGGGAATATGTGCGCCGTGATCATAGAAAATTTCAGTACACGGCCCACACGGACCGGTGTCGGCCATTTGCCAGAAGTTGTCGCTGGCGTAAGGCGCGCCTTTGTTGTCGCCGATACGGATGATTCTTTCCGCCGGTAGTCCGACGACTTTGTTCCAGATTTCAAAAGCTTCGTCATCGGTGTGGTAAATCGTGACCAGCAATTTTTCTTTCGGCAGCTTCCAGACACCGGTCAGCAATTCCCAGGCATAGGCAATGGCATCGTGCTTGAAATAATCGCCGAAACTGAAATTGCCGAGCATTTCAAAAAAGGTGTGATGGCGAGCGGTGTAACCCACTTGATCCAGATCATTGTGCTTGCCACCGGCACGCACGCAACGCTGCGAGGAAACTGCACGTTTGTAGCTGCGTTTTTCCGCACCCAGAAACACATCCTTGAATTGCACCATGCCGGCATTGGTGAA
>JBOHYH010000020.1:0-19880 GCA_050737775.1 Arenimonas sp.
GGGTCAAGCGACCGGCACCGTCATAGGTGTAGGTCGTGATTTGGCGATCAGCGCCGGAAGCGGCATCCGTGCTCGTCAATAAGCGACCTGCGGCATCAAAGGTATTGACGGTAGTGCGATCATTCGCGCTATCGGCCACCACACCAATATCGGTAAACAAGGCTTTGTTCACCGTGCTGCCCGTCAACCAACTGGTCGTGGTCACACGATTGGCATATTGCACCGTACTCAAACGGCGATCAGCGCCATCGTAAATGTATTTGGTGACCGCGCCGGTAGCATCCACTTCCGCTTCCAGACGACCCTTGTTGTCATAGAAGAAATAGCGGCGGGCACCGCTGGCATCCTGGCTACCGCGTAATTGTCCGGCGCCATCATAGAAGTTTTGGGTCGTGCGTGTGACGGTGCTGCCTGATACCAAACCCGATTCGCTAACTGTCGTTGTTTGACCAGCCCGATTATGGGTTTCCGTACGTGTGACACCGCTGTCCAGCGTCAATACAACTTGACGAGCCGAATCGGTGTACGCGTAGGTGGTACTAACCGTCAGCGCATCACTGCCAGCACTACTGGCGATGTCGCGTTTAAGCACCGTGAGCAAACGGCCCATGCCGTCGTAGACATAACTACTGACTTCGCTGCCTGTCGGAGGCGTTGCCGTATAAGTGGTCGTACGAGCAGTTCCGCGCACCGTGATTTTTTGCAGCAACAAGCCTTGGGCATCGTAACCATAACTGGTGATGTCATTGGCTACATCGGTCGTCACGCCAACACCACTTGTATTGACCGAAGCAAAGCTCACGCTTTGCTGCAAACGACCTTTCACGTCATAAGTAAACTCGGTCAACTGACTGCTGGCTTTTTGTGCCGTAGTCGCCCAGACGCTTAATGCGGTTTCGTCATACACGCCACTATAAATCGCACCAAAGTAAGCACGGCTACTGGCCACTTGGCCAATGCCATTGCCACTAGTCGCGTAAGTCCGTTCGGTCACCGCACCAGTGGCATCGACGGTGAACCGCAAACGGTTTTGTGCATCATAAATAAAGTTGCTTGTTAAACCGCCCGTTGGCGATTGTGTTGCTATCGGACCATCGGTATCCAATCCGGTATAGCGTGTTTCACTAACCAATTGATTGGCTTTGTCGTAATTGCGCTGAACTGCTATCGAGGAAGCATTCGTCCCGTTAACACGCGTCCATTGCCAAAGCACATTACCGTTAGCATCAAAACTTTGATCGGTTTGCGACAAAATCGTCGCGCCGCTAACGGTTTTTACTTGCGTAACATTACCCGCAACATCGTAAACGTAGCTCGTGGTATCACGCTGACCACCGACCGTCGGTGCCAAAATAGCCGTCAGTTGCTTGTTGGCATCATATTGGTATGTCCAGGTCCGGTTTAAACCATCAGTCACGTCGGTACTGTTGGCGTTATAAGTAAAAGTCACCGTCTGGGCCGAACTATCAACGGTACTCCCTTGTGTTACCGTTTTGACCCGATAGCCGCCGACGCCATCGGCTTCGTAGGTATAACTGACCGTTGCGCCATCGCTTTGTGTGACGCTTTGAATACGAAGATCGCTCGCCGTCGTGGTGACATAGGCATACGTGGTGCGGAAGCGAAGATTGTTATTGTTGGATAACGTCGTCCCGTCCCAAGTGTTGTCACCACTGGCAAGAGGGGTCAAATCCTGCTGCACCCAGGAAAGGCGGCCTTGGGCGTCATAGCCATAACTCACTTGCGTTTTGACTGTACCGCCTTCGCGTGTTGTTATCGAAGATAAACGATTGCTGCCGTCATAGCCGAACAAAATGGCATCTGCGGTCACGCCGGAACCATCGACCGAACGAATCTCGATAATCCGAGCCGACGCGGTGTTATCACTGTAAATAACACTAAATTCGGCGGGAGTAACGCCATCGGATTTAAAATCACGGATACGCAGCAAACGACCCAATAATCCGGTATCGACATGGTTGGCATATTGCTCCTGCCGACCAGTTGAACCTTCGGCATAGAGCCACGTCGAAGTAGTGCCATCCCATGTCAAGCTATCGTGCGCACCACTTCCCTCGGTGGATTCATAGTAGCCATCCTTTACATACCGGAAATACTGGGTTGAACCATCACCGGAATGAATCAGCATGCTGGGGTTTGCTTGCTTCTCGGCAGCGATCTCCACTCTGCGCTCAAATCCTGTCTTCCAGCCATCCTGCCCCGTGCCGGCCACCGTGCCACGACTGTTGTAGGTGCGAAGCACGCTCGTGCTAAACCCGCGGACCGATAAAGTTTCGTCCTGGTCTTGCAAGATCAGATTGCCGTTGGTGATATTCACCACCTGCGATCCTGCACGCCCGCCCAAACCGGCCGGACCGCCTTGCGAACCGCCCAACGCCGTCAATGATGTATTGAACAGACCCAGACCATTACCCGAAACCACAGCAACCATGACAACCTCCCAGAGAGCACCCCCTCATGAGATTTTTTCGGGGGGTATTTTCGGTAATCACGCCTGCGTCACAAAAGTTTAGGGCTTAGAGCAGTTTTTAAGCAAAAATATCAACATTGAGCATGGAACCCGCTCTTAAAGCACGGCTCCAGGCTCGACAAGTCCAGTTTTGAGACCTATCCAGATGCAGGCTGATCGTTGGTGCCAAGTTTCGATTGTTTTAGTTCGCTTTCAATCTTGATATGGGCGCTTCGATTTGCGACTTGCGATTCAAGTCCGTACCTACTTGCTTGAGCGCTTCGAATAATTCACTCTGCGAATCGGCACGCAAGGTTGCATGCCCTACTTTTCTGCCTTCGCGTGGCAACTTGCCGTAGTCATGCCAATGACCATGAGCATTTTTTAGCACCGGTGTTGCCGATGGCATTTCACCAATCCAGTTAAGCATACAGCTCGTGCCGATGGCTGCAGTGCTTCCGAGTGGCAGTCCCAATACGGCGCGCAAATGATTCTCGAATTGCGAGGTCTCCGCACCTTCGATGGTCCAGTGCCCGGAATTGTGCACGCGCGGTGCCATTTCATTGGCGAACAACTCGCCATCTTTCAAAAACAGTTCCAGTGCAAACACGCCGACGTAATCCAGCGATTCTGCAACACGCTTGGCATAGGCCAAAGCAGTATCGCGTAAACTGTCGCAATCGGAAGCCGGCGCAAGGCTCGCAGACAACACGCCATTCTCGTGCCAGTTTTCCGTCAATGGCCATGCACGAAATTCACCATCGCGACCACGCACGGCGACGACGGAAATCTCGCGCTGGAATGCGACGAACCCTTCGAGAATCAAACCCACTTTATCGGCTTGTGCACCGAGTGCGTCCCAAGCCGGATTGACGTCATCTTGGGTTTTAATCCGGAACTGGCCTTTGCCGTCGTAACCGAGCCTGCGTGTCTTCAATATGCAGGGCGTACCCATTTGCTCAATGGCTGCTTGCAGATCTTCACGCGAAACAATATTGGCAAATGGGGCAACGGAAATCCCAAGTTCGCGAAACAGATTTTTTTCGGCCAAACGATCTTGCGCAATTGCCAGTGCGCGCGGACTCGGAAAAACCGGGATGCGCTCTGCCAGCCATTGCGCGCTTTCTGACGGAACATTTTCAAAATCGAAAGTGGCGACATCCACTTTCGAGGCAAACTCCTCAAGCGCGCGTTCGTCACGATAGTCGCCAACGACCATCGGCACGAATTGTCCTGCGCAGGCATCGGAGGTGTTATCAAGCACCAGAAAACGCAAGCCTAGCGGAGCACCGGAAAGAGCCAGCATGCGAGCCAATTGCCCACCCCCCAGAATGCCGACGATCATGGTCATGGCAGGCGCGGATCGGTGTGATCCAGCACGTCCTGCGTTTGTTTTGCGCGGAAGGCATTCAAGGCTTCTCGCACGTCTGGATTTTCAAGCCCAATAATAGCGGCTGCAAACAAACCGGCATTGGCAGCACCGGCAGCGCCGATGGCAAATGTCGCGACCGGTACCCCGGCAGGCATTTGTACGATGGATAACAGTGAATCCAGACCGTTCAATGATTTGCTCTGAACGGGTACACCAAGCACCGGCACGGTAGTCATGGCCGCCAACATGCCAGGCAGATGCGCTGCTCCGCCGGCACCCGCAATAATCACCTTGAGTCCACGGTCTGCTGCTGACTTCGCGTAAGAAACGAGCAGATCGGGAGTTCGATGGGCCGAGACAACCTGCACCTCGAAAGCGACGCCCATTTGTTCCAGGCGCTGGGTTGCGTGCTGCATAGTGTCCCAGTCGTTACGGGACCCCATAACGACACCGACAATAGGCGAATTTGCTGGACTCATAGCGTCTGCTTTCCCCAAAAGGCTATTCTATTAGCATCTGAGCTCAGGAGCATCATCATGGATCGAAAATTATTGGATATATTATGCTGCCCGATCAGCAAACAGCCATTGGCAATGGTCAATAGCGCGGAATTAAACACTTTGAACACGGCCATAGGCAGCGGGAATGTGCGCAAAAACGATGAAACTGCGCAAACACAATTATTGAAACAGGCATTGATTACCCGCGACCACAAAATGATTTATCGAGTTGAAGATGACATCCCGGTGTTGTTAGCCGACGAAGGGATTGCAACCTCGCAAATTGCCGATTTTCCGCGCTGAGGTTTTAATGAATTTTGCCCTGCCCGATCAAAGTATTATTGATGAAAACATTCGCGCTGCCATTGCCGAAGACATTGCCACTGGCGATGTTACCGCTGTGCTTTTGCCGGATTACCTTTCCGAGGGCTATGTGCTTTGCAAGGAGAAATGCACGGTTGCGGGCCGCCCCTGGTTTGACGCCTGCCTGAAAGCACTCGACCCCAACGTAAAAATACACTGGCATGTAAATGAAGGCGATACTGTTGAACCAGTGAAAGTCATTTGCACTTTCGAAGGCAGTTCGCGCGCAATGGTTTCGGCAGAAAGATCAGCCCTGAATTTTCTGCAAACCTTGTCTGGCACTGCCACCGTCACGGCAATCTATTCACAGGCATTACAGGGAACCCATACCCGCGTGCTGGACACGCGCAAGACTATTCCCGGCTTACGCCAAGCGCAAAAATACGCGGTGCGCGTCGGCGGCGGCGTGAATCATCGCATGGGCTTGTATGACACTGTCATGCTGAAGGAAAACCATATTCATGCCGCAGGCTCACTGACTGCCGCTGCCATGCATGCAAAGACACGGTTCCCATCGCTGCCTTTGATCATTGAAGTGGAATCACTGACGCAATTGCATGAGGCTCTAAAAACGGACTGCACACGTATCTTGATTGATGATTTTTCGCTGGATGATATGCGAGCCGCCGTAGAAATTGCAGCAGGTAAAATTCCACTGGAAGTTTCGGGCTCGGTAACGCTTGAAAGACTCGCGGAAATTGCCGCTACAGGTGTCGATTATGTTTCGATAGGTGCGCTAAGCAAACATGTGCATGCCATCGATTTTTCGATGAAGCTCGGGAAATATTCGTAGGTCGGGCCCTGGCCCGACACTTTAAAGTTAGCGATGCAATTTGTGCTGGGTCAAGGCCCGACCTGCAACAAAAAAGGCCCGCGCAATTGCACGGGCCTTTTTAAACGACATTAACAATTACTTTTTAATTATCAACAGCACAATGACGGCAACGGCCGCCAATGAAAGCATGACGGCAATATATTTTGCATAAGGATTGCCGCCACCGTTGCTTGTCGATTTCACAGGCGCTGCAGCTTTCATCTGCGCAGTAGGGGCATTCATTTCCATACCGGGAGCGACCAGAATAAAACGCACGGCATCAAGACGCAGTTCATCGCCGGGATTCAAGAAGCCATGCTGCACGCGCTTGTTATTGATATAGGTCCCGTTCGAGGAACCCAGATCTTCCACCGACAAACCATCGGGAGTGGGTTTCACCAACGCATGGCGGCGCGAAATTTCATCGGCCGGCACCGAAATATCACATTCTGCCGCGCGACCAATGACAACAGGTCCCGTTACCGGAAAGACCTTGCTGAACACGGCACCGGAAACACCACGCAATACATATTTGGGTACGGCCATACGTACGCGGGTTGAGCCGGAGTCTTCATCCGGGTTGCCATTGGCGACGGCGGCGCTTTTGGCAACCTCGACGATCAGGTATTTCGCTTGCACCCCGCCGATAAGCAGGTTGTCGCCTGCGCGCAGGGCCATTAAATCGGCTACGAGCTTGCCATTGACTTCCACCGGCCCGGCACCATTGGGCACTTGCAGGTTTGCACCATTTTGCGTGACATGAATTGCGCAATGTTCCGGCAAAATGCCCGGCATTGTGAGTACAACCGCCGCTTCTGCGCTGGAACCGATGCGGTTCACGCCGGGATTTAACAGCACTTGTCCATGTTCACCATTGGGAAAAACCAGCTTCATTCTCGCTCTCCTGCGAATTATTGAGGGCCAAAACTCGGCCCTTGCTGCATATCTTAGCTGTGCTTGAGCAAAATCGGCAGGGGGTAGCCCTTGCCCATTCATCACAGCTTACACACACTGGCGCTATGGACACGATATTAATACTCATGATTCTGGCAATACCGGCGGGTCTTTTCTGGTCATCGGGCCGCTCCGCTGCTGAAATAGCCCTGCTGTACGGGCAACGCGCGTGCCAGCGTGCCGGCGTGCAATGGCTGGATCAAAGCGCGCACATGATTGGTATTCGACTACGCCGTGCCAGCAACGGATGGCTGAGCTGGGAACGAAAATTCCGCTTCGAGTACTCGCATAATGGAGATGACCGCTATGCGGGTCATGTTGTTTTGCTGGGAACGGATTTGGTGGGGCTGGTGGGACCGATGCCACAGGAAGAGAACGCTGAGCGGTAAATGCAGCTACAGATTGCTCACTTCACCACACGCAGATGCGAGACATTCTTTTTGGGACCTTCAGTACTGCTATCAGGCGGATCTGGCATATCGTCAGGGCTCTCTTCATGCATCATGATGCCGTCATCGGGCAGCATCATACCCTGCCCGGTTTCCAGCGCGTAAATCGCAAGCACTGCCGCCATCGGAACTATCACCGATTGGCTGACGCCACCGAAACGCGCCATGAACCTGACTTCACGATTATTCAAATCCAGATGCGCCACCGCGCGCGCGGCAACATTCAGTACGACGCGTCCGTCTTTTACGGCCGAACGCGGTACCTGCACGCCTTCACGCGTTGCATCGACCAGCAAATGTGCCGTCATGTTGTTTTCGTTGATCCACTCGTACAACGCCCTTAACAGATAAGGTCGATTCGATGTCATCACGGGTGCGTTATCGGTCACTAATTCAACTCGCGCAATACTTTTTCTTCGGGTGTCAGGCTACGCATAAAACCGGGATTGCGGAATATGCGCATGCCGTAATCATCAATTATTTTCAGATCCTTGTTCAGCTCGACACCCAGGCTGGGCAAGCGCCAAATGATGGGGGCCAATGCGCAATCGGCAAGACTCATTTCTGGATTCAAAAAAAACTTCGACGCTTTAAACAGAGGCAACGATTGCATCAGCAATTCTTTCATGCGCTTGCGACCTGCTTCGATCTGCGATTTCGTGCCACCCTGCATCACTTGCACCTGCGGCACCCAGTCATGCTCGATGCGTTGTATCGCCAAACGAATCCGTGCGCGTGAAAGCGGGTCTACCGGCATCAAAGGCGGATGCGGATAACGTTCGTCGAGATATTCACATACCACCGAAGCCGCATATAAAACCAGATCGCGCTCAACCAATGTTGGTACAGAGTTATAAGGGTTTAAATCCACCAGGTCTTCCGGCGGGTTGGCAGTATCGACCGGAATCATTTCATAGGTAACGCCCTTGGCCGCCAATACCAGACGCACGCGGTGACAAATCACGCAATCGCGGGCAGAAAACAAGGTCAAGGTATTGCGTAAACGAACACTGGTTACCATCGGCTTGCCTCATCGACTTTATACCGGTGCACCACGAGCACACCTTATCTGCCTACGTTGCCCCAAACAGCACAGCTTTCGCAAGCCCTTGTTACAAGAAGTAACGATTGGCTGCCTATAAAAACAAAAAACCGCCGAATAAACCCAATTCGGCGGTCTAAGTTGAGCTTTGAAAGGTCTTAGTGAACGTCGCGCCAGAATTCCACTTTCAGCAAGTAAGCCATAAAGGTGAAGAAGGCCAAGAACAAAACAACCCATACACCAACGGACTCGCGCTTGGCAGCACCTGGTTCACCGACATAGGCCAGGAAGCTGGTGATGTCTTTGGCTACGCGGTCGTATTCTTCAGGCGACATACGTGCCTTGGGCAACTCGGCGATTTCAAAGCCGACAATACATTCGCCCTTGTATTCACCCTTGTGGCAGCTTTCCGCTTCGCCTTTCGCGTTTTTATGCTTGGGCTCGGTTTTGGCGTGCTGAATACCTTGCAGTTCCCACAAGACATGCGGCATGGAAGCGCCCGGGAAAACCGTGTTGTTCCAGCCCGATGGACGTGATTCGTCCGCATAGAACGAGGTCAGATAGTTGTAAATCCAGTCAGCACCCTGAGCCTTGGCACGAGCTTCCACGCTTAAATCCGGCGGAGCCTTGCCAAACCAGGCCTGGGCATCGGCGGCATTCATGCCGGTGTTGATCGTTTCACCGATTTTCTGATCGTTATAGATCAGGTTTTGCTCGACTTGTTCGGTCGTCAAATCCAGATCTTCAGCGATACGTGAATAACGGTGATAACTGATGGCATGGCAACCCGAGCAATAGCTCATGTACAAGGACGCACCGCGTTGAAGCGCGGCCTTGTCGTCCAAATCCACTTGAGCGGATTTCATTTCAGCGGCGCCGCCACTGGCCAGTGCAAGCGCAGGAACAAATCCTGAGGCGAGCAAAAGACTCAATAATAAGAAACGAATCTTAGTCATGCATGGTCACCCGATCAGGAACTTGTTTGGTCTCGCCGATGCGGCTCCACCAAGGCATAAAGATAAAGAAGCCAAAATAGAAAGCCGTCAATCCTCTGGCAACCCATGTTTGCGTGGTGCTGCCAGCCTGCATGCCGAGCCACATAAGGACTAGGAACGAGACAGTGAACAACGCGATCATGATCTTGCTGAAAGTACTGCGGTAGCGAATCGACTTAACCGGACTACGGTCCAGCCAAGGCAACAGGAACAGGATCAGCGTGGCGCCGCCCATTACCATGACGCCGATCAACTTGTCCGGGATAGCACGCAACATCGCGTAATACGGCGTGAAGTACCAGACCGGCTTGATGTGTTCCGGTGTCACCAGCGGATTGGCCGGAATGAAGTTATCGTGTTCCAGGAAGTAGCCACCAAACGTCGGTGCGAAGAACAGGATAAACGCAGCGATCGTCAGGAAGAAACCCGCACCAAACAGATCTTTCACCGTGTAATAAGGATGGAATGGAATACCATCCGCATATTTACCGGTGGCAGGGTCCTTCACTTTCTTGATGTCGACGCCTTCCGGGTTATTCGAACCGACTTCGTGCAAGGCACCCAGATGCAGTACGACCAGCAGTAGAATGACCAAAGGCAATGCAATGACGTGCAAGGCAAAGAAGCGGTTGATGGTGGCATCGGAGACCAGATAATCACCACGAATCCATTCGGTAAGCTCAGGACCGACAACCGGCACTGCACCAAACAGATTGATAATCACCTGTGCGCCCCAGTAGCTCATTTGGCCCCATGGCAGAACATACCCCATGAAGGCTTCGGCCATCAGTACCAGGAAGATCAACACGCCCAACACCCAGACCAATTCGCGTGGCTTCTGGTAGGAGCCGTAGATCAGCCCACGGAACATATGGAAATAAACCGTGATGAAAAATAGCGAAGCACCGGTGGAATGCATATAGCGAATGATGTTACCGCCTGGCACATCACGCATGATGTATTCGACCGAGGCAAACGCTTCGGCCGCCGTTGGCTTGAAATGCATCGTCAGGAAAATACCGGTAACGATTTGATTGACCAGCACCAACAATGCAAGCGAACCGAAGTAATAAAAGAAATTGAAGTTTTTCGGAGCGTAGTACTCCGTCATATGCTTTTTGTAGGCCGGCATAAAACCCGGAGCACGATCATTGAACCAACCCGTCAGGCCGGCGATTGCTTTGTCGATCTTATTCATTAAGCCGCTCCCTTTGGAGGTACGCCTACGATAATCAGGTTCTCGTCAACGAAATGGTAAGGCGGAATTTCCAGGTTGGCCGGCGCGGGAACGCCCTGGAAAACACGGCCTGCCAGATCGAAACGGGATTGATGGCAAGGGCAGTAAAAGCCACCTTTCCATTCCGAATCGAAAGCTTGCGGCAACATTTCAGGTATGAACGACGGCGAGCAGCCGAGATGGGTGCAGACACCAACGATCACGGCGATATTTTCCTTGCCGACAATCGTGCGCGCTTCATTCTTGGCAAATGCAGGCGTTTGATCGAGATTGTCCGATTTCGGGTCACGCAATTTACCATCCAGGCTTGGTAATGCAGCCAATTGCTCTTTGGTCCGCTTGAAAATCCAGACTGGTTTGCCGCGCCACTGGCGAATCAGACGCATGCCTGGTTCGTTATCAATTTTGCTGATATCCACTTCAACTGGTGCACCGGCAGTTTTTGCCCGTGCGCTCGGCTGGAATGAGCTGATGAAAGGAACAGAGGCCCCGATCACGCCAACCGCACCGACAGCGCCGGTAGCGATCAACAAATTACGACGGGTACTGCTGACTTCTTCGTTGGCCATTAGGCGCTCCGATTGCTAGCTAATATAAATTCAAAGATGCAGGTCAATCCCCGACCCGCAAGACGGCGTATTGTAACGGATGGGGTCAGCAGGCGACAACGGATAAAACGTGAAGCTCTGCGGGAAAGCCGGGAGTCGGCTTTTATAGGGCTTTCCGATAACGCTCGGCCAGTTGCCCCACTCGCGCAACATAAAGGCGAGTTTCCTTGTATGGCGGCACACCGCCGTAACGATCTACGGCCCCTTCGCCGGCATTATAGGCCGCGGCTGCAAGCGTCAAATCCTGCTGGTAACGGCGCAACAGCCAGCTCAAATACTGCACGCCACCATTGATATTCTGTCCTGGATCAAACGAATCATTCACGCCAAAACGTCTAGCCGTCGCGGGGATTAATTGCATCAAGCCCTGCGCACCTTTGTTCGATTGGACATGCGGCCTGTAAGCGGATTCGGCATGAATTATGGCGCGGACGATGGCTTCCTCAACACCGTAAGCCAATGAAGCGGCTTTGATTTCGGCTGCATAGGCATTGGTATTCAAACGCAGTGAGCCAAAACTGACTGAAGTAGGAACCGCACAGGCGTAGCAACTTGGCTGCGAGAAAATCGCATACTCGGTTTTAATTGCCACCACATTGCTCACCCCTTTGGGGCGACGATTACTAAAGTTTTTGATGCCGTTTTGATCTGTGTACGAATAAGTCGTTGATTGCCCCATACGCAAAAATTTAGGGGTACTGCCGGTCGATGCATTTGCAGCTTGCGGAGCTGATGCTGCTGTCAGCACGGTTGCTGCCGGGGTATCGGTTGTTTCCACTTTCGCGTTTGAAGTCGGCGTAACTGTGGCAGCAGGAACGGCTTGTGGGGGCGGCGGGCTGTACTGCTGAGGCGCAGTCTTGGCCACTACCACGCAGCTGGAGCCGGCAACTTTCTTGCTCGTGTAATTGGGTATTCCGTCACTGCCGACACAGCGGTACAGATTGCCAGCATCCGCGGTGGCAGCCCATCCAAACAGCAATATAAGGAGACTCAATCTACGCATAGGGCGGAGTTTCTGCCTATTTTTCATAAATTCCAAGTGTTTAGAACATATTTATGATGGTTTGGACCCGGTTTGCGTCTAAAATACGCTCCCTTTCCTCCCGACCGGATTAATCGCCATGACCGGGATTCCCGCTGCTGGTAAATTGTTCATCAAAACCCACGGCTGCCAAATGAACGAGTACGACTCGGACAAGATGGCAGACGTTCTCGCCGCCGAACACGGCCTGGAACTGACGGATAACGAGGCTGAGGCCGACGTTATCCTGGTTAATACCTGTTCGATTCGCGAAAAAGCCCAGGAAAAAGTCTTCAGCCAACTGGGGCGCTGGAAACAGCTGAAAAAAGACAAGCCGAATCTCGTCATCGGTGTTGGCGGCTGCGTTGCCTCTCAGGAGGGCGAAGCCATCATCAAACGCGCGCCTTATGTCGATCTAGTGTTTGGCCCGCAAACCCTGCATCGCTTGCCGCAAATGATCGACGCGAAACGTGAAACCGGCAAGCCGCAGGTCGATATTTCTTTCCCGGAAATCGAAAAGTTTGACCGCCTGCCCGAACCGCGCGCCGAGGGCCCGACTGCCTTCGTATCCATCATGGAAGGCTGCAGCAAATATTGTTCGTTCTGTGTGGTGCCCTACACCCGCGGCGAAGAAGTCTCGCGCCCATTCGATGATGTGTTGTTGGAAGTGGCCCAACTTGCCGCCCAAGGCGTTCGTGAAGTCAATCTGCTCGGCCAGAACGTGAATGCCTATCGTGGTGCGATGTTTGAATCGGAAGATAAAGCCGACCTCGCCTTGCTGATTCGCGCCATTGCCCAAATCGAAGGTATCGGCCGCATTCGTTACACGACATCGCATCCGATGGAATTCAGCGATTCGCTGATCGAAGCCCATCGCGATGTGCCTGAGCTTGCTTCATTTTTGCATCTGCCGGTGCAATCAGGCTCTGATCGCATTCTGACTGCGATGAAACGAAATCACACAGCACTCGAATACAAGGCGAAAATTCGCAAGCTGCGTGAAGCCAAACCCGACATCACGATTTCATCGGACTTCATCGTGGGTTTTCCGGGTGAAACCGATCGCGATTTCGAAGGCACGATGAAACTGATCAACGACATCGGCTTCGATCAAAGCTTCTCATTCATCTATTCCAAACGCCCTGGTACGCCAGCATCCAACTTGCCGGACGATATTACCGATGCCACCAAGCATGAGCGCTTGAATTTCCTGCAACACACCATTACCGAGAACGCCAAGAAAATTTCCAACGCAATGATTGGCAGCATGCAACGCATTCTGGTCGAAGGCAAAAGCAAGAAGCACGAAGGCGAACTGACAGGCCGCACCGAAAACATGCGCTATACGAACTTCATCGGCCATCCGCGTTTGATTGGCCAGTTTGTTGATGTTTTCATTACCGATGCGATGACTAATTCGCTACGCGGAAGACTTGTGATTAATGAAACAGAAACGGCATAAGAATTCGATGACTCATTTCCGTAGTCTCACACTTGTTGTTTCGTTTCTTTTCGCTAGCTTTGCATTCGGTCATGAAAATTTAATAGATGTTCGGCCGGCCGAATGGGCTGTCCCGCTCGAAGTCAAAGGTCTGTCGAATCTTCATCGCGTCACACCGATGCTCTATCGCAGCGCCCAGCCGGACGCTGCTAGTGGTGATACTTTGAGGAAGCTTGGCATCAAGACTGTGCTCAGCTTTCGCAAACGCAACAAAGATGAACCGCTGCATAAAACTGCCGGCGTTACGTTCAAACGTTATCCGCTATACACCTGGGATATTGAGGAAAAAGACATTATCGAGGTCTTGAGAATTATCGACAATCCGGACAATCAGCCGATTCTGGTGCATTGCACGCATGGTGCGGATCGCACCGGCTTAATGATGGCCAGTTACCGCATGATCGTCCAAGGCTGGAGCAAGGAAGCCGCGATTGCCGAAATGAAACAGGGCAAGTACGAATATCACGTGATCTGGAAAAACATCGAGCATCGCATTCGAAAAATGGATATCGAAAAAATGCAGGCCGAGTTTTACGGCACGAAAAAATAAAAAACAATCTTAACAATAAAAATACCTTCATCTTCCCCGAATGCTCTAGTCGGGGACCCAGCGACTTCAAGCATCACAGCAAAGGCACTGGATCCCCGCCAGCGCGGGAACGACAGTTCTTTTTAGAAATTAAAATACCATCGTCTTCCCCGAATGCTCTAGTCGGGGATCCAGCGACTTCAAGCATCACAGCAAAGGCACTGGATTGACCAGCTGCGCTGTTGAAAAGCGCTTCCGCCTGCGCGGGAACGACAGTTCTTTTTAGAAATTAAAATTCCATCGTCTTCCCCGAATGCTCTAGTCGGGGATCCAGCGGCTTCAAGCACCACAGCAAAGGCACTGGATTGACCAGCTGCGCTGTTGAAAAGCGCTTCCGTCTGCGCGGGAACGACAGTTCTTTTTAGAAATTTAAATACATCCGTCTTCCCCGAACGTTCTTGTCGGGGACCCAGCGACTTCAAGCATCAGTGCAGAAACACTGGATCCCCGCCAGCGCGGGGACGACATCAATCAGTGCGTCTCAATCCAGTCGCTTGCTGAAACGCATGATTGCCAGCGCCATCATCACTATCGTAAACACGATCAGCACTAGCGCGTCCGGCCACAGATCAAACAAATCGGCACCACGCAACATAATCCCGCGATTCAGCCGCATGAAATGCGTCAATGGCAATACTTCGGCAATCCATTGCGCCGCTTTGGGCATGCCGGCGAATGGAAACATGAAGCCGGAAAGCAAAATGGATGGCAGCAATAAAAAGAAGCTCATCTGCATCGCCTGAAATTGCGATTGCGCTCTTGTCGAAATCAATAATCCCAGACTCAGATTCGCCATGATCAGCAACATGGTGGCACCATACACATCGATCCAGTGCCCGCGCGTCGGCACCTGAAACACCAGTACGCCAAGTGCCAATACGATCGTCGTTTGTATCAAGCCAATCGCGATATAAGGCAATACTTTGCCAACCATTAATTCGGTTCGCGATACCGGCGTGGTGATTAGCAACTCCAGATTGCCGCGCTCGCGCTCACGAACAATCGCAACGGCGGTAAACAAGATCATTGTCATTGTCAAAATGACGCCGACCAAACCAGGCACCACATTGATGGCTGATACCCTTTCCGGATTGTAAAAACTCACCACACTGATTTGCGCCGGCTTCAAACTGCTTTGCCCGTTCAATGGCATTTGCGCTAATTGACGTGCGGCGTTTTGTACGCTGATGTCACTGCCATCGACCAGCACCTGGATCGCTTCGCGATTTTCGGTCAGTCGGCGCTCGAAATCCTGCGGAATAACGATACCCACACTGATGCGTCCGCGCTTCAACGCGAGCATCAAGTCATCGGGCGTTTGTGCCGATTGCGCCTGCACAATGACGCCGGTAGCCAGCATGTCCTGCACCACCGCACGCGATGCCGATGTATGTGCCTGATCGACAATTGCCGATTTCAATCCACGCACATCCAGATTGATGGCAAAACCAAACATCAAAAGCTGGATGGTCGGAATGCCGACGATCATCGCGGCCGTTACCCGATCACGACTCAGCTGTCGCAATTCCTTGATCACCACCGCCCAAAGTCTGCGCAGATTCATCAGGCATGCTCCTCATGCGAGCGGTGAGTTGCCGCAACGAAAACATCTTCCAGGTTCGGTGTTGCGGGCTGCAGACTTGCTTCGAGGCCTGCCGCCCGTAACGCCTGATTCAACTGATCCTGGACGGCATTGCCTTCAGCCACCAGAACGCGCAACTCATTACCAATCTGCGCAACACTGACAACGGTTTTTTCGTTCAACAAAACAGCCTGCACTTTTCTCGGCTGAGTCGTGCTGACCTGAAAAGTGCGGCCAGTCAATGCCGCTGCCATTTTTGTCGGTTCACCATCGGCGACCAACACCCCTGAATCCAGAATGGCCAGGCGATGACAACGCTCGGCTTCATCCATGTAATGCGTGGAAACGAGAATAGTAGTGCCGGCATCTGCAAGATCAAATAATTTTTCCCAGAAGTCGCGGCGCGATTCCGGGTCTACCGCGCTGGTCGGCTCATCGAGCAAAAGCAATTCCGGTTTGTGAATGACTGCACCCGCCAGTGCCAGCCTTTGTTTTTGGCCGCCACTTAAAGTGCCGGCCATTTGTTTCTGCCGATCATCCAGATGATATTCCTGCAATAAGGTTTCAATACGCGGTTTTTGTTCAGCTCTTGAAATGTCCTGAATGGCTGCAAGAAATTCCAGGTTTTCCCGCACCGTCAGATCTTCGAACAGCGAAAACCGTTGCGTCATGTAGCCCATTTTTTTCTTCAGTTCTTCTGCCTGTTCCGGAATGCGATAACCCAGCACTTCGATATCACCTGCGGTTGGTGTCAGAAGCCCGCACAACATGCGAATCGTGGTGGACTTGCCCGAACCGTTTGGCCCGAGAAAACCGTACACACAGGCTTTCGGCACAGTGAGATCGACCTTGTTCACCGCAATCAAATCACCAAAGCGGCGCGTCATGCCTTTGGCAACAATCGCATTGCCGTTCATTGCGATGACACTTCTCCGAGAGTCGCGCGGACAGGAACACCGGCAGGCAAATTGGCCGCATCGGCACCCAGACTTATCTCTGCCAGATACGACAAACGCGCTGCATCTTTTCCATTCAAAGCGTAGTAAGGCGTGAAGCTCGGCTCGCTTCTGATCATTCGAAACTTGCCGGAATAAGTTTTATCCGAACCCACAATGACAACGTTGACCGCATCGCCAATTTTGACTTGTGTACGCATCGGCTCCGGCACATAAACTCGTGCAATCGGCGCGTCACCCACCAGCAATACGGCAAGTGGCGAACCTACCGCAGGTTGATCGCCGAGCTTGTATGGAAGGCTATCGACGTGAGCTGCGCGCGGCGCACGAACCGTCAAACGATTCAAATCTATTCGCGCACTTCCCAACTGGGACTGAGCAGCATGCAATCTTGCCTGTGCTTGCGCCACGTCTTCACTACGGCTACCGTTTTCCAGCAAATCCGAACTGGCTTTCGCTGCGCGTACTTCGGCCTGTGCGGAATTGGCGGTTGCAACGGCGCGATCCAAATCGGCGCGCGGTAATAATTGCTGCTTCACCAGACTGCGAATTCTTGCGAGCTGTGCATCGGCATTTTTTGCCTGCGCCACCAGCGATGCGAGTCGTTCGTTTGCTTCGCGTTTATTTTCTGGCCTGGCACCCACCTGCAATGCTTTCAAGGCTTGTTCGGCCTGAGCAACATCAAACTTCAAGGTTTCCAATCGCGAATTTGCACGCGCAGGATCAAGTTGCATGACAATCTGATCTTTGGCGAGTTGTGCGCCTTCCGTCACTTTGATGTCGGCGATGGGTTCTGCCGCCGTTGACGGCAAGGTAATGCGATCCCACTCCAAGGTGCCAAGCATCGCCGGCGTTTCTTTTTTACAGGCGCTCATCAGCAGGAGCGGCGATAACAAGATTAAATATCGCAATTTGTCGTTCATTGGACTGCAACCCCTGTCATGAAAACATCGAAATTTCTGGACGCCTGTTTCAACATGCTTTCGGTATCGCAAGCCAGCCCCAAAACATCGGGAACCATGGGCGAACTCAGAACAGGATAAATCGCCAGCGAAAGAAACGCATACGTCATCGCCGAAGCATCCAGGTCTTTGCGTAGACTGCCCTCTTCCTGCGCTCGCTTTACCAAGCCCAATAACAACTGCGACAGATTTCTGGCGAAATTTTCCATGAAGCTTTCTCGCAAGGAACCGTGCTCGTTATAAACCTCTCGCAGCACCAGTTTCGGAACCCATGGATGCAGACCGGTAATGCGTATGAAACTTTGCATGAAATTAAACAGCATCGTTTTGGCCGGCAATGATTTTTGCGTCATCACTTCATGCATTACCGACGTTACCTGTCGAACGCGTTCATCGACCACCGCTTTTATCAAGCCATCCTTATCGCCGAAGTGGTAATGAATCATCGCCGGAGTAGTGTGCGCCTCAATGGCAATTTTCCGCATATTGCACTGGGCAATACCTTCGATTGCAAACAGTCGCAAGGCACTGTCGAGCAATGCATCACGCACACTGGTCAGGGCTGTCTGCGGCCGACCTGGCTTGCGACGCGGGGCTTTGGTTTTTGCTTGGGGACGGGCCATGCCAATATTTAATCATATATTTAATTAATTTCAAAATCAGCATTGAAATAACACAATGGAGCCCGTCATTACTGGATAAAAACTGTCTAAAACGCTAATCTGGGGCATGACCCAGATCTTTCATACCGACTTCACCCTGAGCCCCGATGACCCCGAACGCTTGGCCAATCTTTGCGGGCCCTTTGACGAACATCTTCGTGAAATCGAATTGCGCATGGGCATTGAAATCGCCAACCGCGGCAATGTCTTTCGCATTAATGGCGAAGAAAAGGCGGCAAAAGCAGCCGAACGCTTCATCAAGAAATGTTTCGCGGAAACACTCGAAGAAACCATCGATCTTCAAGGCTTGAATATCAGATTGGGGACAGCCGACTACCAGCGTTTCACTACGCCCGAATATTCGCCGCAGGAAGTCACCATTCGCGTCAAACGAGGCATTGTGAAAGGCCGCGGTGAAAACCAGGCCAAGTATCTGCACGCCATTGCGACCCATGACATTAATTTCGGCATCGGCCCTGCCGGTACTGGCAAAACCTATCTTGCAGTTGCCTCGGCCGTTGAAGCCTTAAATGAATCTCGGGTACAACGCATTCTGCTCGTGCGGCCTGCCGTAGAGGCCGGCGAAAAACTCGGTTTTCTGCCGGGTGACCTGACGCAAAAAGTCGACCCTTATTTACGCCCTTTGTATGATGCGCTCTATGAAATGCTCGGCGTGGATAAAGTGGTGAAACTGCTAGAACGCAATGTGATTGAAATCGCCCCGCTTGCTTATATGCGAGGACGTACATTGAACGATGCTTACGTGATCCTGGATGAAGCGCAAAACACCAGTATCGAGCAGATGAAAATGTTTCTGACACGTATTGGTTATGGTTCGACAGCGGTGATTACCGGCGATATGAGCCAGATCGATCTGCCGAAGCACCAGAAATCTGGTTTGCGCGATGCGATTGATGTGTTGCGGAATGTGGATGGTCTGAGCTTTACGTTCTTTGAAGCGAAAGATGTGGTTCGCCATCCGCTGGTGGCGAAAATTGTTCGCGCCTATGACGCCCGTGACTCCCATAACGAAAATGCCGATAGCAATGCTTGAATCCAATATCGTTGTCTACGACATGGATGGCACACTGTTTCGCGGCGACTGTGGCGGCGCTTTCATCAAGCAGCAAATCAGAGGTAATCTTCTAAGGTTGTTACTGGCTGCCGTAATTGCACCGGCTGCGTTTCCGATGCTACATATCCCGTCACTGAGAAAACTCGGGGTGTCCGCCTATTTATGGATAGCGAGTATCGGCCTGAGCGAAACCGCCTACACAACCATATTGAATAATTTCATTGCGCAATATCGCATCCGGCCTATCGAGTCCGTACTGAGCGAATGCCGCAAAGATATCGTCGATGGAAAGAGAGTCGTTATTGCCACGGGTGCCGGTTACGAAATGGCGAGCGCTTTCATTAAGCATCTCGGCATGGAAAACCAAGTGGGTCTGGTGACATCGAAAAGCCGACGATTTTTCGGCGGCATGATTTCCTCATTGCAAAGCAATGGCGAAGTCAAACTGCAGGAATTGATCAAACATGGTTACCCGCCGCCTTATTTGCGGGCTTATAGCGACACCGCGAGTGACTTGCCGATTTTGCAGGCTGCTTCCAAAGCATTTTTGGTGAATTATCGCGAAAAAGACCGCAAGTATTTGAGTCAAAAGCTCGGTGAAAAATTACGCTTAATTGATCACGCATGCATGTAATCGCAGTAGGAAGGGCCTTGCTCACCGCTTGAAGGCGTAGGGGCGCATGCTTGCTGCGCCCAAAGATTGCAGGAGGCCTTGGGCGCAGCAAGCA
>JBOHYH010000021.1:0-1807 GCA_050737775.1 Arenimonas sp.
CGCCCAAAGCACTGCGTAATCTTTGACAAGGGCGCGGCAAGCAGGCGCCCCTACAGGAATTATTATTCGACGCCAGCCTCGTCACTGACGGGGCCCATTTCTTCAAGACCGAGCCAATTCCGTTGCGGTAAGCCCAGAGCAGTATCAAAGAATGTCGGCATCAGTCCGGACGGCATCGCAGACTCGGAATTCCATAGCACTACGATCCCGATATCCTGATCCGGCAAGAAGGCGATCAAGCCGCGAAACCCGCGAACGGCACCACCATGAAAAATCATGGTGCGGCCGCTGTAATTCATCACTCGCCAGCCCAAACCGTAATAAGCGTTGTTCAAACGTTCACTGCGCCAGCCAGAAGAACGAATCTCGCCCGGTGTGGCGACTTGCGGCGTATGGATCTGGTTGAGCACTTCTTTCGACAACACATCTGGACGATGTCCCATCTGTGCTCTTAACCATTGCGCCATATCCTGCGCACTGGCATTGACGCCGGCGGCCGGCGGCACCTTGTAGTAATTTTCATTCGGGGCTACCGGTAGCCATCCACCCTTGCCACGAATATGCGGCCTGGCCCAGGACGCGCTCGCCATCAATCCATCCAGACCATAACTGGCATTGCTCATGCCGAGCGGCGTAAAAATTCTTTTTTCAACTTGCTGCGGATAAAAGTCACCGGTGGCGGCGAAGGTCAAATCGCCAATCAGACTGTAGGCAATGTTTTGATAGCCATAGCAATCACCCGGCGAGCAGGTCATCGGTGCATCCGACAAACGCTCGGCAATCAGCGCATACGGTTGATCGCCAGCCAGCGCGCCATCAAAAGTATGGTCACGCAAACCTACGCGATGACTCAGCACGTCGCGCACGGTAACGGTGGAGCCGCTGGCAAAGTCATTCAATTTGAAAGCAGGCAACTGGTTGATGATCGGTGAATCCCAGCTCATCGCGCCTTCTTCAACTAATTGCCCACTCAAGGAACCGGCGAATCCTTTAGATAGCGATGCCAGACGGAACACGGTGTAGGGCATGACTGGCGTGCCGTTCTGGCTGTCGGTCACACCGTAGCCTTTTGCCGAAATGACTTGTCCATCCTGCACAATGGCTATCGCAATCCCGGGTAGATTTTTTTCGCTGACCAGTCGTTGTGCCAATGCTTCGATGCTGCGTGCATTGATAGTTTGGTCGGGAAGGGCGCCAGGTTTTTTTACAGCGAACCGAGTCGTGTTTGCCGTCGTTGTATCCGCCAGACGAGTGGGCCCTGGTGTGAGTAACGCCAAGGCGAGCAGTGAAGCGAACAGGCTGATTTTCATGGCTTTCATGCGGCGCAGAAGGTGCGTATGCTGGGGCGATAGGTTATTTTACTCCGCATGGCGGGATTTCACCTGAACATTTCACACATCATTTCACGAATCGGGAGAGTTTCATGGGCATAACAGTCTTGGTATTGCTGGCCGCCATCGTCATCGCGGGTTTCATGGTGGTGGGTATTTATAATGGCTTGGTCACTGCACGCAATGCCTATAAAAACGCATTTGCCCAAATCGACGTGCAATTGAATCGTCGTTACGACCTGATTCCGAATCTGGTCGAAACCGCAAAAGGCTATATGGCGCATGAGCGCGAAACACTCGAAGCCGTTATTCAGGCGCGTGCCGCCGCAGTAAGTGGTTTGAAAGCAGCCAGCGCCAATCCCGGCGATGCAAATGCGATGGCTCAGCTCGCGAATGCCGACCAGGGTTTGACGGGAGCATTGAGTCGCCTGATGGTCGTTAGCGAGGCTTACCCGGATTTGAAGGCGAATCAAAAC
>JBOHYH010000022.1:0-23053 GCA_050737775.1 Arenimonas sp.
GTTCTGGAATAGGCTCTGGAACAGGTTCTGGAACAGGTTCTGGAATCGGTTCTGGAATAGGCTCTGGAACAGGTTCTGGAACAGGTTCTGGAATAGGTTCTGGAATAGGTTCTGGAATAGGTTCTGGAATAGGTTCTGGAATAGGTTCTGGAATAGGCTCCGGAATCGGTTCTGGAATAAGTTCTGGAATAAGTTCTGGAATCGGTTCGGATACAAGGACAGATTCGACGATGCTCTGCGCGCCCGACTCAACTAAAACAGCGGCAATGACTGGAACATCGACCGGTCGCTCATTCACCGGTACAGGTGTCACATCAGTTTTTATGACATCTGCGAGCATAACTTGCGATGAAACTGCTTCAGGCAGTAGTTTGGCCTTGAGTGCTTCCACCACGGCAATGGCGATTTCGTCTTGCACAGCGAATACATCGGTCAATTGTCGATCATAGGTTTCCGACCATAGATGAAAGCCGTCGGTCACCTTCAGTAGCTGTACCGAAACTCGAATACGTTCGCCCAATTTGCGCACGCTGCCTTCAAGCACCGTGGCGACTTTTAGTTCGCGTCCGATTTCGCCGAGAGTGGCATGCTTGCTCTTGAAACTAAACGAAGAGGTACGTCCTGCGACATGCAGGTTTGGCACCTTGGCCAGCAGGTTCAGCACTTCCTCCGAAAGGCCGTCGGCGAAATATTCCTGATCCTTGGCCTGGCTCATGTCGGCAAACGGCAACACGGCGATAGATGCCTTGTTTACGGTCGACACGGATGCCGATGCCGGCAGACCGCGCGGTGTCATCATTGCCACGGTCATGGCCGGGGTCAAGGTGACATTGGCGTCGATCCAACGCACCACTTCTGCGCCAGTTTGCAAACGTGCGGACGGGTCCTTTGCCATGAGTGCGTCTACAAGATCTTGCAGATAGGCCAAGGATGCTGGTAATTGCGGAACGGGATCCATCAAGTGTTGCAAACCTATCGCCCAGGCATCGGTACCTCGATAGGGCAAATCACCCACTAGTAGTCGGAAGAACAGTACTCCAAGGCTATACAGATCGCTGCGACCGTCGCTATGTTCCCCGCGCAGTTGTTCCGGACTCATATAGTGCGGGGTACCGACGCTGGTGCCTTCGCGAGTCAAGCCAATCTGTGTTTCAGCGGCGCGGGCGATGCCAAAATCCGAAAGCACACAGCTCCCATCGGCACGCAGCAGGATATTTTCCGGTTTGACGTCGCGATGGGTTACGCCTTGCCGGTGTGCATAGTCGAGCGCGCCTGCGATGTCGCGAATGATGCGGAACACGGCTTTGGGATCCAGATGCGTGGTTGCCAGTTGCGCGACTGTGTCGCCAGGTTCGTATGCAATCGACATGTAGGGCGTGCCTGCATGGACACCGACATCGTGAATGGCGACGATATGTGGGTGGTGCAATTTAGCCGCGATTCGGGCTTCACGCAGGAAGCGTTCGGTGGCCGTGGCGTCCTGGGCGAGTGACGGGGATAAAATCTTCAGTGCCACTTCGCGTCCCAACGATTGCTGTACGGCTAAATAGACCGTAGCCATCCCGCCTTGTCCCAACGGACGCAGGATGGTGTAACCGGGGATCTCGATCATTGTGTGCCCTCTAAAGAAGAGAGAAACAAGGACAACAAAAGCGTGGACGGCACAGTATCCACATTGTTCTACGTGCATTGCAATCAATTCCTGCAACATTTTGTTACTTCAAGAGCAAACTCGCGCATCAGCCCAATAGGCCATATTAATGTGGCCGGAGAAAACCTGTCTCTACGTTACCTGTCTATCAAGGGCTGATGTTCCTGCCTGGCCAGTCAAGCCCATGTCTTGTTCACGGATTTAAACAGGTAGTATCGCGGGAAGCGTCTTCATAATGGACTGCCGCAATATGCCAAGAACAACTTCATGCAAGCGACTTGCATGTCTGTAGCACTGTTGTTTTGCTCTGCATTAATGGCAGAGGAAGCGGTGCAGTATCCAGCGCTAGACTCGCTTGCCAAGAGCCCATTAATCGGCACGTGGTCGGGCGAAGCAGATTTTCGTGGTGCGCCTGCAAACATATGCATGATGATCACACCTGGCCCTGGCCCTGGCTCGAAACAACGGGTGCTTGAATATAAAGTCAGGGCCAAGGAAGCAGCAAAGCCACTTTTTAGTGGCCTTGGTACTTATGTACTGATGCCTGAAAACAAAATTGCAGGATCGTGGCTAGATAGCATGAATAATCACTTTCAATTGAAAGTGATTACATGAGCTCCGATGCAGGCCAAACATCACGCATGCGTGTTACTTGGCACAAGAATGGCGAAGCAATGGGTCAAAGTGATTACAGTAAAAATACCGCAGGTAAAGCCCTGGAAGTTTCTGATGCCATTCTGGATAAGAATAATGCCTACCAAGTATTTTTCTTTACCCGTTTGTCCCGGGTAGAACCCAGGAATTGCACGCGCTAGTTCAAAAAAGCATAGACACTTTTTGTATGTCGATTCGCTTCCCGGGTCGCTGCAATGCGGCCCGGGCTAAGCTTTTCAAATAATCGAACCGATGCTCATGTCTCATTCTTTTCCTTGCGAATGTCGGCACGAATGGCGGTGAGATAGGAGCCGATCTTGGTAAGTGACGTGGAATCGGTTTCGTTTTGTCGCAGCACAACGCCGAAGCCCTTGTCGGGATCACGCCATTGCACAGCATCAGGGCCGTTAATGCCAACAGTCCTGATAAAACGCTTCTTGTTGTCGTCGGTAAAGAACACACGTCCTTGCTGCATGGCAAAAAATACATTCTGTGCGCATTCGGTCGATGGCTTTGATGTGCCAAACCAGAGTTTAAAGTTCTCCATACCTGATCTTGCTGGTGCTTCCTGTACCGCAATTTCAAGCGGCATGAATTTATCCAGACGCGTGGGTTTTAATTCGCCACCGTTTCCTGTGGGTTTCAGTAATGCCACCATGGATAAGGGGGCGCTTGCAGCTGGCCAGACGACAAGATGACTGATTTGGTAGGAAGGGTAGGTAGTGGGTTGCAATAGCAGTAGCACGTAATCCATCAGTTTTCTTAAGCCCTGACCAGCAAGATCTCCGACTGCTTCACCTGCTTTTCCACCCAGGGCCCCGCCGATAAGAGGTGGAAGCGATGGCACGATGTCTTGTGCGATTTCATCGAAAAAGTCTTTGACCTTTTCCTTGGCTTTGTCGACCATTTTATCGCCGTGTTTGTCACGTGCATCTTCCAATTTTGACAGTACGCTGTCGTCGAGGGTTTCTCCGGCAAGCGTCCAGGTGTAACCATATAAATTCATTCCACGCTTTATCTGTTGCGTATAGTTATTGGGCAGGTCGTGGTCCTGGTCGCACTTCCAACGTTTCGGCACTGGACGCATCTCTTCGACATTGCGTGCACTTAATGCAGCCAACATTTTGTCTTGATACGACACTTGAATGGCATTGGGCCGATCTTCCGGTGCTATGAACCATAGTGCCGATGCGGAACCGGCGAGTTTTCTCGAATTCGCAACGCAACGGGTTGCTACTCCCTCATTGGCTTTTTCCAGCAATACTTTACGCTCTGTAGTGGCAACTGCGATGTAGTGTTCACCGTCATCGATTTCTTCACCATAAGGTATGCCGTCGTCAGGGCGCGAATGCAATTCCTCAATAACGCTGACCAGCGCGCAGCGGAAAATTTCATTCGGATCGACTTCCATTTTTTCGGGATTATTCTGCACTGATTCCTTGAACAAAGTCTTGTAACGTTCAAGCAGGGCAGCACGGTCAAATTCATGCAGGTTTATTTCACATTCGGATAATGCAAGCAGTTGCGCCGCGCGAATAACTTTGGCGGGAGCGCCCAAAATATCGCCAATTTCGGCAATGATGTCTTCAATAAATTCAAGCATGACTTCGTTGCTAGCCATGGCGGCAATATTAATGAATGCTCCGAATTCTTCTGCCGCACGTTCGTCTTGCAGAGCGATAATATCGGTAAGCTGCGTACCCATAATGACTAGACTGGCGCTGATTCCCCTTGCGGTCTTGCTGCGGCGTATTTCTTTCATGGCATCGGTTGTGATTGCCATGGCTTCATCCATCGGCAATGCATGGTTGGAAAAATTCAATGCACGTTCACGCACCACTTCGGCGACCGTAAGTGCAGGCTGTTTTGATTCAAGCGCTTCAAGCACGGCGTGTCTGAGGGTGTCGGTATCGACGACTATGGTGCCGCTGGCATCGCGTGGTAAATCTGGCGATCTGCTTATCGCTTCGCGAACGGCGGCAATCACTTCCTCGGTGGATGCATTGGTATGCTTGATGGTTTCAAGGGTTCCCCGCAACCACGCTTCTTTGAAGGGAAGTAGTTCTTCTTTCGAGTTTTCTACGAGTATGTCGTTCGGCATGGCGGCTGTCTCCTGTAATTAAAATGCCTTGGACCAGGCTGCCATCGGCAGGACCTTTTCACGTATCGGAATTCGACTATGAATTTTCTGATGACGCCTTGAATTTAACGTAGTTGCCAAAAATATTCGGACAGTGTTTCCTGGGTTTTTGTGAGATTTTTTTTTTCAGAAGTAGGCCAGTGCCGAGACACCCCATGTCTGCTGTCCGGTTCTGACTCAAGAACACGTCAATTAACTAGCAGGCAATAGAAATTATTCGCCGGTGCAGCATGCATCGTGGCGTTGTTTACGTTTGCAGATTCGCATGGTTCTTGCAGTCGACTGGCTGTTAGACAAGCGTCCGTTTGTCCTGGTTTATTTCAAGGGAGTGTGCGTAATGACTATCAAAATGGCGATGTGGATGCATGGCAATGGAGTCCAATATGAAAATTATCCTTTTTCTCAGCGCAGAATGGCGGGTTCCGGTTTTTTCGGCGGTGCCGATCGAACTAAAAACTGGTTTCATTTCCCAATAGTGACCCCGGTAATTGTTGACGACAGGCGATTGAAGTTGACCAAGGTCTTTGTGCATTACCGTTTGAAATTCAGCCTCATCAAAAAGCTGCATATATTCGATGCCAGAACCCGAATTGCCGAAGTGGATGTTGATATCCCACCCTTGGTTCATGCGCTTAATGGCAGTTTTCAGCCACCTGCGGACCATTTTCCAGGTGAGTTTATCGAAAAGATGACGATGTTTACGTTGGAAAGACCTATCGAAGTCCATCAAGGCATCAGCGTATCAGTCAATGCCAATTTCGATTCTGAAATCATCGACGGCTCGGGTATTCCCAATTTACGTCATCTTGGCAGTGTCGAGTTTTTCTCGGCAGGCGCTGATTTCGAATGATTGCCTGTTAAAGCAACAGGCTTAGGTGGATTCCAGGTTCATTTGCGTTTCCACCGAATCGAGCAAGCCCCTTATTCGACGAGTCGTTTATGCCGAAACTTGTCATAGTCTGTGGCATGGCCGTTTGGCGAATGGTTCAACTCACGTGACTAAATTTCTAGGGTTTAGTAGAGTTCTGAATTCTTCACTTTACTGAATCCACATCATGTCTGATTCCAACAAGGTCACCCTGCGTGATCACTTGCGGTATCGCTTTGAAAACACCCTTTCAAAGGGACCTATTGCAATCATTGGCTGGCTGGCATTGATATCGGCCATTATCGTGTTGCTTGCCGCCGCGTCATTGGCCATGTTCGGGATTGGTGATGACCCGGCCAATCCGGCAAGCAAGCTGGATTTTATCGAAGCTGGATGGCGCAGCCTGATGCGAACACTGGATGCCGGCAACTTGTCGGGCGATGAAGGTTGGTCACTGCGTCTACCCATGTTGTTGGTGACACTGGGCGGTATTTTTATCGTCAGTATGTTGATCGGTACGATTACTTCGGGGCTCGAATCCCGTTTGAACGAACTGCGCAAGGGTCGCTCGCGCGTGATTGAAAGCAATCACACATTGATTCTGGGGTGGTCGAGCAAGGTGTTTTCGATCATTGGTGAATTGATCATCGCAAACGAAAACCAGAAGCGCCCGCGTATCGTGATTCTTGCCGATCGTGACAAGGTGGCAATGGAGGACGAAATTCGCTCGAAATTTCCCGATACAAAAAACACGCGGGTGATATGTCGTAGTGGTGATCCGCTGGATCTGGATGATTTGGCGGTGGTGAATCCGCATGCGGCGCGTTCCATTGTTGTGCTTGCACCTGAAATCGACAAGCCCGACATTCATGTCATCAAATCGGTACTGGCCATTACCAATAATCCGAACCGACGCGAGGCGGCTTATCACATCGTTGCCGAAATTCGTGATGAGCGAAACCTTGAAGCTGCGGAATTGGTGGGTGGTCTGGAGGCGGTATTCGTGCAAGGCGATGACCTGATTGCTCGCGTTACGGCGCAGACCTGCCGACAATCAGGCCTGAGTGTGGTTTATACAGAATTGCTTGATTTTGACGGTGCCGAAATTTATTTCGCCAATGCCGATGCACTGTCTGGAAAAACGTATCGCTATGCTTTGTCGGCCTACGAAGATTCCGCACTTATCGGTTTAATGCGAGCCAATGGCGATGTATTGATTAATCCTGCGATGACTACTTTATTCGAACAGGGCGATCAAATTATTGCGATTAGCGAAGACGATGACACCTTGATACTTTCAGGAAAGCAGCCGCCAGCACCGGAGCTTTCGGCGATCAGTCATGCGACTGCCTCCGAACCGAAGCCCGAACGCACACTGATTCTCGGCTTTAATGAAAAAACGCTGACCGTAATCCAGGAGCTCGATAATTATGTGGCGCCGGGTTCCGAAGTGATCGTGATTTGTCACAAGGAGGGCGCACATGATGCGCTCAAAGCACTGTCGAGGCGTCTCACCAGGCAGCGCCTGCGTGCCGCGGAGGGTGACATTACCAGTCGCGCCATGCTGGCCGCTGTAAAAGCGCCGGATTTTGATCATATTATCGTGATGAGCTACACGCATCTTCCAATGCAGGAAGCGGATTCACAAACGCTTATCTGCCTGCTGCATTTACGAAATATCGCCGAAGCCGCCGGCAAGGATTTGAATATTGTCAGCGAAATGATGGACCTGCGTAATCGCGAATTGGCACAGGTAGCACGTGCCGATGATTTCATCGTCAGCGACAAGCTGGTCAGCCTGATGCTGTCGCAGTTGTCGGAGAACAAACAATTGGAGAAAGTGTTTTCCCAGTTGTTCAGTGCCGATGGATCGGAGGTATATATACGACCAGTATCGGATTACGTTCGTGTTGGCTTAGCCGTTGATTTTCATACCCTGATTGAAGCAGCTGCACAGCGTGGCGAGACTGCGATCGGCTATCGTCAAATCGCGCATAGCAAAGACCCGAAGCAGGGCTATGGCGTGAAGATCAATCCAAATAAATCGGAGAAAGTGAGCTTCGCGGCCGAAGACAGAATTATTGTGTTGGCGGAAGATTGAGTTTGGCAGAACAAGGAAATCTTTGTCGTTCTACCTGCAAAAAATACCCGCCATAGCTTTCGCTAAGGCGGGGTAGGGCTTGAATCTATTACCAGTTGCGACGTAAGCCAATCGTGCCGGAATGGTTTTCCAGATCGGATTGTCCAAGACCTTTTTCGTAGTCGTACTGCATGAAGATTGACCAGTTGTGTTGGGTCAATATACTGAAGCCAAAACCGATTTCGCCCCAGATGTCGTCGCGTTCGGTAGTAATATCGGAAGCGCCAATCTGTACAAAAGAATCATCACCGAAGTTACGCGAAACGTTGGCTTTCAGGAAAGGAACAAAACTGCCTGTTACATTTGTTTCATCTTGAGCATGTGTCCAGCGGACACCTAAACGACCCACGAGAACATCTTCGCTGCTGTAGTTGTAACTGGTAAAACCATCGGTGGCGTCAACGGTGCTGCCTTTGCCCACGATGAGTTGCGCCTGTGGCTCGAGCGAGTTGTTGCTGCCGAATTTAAAGTCACGGCCGAATTCGAACGAGGCCAACCAGTGCTTGCTATCGGTTTTGAAACTGTCACCTTCGCCATTGACGGTTGCATCAAGCCAGGAATGTTGCAGCACTGCATCCCAGTAATAAGTGTCAGTACGATGCGTTGCATACACACCGACAGCATAGCCTTCGACTTTCGCTATGCCTGCTTCCAGATCGGGGTCAATGTCCGTATCGAACAAATGTGTAGTGCTTTGTGCCTTTGCCGCAAATACGCCCCACCGGTTGTTTTCACTTTGATATAAATCTGTTCCCGCCTGGATAAAGTGGCTGTCGTTGCGACCCTCAAAGTTCCCGATATTGGATTCAAATGTTTGTTGACCTGAATTGCCGACTACGCGTATCCATGTGCCACGCTTATCCTGCTCGCCTAATCGTTCCTGCAGGCTGCCCAGCATCGATAAACCGACCTTTTTACCCATGTCGGGAATGGCCATAGCAGGCGAGGTAATGCCGCGTGCCGAAGAGCGTAGGTACCAGTCGCCATCAGCTGGATTTACGATACCGTTTTGATACAAGCGATAATTGAATGCGCCTGCGACCACCGAGTTATTCAAGTTGAATGCATTGGCTGCCGAATTACCAGCGACATTGATCAGCATAATGCCGTCGCCTGTCGTCATCGCACCCAGGCCACCAACATTGTTGACGATAATGCCGGTTGAGCCGCTGGTGTTACCCGCCACTACCAGCTGATCGGAGGCTGAAGTGTCAGTGTTCAGTACGGTGTCCAGTACAAGCGTGCCGCCACTACCATGGTAATTGCCGGCAACCGTCAAACGATCACCTGCGGCTTGCTGGCCTGTCGGGCCGCTGAGTTGAACACTGCCAGCATTAAACAGATTGCCGCTGATGTTCATCGCATTGGTGCCATTGGTATTGCCTGCAATGATTCTTGAGCCCGATGCCACCGCGGCATTCCCGGTGATGCTTAGATTATTACTACCGTTCAAGCTGCCAAAATTATTGACGTTAATCTGGCCCGCTGTAATGGCTGCATTGCTAAAACCTACCGTGCCGCCATTGATATTGATGAATTCCCAATTGACTATGTTGGCGCCGTTGAGATTGCCGGACCATGCAGAGTTAAGATTCAGAATATCGACAAAGCCATCGCCGAGTAATGCATCGTCACCGCCGTCGAGCGCTGTAATGCTGTTCATGGAGGCGCCATTGGCAACATTGAATACGTCATCGCCTGCGTTCAAGCGAACCGTGCCGTTGATGACTGCGCCTGACGCCATGTTGACGATACTGTTGCCAAAATTATTGACGATTGCATTGCCAGACGATGCCGTCACCGAGGAAGTTGCGGCGAGATTGATAGTGGTCGAATTGTCTGCTGTTGTCTGCGTATTGATGCCGTAACCGGTACCGCCGGTAATGTTTCCGTTGACGGATATCGTAGTCGGGCCTGTGCCATTGTGAGCAACGGAAATTCCGTTCTGGCCTCCACTGACGTGATTTGCGGTTATCGCTAAAGTGGTGCCCTGCGTGATTGAATAAATTCCATCAGTCGTTGTACCGCTGACAGTGCCGGAAGAGGTTATGTTTATGTTGCCAGTTAAGTATCCGCGCGCATGTATACCTGTAAAGCCGCCATGTACATCTGCAACTGCAATCGACAGATCTGTTCCGAAGAGATTGCGAGCGTATATCCCGAAGTAGTTTGTCCCGGAAACAGTACCGGTAGACGTGATCGAAGTGGCGCCGTACCCGTAGTTGCGTGCTTCGATGCCGATTCGGTCGTCAGTAACGCTGGCAGCACTAATCGTCAGTCCAGTCGAGTAAAAGGAATTACGTGCATGAATGCCTCCTGTAACTAAACCGTTAGCGGTAATTGTAGAAATACCGGTCCCATAACTCAGTGCATGTATTCCACCGGTGACTGCCATCGTGTTGATCGTTAAATCTGTGCCCTCGTTACGGACTGCAATTCCCCTGCCGGTGGCTGAAGTGACCGTACCGGTCGAGTTCACAACCATCGCTCCGGATCCGAAGTTGGCAGCTAATATCCCGAAGTTTCTTCCAGATACATCATTAGCCGTTATCGTCAGGTCAGTACCCAAATTGGTTGCGGAGATGCCATTGTAAAGACCGCTTGTAAGCCCGCTTGCCATGATGGTGGTCGAGCCACTACCGTAGTTTGTGGTGCTGATTCCGTATCGTCCTCCACTTACATCAACCGTGGTCACGGTGATATCTGTACCGTATGGTCCCGTCGTAGCCAAAATTCCGAAATAATTTGTAGCGGTCACCGTGCCAGTCGTCGTGACCGTCGTTGCGCCTGTACCGATATTGATCGCGTAGATACCACTTCGGCCGCCAGTAACATTTACCGCATTAATCGTAAGACCACTCGCGGAGGTGCGTGCATCGATTCCTAAATAGGTATTTCCTGTTACTGTTCCGGTCGAAGTAACCGTGGTCGCACCTGTGCCCTGGTTAAACGCTCCAATGCCCAATTGGCCGCCAGTAACATCAACTGCTGTCACGGTAAGGTCCGTACCGGCAACATTGTTCTGGGCTGCTATGCCTTGAACGGCGGTGCCAGTGACTGTTCCGGTCACAGTGACCGTGTTCGCGCCGGTACCATAAGCGAAAGCGCGAATACCATATTGACCGCCAGTTACATCAACTGCAGTAATAGTCATATCAGTAGCGTTGGCCAAATTGTTGGCAGCGATCCCGAAGGATTGTCCAGTGACCGTTCCTGTTGTAGTGATGGTAGTAGCCCCGGTTCCACGGTTGCTAGCTCCAATTCCGCCGTTGCCACCGATCACATCAGCTGCGGTAATTGTAAGGTCCGTAGCAGTTCCAGCATTGGTGACACCAATGCCGACGCTAGTGTTTCCGATAGCTGTTCCGGTAATAGACACAGTGGTCGCACCAATACCTGAGTTATCGACAAGAATCCCGTTTTGCCCGCCATACACGTTGTTAGCCATAATGGTCAGATCGGTGGCTGCTCCAACATTTACTGCATAAATTCCGGTTGCGGCTGTACCGCTTATTGCTCCAGTTGTGTTGATATTTGTTTCGCCGGAACCCATGTTTTGGGCACGAATGCCAACCTGGCCGCCAACAACATTGTTTGCAGTGATTGTCAGATTATCGGCATTGCCAAAATTAGTGCCGAGAATTCCGCTATCGATTGTTCCGGTGATGGTTCCGGTTGCCGTGATGATGGTTGAACCAGAGCCAAGGTTGTTAGCAGAAATCCCTCTAAGGCCACCTGTTACATCAGCCGCTGTGATCGATAGACCGTTACCATAAGAACGGGCATTAATCCCGCTGTAGAATGTTCCTGACACCATCCCGGTCGTTATGATGTTTGTAGTTCCGGAGCCGTAGTTGCGTGCATAAATACCATTCATATTACCAATGGCTGTTCCATTGGTTGTAATGTTCATGCTGCCGGTTGCATTATTTACTGCATGAATAGCGCCATCTGCTCCAGTAATGAAGGATGTTTGTGCATCTGTGAATACTAAACCGCCGTTGCCCGTAACCGTCAACGCATTCCCAGCCGCCGTATTGATACCAAACCCAGGCGTAGTCGTCACAGTAACCGGCGAGCCGATGATGGGCTGCGCTGTATCTGCACCCGCAGCACCCGAGCAAACCCAGTTGCCTGAAGCGACTGGCGTTTCGACGCAAGTGCCTGCATAAGCGCTTCGACCATAGACCAGCAACATGGCAGATGCGATGGCGTTGGTGACTGCCAGGCGCGTGCCGTGAATTGCGCGATTATTTTTTTTCATGTTAGGTCTATTTCTTTTTATCTAAAATGCAGATGGATAGGAATTGTTCCGGGATTAAACGCCGTAGGTAATCAAGTTGGCAGCATCGCCGGTACCTGGTGATACTGTCATCGGGCAAATGACATTCGGAATGACTTCGAGGTCGTACAGCTCGCTGACATTGCCATCGATACGGAACCAGTCGATGCAGCAATTTTTTTCAAGATCGATTACCTGTATGCCGCACCAGGGCTCGGAGTCGGCAGCCTTGAGTTTTTCGTCTAACGCCAAGCCTTCAAAGCGTTTGTAGCGTGGCTTGGAAAGCCCGACAAAAGCGTATTTGTCATGAAACGCCAAACCACGCAAAAAACCGGGACAAAACACGCGAGGCTCGAATTTGCCCATGCCGCCTTCGGAGCGATTGACCACGCCCAACTCGCCGGTGCCTGCGTTGAGTACCCAGAGTTGACCGTTATGCAGACGAGGCGAATGGGGCATCGAAAGCCCTTCGCATATGATTTCATTGGTGCGCACGTCGATGACGATCCCGCCATCGGCACGACGGTCACGCCAACCATCAATAGTGTCGGAACGACTCACCGCAGTCACATAGGCGGCTTCGCCGTCTTGCATCGCCAATCCATTCAGATGGCAGCGATCTTCATCGATCAATCCGGAAATAAACGGTGGCTTCCACAGCATTTCGAAACTATGCCGTGATGAAACAGTCGACAAGCAATTGAAGCGTGTATTGACAAAAACGATGTCGCCGTTTTTATCAACGCCAACATCATGTGCATCCAGAGCACCGGTCACGTGTACGGTCCGGGCCAGATAGCAGGCATCAAAGGTGCGGTTGATCTGTTGACCGGGATTGAGAATATTGGCGAAATGCAGAATTTCTGCGCCGGCCGACAATACCAGCCCACCATTGCCATCGTTGCACAGGCCCATGGGTTTTGGCATGGCCGATTGATGCAAATGTGCGCCGCCTTTCGGATCGCGCCCCAATAGATACAAGCAACTTGATTGGTAAGAAGTAAATGCCAGCGCAATGTTCAGGCGCGCCAATCTTGCAACCAGGCCGCCAGAAAGGGAATATTCCACTCTGGGCGCTTCGCTGCTTGCCTGCACGGAAGTTGGCGGTAAATTCGCGCTGTCGCTGTCTGCCGGAATGCCGGACGTTGCGGAAGTGTTTTGTGTCATTTGCATTTAACTTTCTTGTGCGTAAACAATCGTGAATGCGTTGGCAGGAATTCCAAGCGTGCGATCTCGATGCTTGTGACCTTGTTATTTCTACTACTTAGTGCCGACAGTTTAACACACGCCAAAACTCTGATGAAGGAGCGAAATGCTGATGCTACGCGGCTTGAACGCGTCTTTTAAAGGGGTTCCTGAGGACCACGCCTTATTTTTCAACTCGTGTCATACATTTTTTATAGCGATTATTGACACGCGTGGCAAACCATTCCGTAGTCAGCTTGCGAGTGATCTTGGGGCTTTGAAGGCGTATGCGGGGGAGTGTGGCGCGCGGCAAGGGTTTGCTATTGCGCAAGTCCGCAATTTCAAAAACGCGAATATAAATTTCGCTACGTTCAAAGCGGTTATCACACGACTTCAACAAAGCGCTATGGATTTGTTCATATGTCATCCTGAGTTCAACTGCCATGCTGCGCACGGCTGATTCAGTGGCACTTGGGGAATTCTTTTTGTTATTCCTGTCTTTCTTATATCGAATCAAATCGCCATCCAGATCCAACCCGATGCCTGTTGCGACGGCAACCGCATTCTGAAACGCGGCATTGCGACTTGCATAGTGGCCGGCGTTGAAATCGGCAAAGCGAAATAGCGGGTTTTCGTAGGAATTCGGGTAATCCAGCAAATGAGCGATACCGAAATACATGCCGCCGCGACGGGTGAACACTTCATGGCGAATGGATGTATCTTGAGCGGTATAAGGGTAGGGCCGTTGTTTCGCATGCGACTCGGCATAGGCAATGCTGACTTGCATCGGGCCACCAGTGTGCACAGGGTTAAGACTACCCAGCAAGCGTTTTCCCATGGGGACTGATGCAATCATTTCTTCGAAAATATCGCTTAACTCTTTTTCGGTACGCACAGCGCCAATCCGGGTTTCCCAGCTTTCACCATTGGGTGATTTAAATTGCAGTGCGCCGAAGACGACAAACTCGGGGACATGCGACCGTGCTGCGCGATCTACTATTTCCTTCAAGGCGATCTTGCCGAGCCCTGGAACCGGCGGGTTGGCATTGTAGGTAGATTCCTGCTCCGTAATGGCGAGTACCGAGCACATATTTTGCGGGGAAGGTTCGATCTTCAACGCGGTGAACGCATATTGGATATCGGCTGCCCAACCGTCACGGTCTTTCACCGTGGCTGGAATCAGATGTTTAAGTTGTGCCCTGGTTTCAGCAGGTGTCTGCTCGTCCTTCTCGCAGCCCGGGAGCAATGCAAGGATGGAAAAGACTAATGCCATTGGCCATGCACGGACTGCGAACGATTTAATCATGGTCGTCACTTTAGCAAAGTGGCATTCGCATGGTGCCCGGTATTTTTTATATGTTCATCAAACGGTAAGCAAGCTGTAATGCTATATCCGCTATGGAAATCATATCTCACATGGCCGCATCACGAGCCTGACTGCGTACTACTGCAAGAGTCATCGGCTAATGTTCTTATTGATCATGGAGGTAACGAAAAAATTATGTCCCGTCATTACAGCATGCAAACCATTGTTTTATTGTGCCTGATGGCCATGCAGGCATGGCTGATCTATCGAGTGGAAACTGCGTTGTCGGCAGGACGGGGTACTGTCGTGTCAGAAACGAATAGAGAAACAGGAGGCGGGATAGATGCAAAGTCGGGCGAAAATCAGCAGACGGTGTTACTGGCGCAAATCAGTTCACGACTCGCGAGCCTGGAAGCGACCAGGACTACGGAAGTTTCTTCTGCACAATCAGGATCCCTAACAAATGTTTCAGGCAGTGCCGAAGCTGCAGCAGCAGATAAAAAACTCTTGGCAATGCTGCCGAAAGAGCCGATGACACAGGAAGAATTAATGCTGTTTCAAGCCCAGTTTGGGCAATTCCCGGCCGCGGAACAACATCAATTATCAGCCGCCTTGGCTCGAGCGATTAATAATGGCCGCATTCAACCCAGGAACCATTAGTCGAAGATTTCATCAGCAAGCAAACACCCTTGAGGAATATTGAAAATGAAAAGCAAAATTTTGCGTAATGGCCTGTCGGTATTAACAGCGTGTGCACTCACGGCTGTTGCCGGAGCTGCGATGGCGGGGCTGTCTTATAGCGTTCCCGTGAATATTAACGATGCTTACAAATATGCAGTCGGTACGATGTATGGCGCGCGTGCTTCGTCAGACACGGTTCAATACATCGGTTGCTACCATAATGCGTACAGCAGCGGTGGATCGGCGAATTGCTATGCAGTCAATGCTGCGGGCGTTAGCAGAAGCTGTTACACGACCAATGTGAACATGGTTGATGCCATTCGCAGTATCAGCGATGAGTCGTATATCTATTTCCAGTGGAATACCGACGGAACCTGTAACTATGTGTTGGTCGATAATGGTTCGCGATTCAGACCTTGAGTGGCCGTTTGATCCAGATCAAAAAAATACCCGGTAAACCGGGTATTTTTTTGATGCGGGTCGTCATGCATTTTTACATCGAACTATTTCTTTACCGTCAGTACAATTTCCTGCAAGAGGTCATTTACGCGAATCGCCGTGGGCAGTTCGTCGTAGGCACCTGCCGTGGTAACAATCGCAAGGTCTAGATCAGGCACGATATAAAGACGTTGGCCGCCGTTACCAAACCCCGCATGCCAGGGTATTTTCTTGCCTTGCCACTCGACGGTGCCGGCCCACCATTGATAGCCATAGCGGAAATCTCTGACGCCGGTATCAAACTTCGGCGTCAATGAGGCTTCTATCCAAGCGTTCGGCACAATTTGCTTGTTATGCCAGCGTCCGTTATCTAGCACCAAACGACCTATTTTCAAGAGGTCGCGAGGTCGCATCCGCAGCCCATTAAACGACATTGGTCGACCATGGAGATCACTGACCCATTCCCAATCCCGAATTCCGAGCGGTTGGAACAAATTGTCGTCTGCGTATTCATCCAGTGATTGGTGAGTCTTTTTCGAGATGATGTCTGCCAATAATGCAGTGCCACCGCCGTTATAGCGGAACGCTGTACCGGGTGTTCCTTCGAGTTCGTGGCTAAGTACATACTCCGGAATATTGTCTTTCCACATCAGATCCAGTTCGTCATTAAAGAAACTCTCACCCTCCTGCCAACGCAAGCCAGTACTCATATTGAGTAAGTCTTCCAGCGTGATAAGCTTTTTTCCGGGCGTGGCTAGCTTGTCCAGTTCCGGATAAAAGTCTAGTACGGGGGTAGAAGTCTCACCGATTGAACCCTGTTGCAGGGCGATGCCGAACAATAAGCTGGTAACACTTTTCCCGATCGAACGTACGTCATGTTTTTCGTCCGGATTAAAACTATGTGGTGCCGAGATCAATCCATAAATAGAACGATCACGACCACCTTGGTAATATTCGGCCACAAGATTACCATGCCGTTCGACGATCACGCTGTGGATGTTGAAAGGACCATCCAGGCTCGCTTCAATCGTCTTGTGCAAAGCATTCGTATCAAAACCATTGTCGGCATTTGCTCCGATAGTCCAGCTATCGTTTAGTTCCATCGGCGTTGGTCCGGTTCGTGGTGCCACCGGACGCAATACGTAAATCCAAAGTAGCGTCAATGCGATTGTGAGCCAGAACAAACGGCGTATTGCCTTCCATGTCAAAAACTTGTTCGCTGCCATTGGATATCCTGAAGAAAAACACAAGATGCTTTAGCCCGTCTGGACTTCAGAGAATAAAACGTCTGGATGAGCGACTTTGAAAAGATGCTGTCGAAATCAGCAACAGCGCCCACCTGTGCCACGATAACGTGCAGCCTGGCGTTCCGTGAAGAATTCGGCATAGCTCATGGGTGTGCGTTCTGGATGATGCTCCCGACAATGGCGCAGATAGGTTTCATAGTCGGGTACGCCGATCGCGCTGCGTGCCAATTGTCTGGCACGTTTCCACACAAGCAAGACAAGATCAGGCCGCCACATACGGTGTCTCCTGTGCCGTAATCGCCAGTGATTTCCTGGCTTTTAAAGCTGCTCGCAAGCCCAATGTTACCAATGCCACGACCAGCGCCATCAGTATGACGGTGAGCGTTGCATTCACGTAATCGTTTTGCAGTACGCGATGCATTTCTTCTATCGACTTTGCCGGTGCGAGCACGGTTCCGCTATCAATGGCATCAGAAAATTTGCGTGCGTGCGACAGAAATCCGATGCGGACATCTTCGCTAAACAGCTTCATCCAGCCCGTTGTCAGCGTGCAGATCACCAGCCAGGCAGTTGGCAATACTGTGATCCAAAGATAGCGCTCGCGTTTCATCTTGACCAGACAGACGCTGGCAAACGTAAGTGCAATGGCAGCCAACATTTGATTGGCCATTCCGAACAAAGGCCACAATGTGTTGATGCCTCCGAGTGGATCGACTACGCCTTGGTACAGGAAATAGCCCCAGGCCGAGACACATAATCCCGTCGCAAGAATATTTGCCAGCCACGAGTCAGTCCGCTTCATGGGTGCCCACACGGTACCAATGAGATCCTGAATCAGAAAGCGTCCAATACGCGTGCCTGCGTCGACGGTGGTCAGAATAAACAAGGCTTCAAACAGGATCGCATAGTGATACCAGAACGCCAGCATGCCCGGCCCGGTAAATATCTGATTGAGAATTTGCGCCATGCCCACAGCCAAGGTAGGTGCACCGCCAGTGCGCGAGAGAATTGTCGTTTCACCGATTTGATCGGCGGTTTGCGTCAGCATTTCCGGTGTGATAACGAAGCCCCATTGGCTGATGGTGGCAGCAACCTGCTGCACGTCGCTACCAATGATCGCCGCCGGCGAATTCATTGCGAAATAGACGCCCGGCTGCAATGCGCAGGCGGCAATCAATGCAGTCACTGCGACGAAGCATTCCATCAGCATGGCGCCGTAGCCAATCATGCGGGCGTCGGATTCATTCGCCAATAATTTCGGCGTGGTACCCGACGATACTAGCGCATGCCAACCCGAGACAGCACCGCAGGCAATCGTGATGAAGAGGAATGGGAACAGGCTGCCGGCAAAGACCGGGCCGCTACCGTCGATGAATTGGGTAATGGCAGGCATTTTTAGTTGCGGCATTGCAATCACAACAGCGATTGCCAGCAAGAGCACAGTGCCAAGCTTCAGGAATGTGCTGAGGTAATCGCGCGGCGCCAGTAGCAACCACACTGGCAACACGGAGGCGAGGAAACCGTAGCCGATTATCATCCAGGCCAGCGCTTTTCCATCGAAGGTAAATAGTGGCGCCCAGTTTGGGTCATTCGCGACGATGCCACCAAAATGAATCGACAGCAGCAATAGCACCAATCCAAGAATTGACACTTCCAGCACGCGTCCGGGCCGGAGGTAACGCATGTAGATACCCATCAGCAATGCAATAGGGATGGTCATTGCGACGGTAAATGTGCCCCAGGGACTAATCGCCAGTGCTTTGACAACGACCAAACCAAGCACGGCAAGCAGGATCATCATTATCAGGAGAATGCCGAGCATGGTGATCACACCGGCAGCAGGGCCGATTTCACTGCGAATCATTTCTCCGAGTGAACTACCATCGCGACGCAATGAAAAAAACAGCATGACAAAATCCTGCACTGCACCCGCCAGCACAACACCAAATAACAACCACAATAATCCGGGTAAATAGCCCATCTGCGCTGCAAGCACAGGTCCAACTAGCGGGCCGGCGCCGGCGATGGCGGCAAAATGGTGACCAAACACCACCCAGCGATCCGTCGGAACGTAGTCGAGGCCATCATTGCGTCTTACTGCTGGCGTTGCTCGGCTACCATCCAGCCCCAGTACTTTATCGGCAATGTAGCGGCTGTAAAAACGATAGCCGATCATTTGTATGGCGACCGTTGCACCGATTACCCAGGCGGCATTGATAGTCTCGCCGCGATTCAATGCCAAGACCGCAAGACAAGAGGCGGCCAAAGCCGCAATCGCCAACCAGAAAAGTTTTTTGATGAAAGTTTGCATGCTCAACCGATGCCATGACAGGAGCGGGTAGATTACGACAAAATTATCATCAAACGCGATAAGTCGGCGAAGGCTTGCCGCAGAAAGGGTTTCAGGTGTTGATCAAAGAATCCACCCCGTCTTCTTTTAAGCTTGCCGGAAGCATTGCGGGATTCTTCCCTTTCCAAAGTACACGCACCAGCCAGTAAAGCATGATCGCAAGCACCATTAAGACAGGAATAGTCAGTAAACCGGACTTGCGAATCGGATCGGGAAAGAATTTCGCCTGACCTAGAAAAAACGACATGGTTGCAATCCACATGGCAAAGCTCATGCGCCATAAATGTCTCGCCAGTCGATGTGCTCCCTGAATACTGCCTGCCAGTAACATGCGTGCATCGAGTATTGCACCTGTCAGTCCCACGGTCGCAAACATGAAAACCGCCTGCATCGGCACTTTATCTACAATGCCTTTTGGATTATCAAGGCCTTGAAGGCCCAGACTGAAAGCATAGGCGCTTATGGTAAAGGCAAGTAGCATGAAACCTGTTGTTACTTGGCGTATCTGCTCGACGGGTCGTTTAACTGTTAATAGTCCGCTGCAAACCAGGTAGAACGTTAAGCTGCCGGCAACAATGTTCACACGGTTTGGACTAAAGAATGTCGCGATCAAGACCGCACTGGAAGTCATCACCACCATCGCGATGGCGAAAAGCATTCCGCTCTTGCGATGCCATGTTGATCCTTTTACAGAATAGAGTGCAATCGCTCCGGTTATCAGCGATAAAAGTCCAGCAATAATATGTATCCATTTCATCGAGGCTACTCCCTGGTTTGCTCGGTAACGCGAACCAATGTCGCTATTTGCTATTGCCCATGGAAGCGGTATGCGATGAATGGCGGGTAAGCGGTATTGAGTGACCGCGAGGAGTGATGGAAGCCGATATTGTCAATTTCAATCTCATCGAAATTCTAAATAGCATGGTGGTTTTGCAGTTCGTCCTTGCCAGACGTATTTCATCTAGACGGAAATGCGGCTCGTCCCTTGGTGCTTCTGCGTTGCATTGTCTCGGACAATACTGGCGTACAAACAAAGATCCGGGACTTCCATGACGCCATCTATCAATGTGTCTTCCTTGCCAGCCAATCCATCAGACTCGGTAAGCAAATTCATGAGCGACTCTGCCCGAAAGGCCGGTTCGATGCTCAAAGCAATGGCGATATCGTGGTTTATCGTGGCGGTATCGGGGCAGTTGATGTTCGTCATGTACGTGATTGGTTTTTACGGAGCCGCCGCTATGCGCGGCGAGCTGGAAACCTGGAACAAGGTCTTGCCACATGGTTACGTTGCCGGTGACACCATGGGTAATATTATCGTGTCATTGCATCTGTTGTTTGCCGTGATCGTGACAGTCGGCGGCGCCTTGCAGTTGCTGCAGAAGTTACGCCAGATCGCTCCCGTATTTCACTGGTGGAACGGAAGAGTGTATATCTGCTCGGTATTGATGATGGCCATTGGCGGAATCATCATGGTCTTGACGCGTGGCGGTTCTGGCGGCTTATCGCAACACATCGCCATCATCATCAATGCTTTGCTGATTATTGTTTGCGCGGTCATGGCCTATCGTTTGGCGCGTGCACGCCGTTTCGATTTGCATCGGCGTTGGGCCTTGCGTCTATTTCTGGTCGTCAGCGGTGTCTGGTTTTTCCGTATCGGTTTGATGCTCTGGATTGTCGTGAACCAAGGGCCGGTCGGTTTCGATCCTGAAACCTTTCGGGGGCCGGCGCTTACCATTCTGGCATTCGCGCAATACCTGTTGCCACTGCTCATACTTGAACTTTATTTTCGTGCTCAGGCCAGTCAGGCTGCCAGCACTCGTATTGCCGTTGCTGCGTGCTTGATGATAGCTACCTTGCTGACTGCGGCGGGCGTAGTAGCAGCATCGATGATCCTGTGGTTGCCAAGACTGATGTGATGGCAAGTCATATCGCGGTAATACCGAAAAAACAAAAGCCGCGTTTATTGGTATCTTAATGCCATGAATTCTGACGCTAAATCATTACCAGCACGAGGATTAGCACGGGTATATAGCTGGCGTCGCGTGCGCATCGTGCTTGTTTCGAGTGTGGTGTTAAGTCTTCCCATGTTGATCGGTTGGGAGGCTTCGTGGGCACTTCTTTATGTCCGTTTGGTATTCATCGGACTTGTTCAGTTGCTGGTCTTTGGTGTGCTGGAAGTCTGGCCTGCACGATTGCCAAAGTGGATGGCACGATGGGCATTACAGGTTGTCGGTGTGGCACTGGTGGTTCCGTTCGCAACAGCAATTGCCTATTCGCTGACGACATTGGGAGATCCAACACCCTGGATGTTAAACAAGACACGTTTGGCCGGTTTCGGAAAGTTTTGTGGATTCGGCTTGTTGGTAACGCCATGGATTGCGATGTCGGCCTTGTATCGCCAAATCAGTGGCGAGGCGCAGCGGCAAGCGCTGGCATTCGAGCTTGAGCGTAGCGAATTCGAGCGTAAAGAGGTCGATGCTCGTTTGCGATTACTGCAAGCACAAGTCGAGCCACACTTCTTGTTTAATACGCTGGCCAATATACGGGAGCTGGTGGACTCAGGATCACCGCAGGCTTCGACGGTGCTTGGTAGTCTGATCTCGTATTTGCGCGCCGCGGTTCCGCGTTTGCACGAACCTGGCACCACCTTGTCGCAAGAAATTGAACTGGTCCGTGCCTACCTCGATGTGATGCATATGCGCATGCCGGATCGTTTACAGTTCTCATTGCAGGTAGAAGATGTCGCTTTGTCGATATTCTGCCCCCCAATGACCTTGCTTACCTTGGTTGAAAATGCGGTGCGTCATGGTATCGATCCCAGTGAAGAGGGTGGTCGCATTGAAGTGCGAGTGAGTGTTAGAGAAGGGCGTTGCCGCATCGGCGTTCTGGATTCCGGGGTCGGCTTGCGTCAGGGCACTGAAGGATTGGGCACAGGCTTGGCCACTCTGCAGGAACGATTGCAGCTAGCCTTCGGTAATGATGTACAGGTGAGTCTGGCAGAGCTAGAACCTCGCGGCGTTTGCGCTAAACTTGAATTTCCCGTACGGCGGAGTGTTGCATGATCGAAGGGCGTCCAACTGCATTGATTGCCGATGACGAACCGTTGCTACGCAAGGCATTAATTCGCTTGCTGACCGAAGCCTGGCCAGAGCTTAACGTGATTGCACAGGCACGTAATGGTCGTGAAGCCATTACGCAATTTGAAAATTTGCAACCCGATATCTGCTTTCTCGATGTGCACATGCCCGGTCTTTCCGGCGTTGAGGCCGCAAGGGAAATTGGACGCCGTGCTCACCTCGTTTTCGTAACTGCGTATAGCGAGTATGCAGTTCAGGCTTTCGAGCAAGGCGCGCTGGATTATCTAGTGAAACCGGTTGAGGCGAATCGTTTATCCGATACAGTCGCGCGTTTGAAACAACGTTTGAGCGCCGCGCAACCGGCACCGAATATTGACAATTTGTTGAATCAACTAGCAGCACACTTGCAGAAGAAAAAAACGCCGGAGCCGTTGCGCTGGATACGTGCGTCGGTCGGACAGGCATTACGTCTGATTTCGGTTGATGAAATCGATTTCCTGCGATCTGATGAAAAATACACTTTGATTGCCTGGCGTGGTGATCAGGGCAAGTCGGGTGAGGCCCTGATTCGCACTCCGCTGAAAGAGCTGATGTCGCAACTCGATGATGGGCAGTTTGTACGCGTGCATCGTTCGGTAGTCGTAAATCTGCATTCAATCAGTCATGTGATACGTGGCGACAATGAAACTGCCGACATCCATCTAAAGGGACGCAAGGAAGTGCTGCCCGTGAGCAGAAGTTATCTGCATTTGTTTCGTCAGATGTAAGCTATTTATTATTGCATTCGGGTCGAATCGGTTAGCCACAGACGCGTTTCACCAACGCCTTCCAGGTTCTCAAGATGGCTTTGTAAATCGTGAGTATCAAGTTCCGCATTTGCACGAGCGACTTCGGTTATCAATACGTAATCACGTGAAGGGACCTGATTCTTCAACAGGCGATGAATCAGAATCACGTCTTCACCTGCCAGTTCTTCAAATTGCCGCACTTGCTTGATGGCGATTTCACCCGAATGGACAAAAGCCTTGAGTGCC
>JBOHYH010000023.1:0-1552 GCA_050737775.1 Arenimonas sp.
GGCAAATTTCCACCGCAAGCGCCAAAAGCCAACAGCGACAAAAAGCCCGATCAACAACCATACGGGCCGGGCTTGCAAGCCCAGTTCAATCCCTTGGGCAAATCCATCTATGGTTTTGCCAATGGCATCGAAGGCGGAACTGTTGTGATGCAGCAAATAGGCGATGAAATTATTGACCCATTTGCCAATCGGTAGGTAATCACGGGGATTGGTAAAAAACTGACGAAGAAATTCAAACATGGTCGGCTCCTTGCGAAATTTTACGCAACGCACTGGTGGCGGTAATTACCCCCAGATAAGAACCGTTGCTATCCACCACCGGCAGTGGCGTCGCCTTCTTTCCCAATAAACGCGGCAAAATTTCATGCAATGTTGTGCGTTCTGACACGGCGGTATGCTGTGCCTGTATAGCCTGAGCCGGGTTGCCACTCGCGGAAAGGGCCTCGGCACAGATCATGCCTAGCCACTTTCGTTCCTGATTGACAAAGGCCAACCATGGTTGCCAAGCGGGTTGCGCGCCTATGGTTTGATCTTTTACCAAAATCGGAATGCCGGCTGCATCGAGTAAGTCAGCCGCAACCAAATAGCGCGATGTGTCCACGCTTTTGAAGAAAGCACGGACGTATTCGTCCGCCGGGTTCTCAATGATTTCTTGCGGGGTGCCGACCTGAACCAAGCGCCCACCTTCCATAATGGCAATACGGTTGCCGATGCGCAAGGCCTCTTCCAGATCGTGCGACACGAATAAAATGGTCCGACGCTGTTCACTCTGCAGGTTCAATAAAACATCTTGCATTTCCTTGCGTTTTAGCGGATCAAGTGCAGAAAATGCCTCATCCATCAGCATCAGGGAAGGATTGACAGCCAAGGCCCGCGCCAAGCCCACCCGCTGCTGCATGCCACCCGAAAGTTGATGGGGGTATTTTTTGGCATAGGAACCCAGTCCTACCTGCTCCAAAACTTGCATCGCGCGCTGCTCGCGTTCTTTACGTGCAACACCTGCGATTTCAAGCCCGAATGTGGCGTTATCCAAGATATTGCGATGTGGCATCAGTGCAAAAGACTGAAACACCATGCTCATGTCATGGCGGCGCAATCGTACCAACTCCTTCGTTGATAACCTGGCAACATCCTGACCATCGACACAAATTTTGCCGGCAGATGGATCAACCAGGCGATTGATAAGGCGAATCAGCGTGGATTTTCCGGAACCGGACAAGCCCATCAAAACAAATATTTCACCCTCATTCACATTAAACGAGACATTGTTGACCCCGACTACCTTGCCGGTCCTGGAGAACACGTCTTCCTTTTTCACGCCTTGTTTCAGCATGGCCAAAGCATCATTTGGTTCGTGGTCAAATATCTTGTACAAGTTTTCCACTACCAATTTATTGGGTGCCATGCGGTGTCTCCTAATAACTTTATATTTTCAAATGTAGATTTATTTCTTACTAAGGCTACGCTGATTAAGTCCTTTGCCCCCCGGGAAAGCCTAATGTTTACGTAGTGCTTTTTGGAAATCGGGTGCTTATTCAACGCGGCTCAAACG
>JBOHYH010000024.1:0-1082 GCA_050737775.1 Arenimonas sp.
ATTTTTTGGCAGGCGATTTTGTCGGGCGTTATGTGCGCCATTGCCGACAGCCGTTTCATGTCAAGAATTTTCACTTGCCGGCCGTGCACGCTGATCACTCCGTCTTCCTGCAACTTGTTGAAGCTACGGCTGACGGTTTCGATCACCAGACCGAGATAACTGCCGATATCCTGCCGACTCATCGGCAACACGATCAATTCGGCCGGACGGCCCAGCAAACGATAGCGTTCGGATAAACCATGCAGGAAAAGCGCCATGCGATCGCTGGCACTTTTTACGCCGAGCATTTCCAGATGGCTATGGTCCCTGTTTATGCTCTGTCCAATAATTCTGAGCAATTGATGTTGCAAACCCGGTACTTGTGCAGCAACCGCTTCCAGCTGTGACAATGGCACCTCGCACACATTGGCTTGCGTCAACGCCTGGGCATCGCAAGCATGCGTACCGGAGCCCAGCGCATCCAGCCCAATCAGCTCACCGGGCAAATGGAAACCGATAACCTGGCTCTGGCCCTGCTCATCGGTGATCGTGGTTTTGAACGCACCTTCGCGAGCGACGTAAAGCGCGCTCAGCGTCTGGCCCGACCGGTATAAATGGTCGCCGATCACCATGGGACGGCGATTACGCACGACGCGGTCAAGCTGTTCCATATCGTCTACACCAATGGCCGCGGGCAAACACAAGGTTTGCAGCGAGCATTTCGCGCAACTTTGTCGCAAGCGAACGAGATCGATTACCGAATCGGCCATAACTTAAGTCTGAGACCTCATATTGATCAAACACATATAAACGGTGCCGTCATTTCCCGCCGAGTATACCAAGGCCGCCAAATACTGGTTGTGTGCTGGTAAACAGACGCTTGACCTGGTTTGGCAAAAACCCGGGCAGCCACGTAATCAACTTGATCTAAATCAAATGGCCACCGACCAATCCATCCGAAAATTGGCTCAGCTAGAACGGAGAACAGCATGAGCACAAGCCCGGAAACCTATAACGACAAGGTCGTCTTGCAATTTTCAGTGATGACCGTCGTATGGGGCGTGGTCGGAATGCTGGTTGGCGTGTTGATTGCCGCCCAGTTG
>JBOHYH010000025.1:0-13302 GCA_050737775.1 Arenimonas sp.
TCTTGGGCGCAGCAAGCATGCGCCCCTACGGGACCAACAAGCTGCCTCCTGCAATATTTAATGAAACGCTACCCAGCAAGCGACAGATAGAACGATTACGCAAAGCACATCCATCACGGCACCTTCCTTGATCATCTGCCGTGTACTGACGCGGCCTGTGCCGTAAGCAATGGCATTGGGTGCAGTTGCTACCGGCAGCATAAATCCGACACTGGCAGCCAATACGGCCGGATACATCAATAGTGCAGGTTCGACATTGATGGCTTTTGCCGTTGCGGCAAGAATCGGCATCAATAAAACGGCAGTGGCCGTGTTGCTGGCAATTTCGGAAAGTAAAACCACACCCGTCATCAAGCCGAGCAATAGTAGAGGTAATGGCAAGTGACGAAGACCTGTCAGATGCTTGCCAATCGCATCACTAAGTCCGGACTTATCAAAAGCTGTTGCCAGCGCGATACCGCCGCCGAATAAAACCAGTGCACCCCAGGGAATTTTTTCGGCCGATGTCCAATCCAGTAAACGACCTTCGCGGCCATCCGGTATCAAGCACAAAACAATCACTGCAATAAGGGCAACGCTGGCATCATTGGCTTTTTCAAGTGCGAGCCATTGGCTCCATCCGCCAAATGGTTCGGTGCGAAAAATCCAGGCCATTGCGGTGAGTGCAAACGCAATCAGTGCGCGGCGTTCTGCTGTAGTCCAATTGCCGATATTTGGCAGTTGTGCTGCAGGCGAAGTTCGTAAATTTCGGCCCAGCCACAAGCCCAGCAATAGCAAGCCCAGTACAGCAACCGGTACGCCGACTTTCATCCAGTCAAAAAAACCATATGCCACGCCGGTGGTTTGTTGGTAGACCTGCATGAAAACAAGATTGGGCGGTGAACCAATCGGAGTTCCCATTCCACCGATACTTGCTGCATAAGCGATTGACAACACCAGGGGGATTTCCAGTCGTTTATCGGGATAGGTTTCAAGAATGGCGATAGCGACCGGCAACATAAGAAGCGTCGTCGCCGTGTTTGATATCCACATACTGATAAAGCCGGTGGCTGCAATAAATCCATAGAGTAAATGACGGCCACTGCGTCCACCGAAAGCGTTCACCATCGTCATTGCCAGGCGCTGATGCGCGCCGGATTTTTCAAGCGCACGCGAAAGCATGAAGCCGCCGGCAAGCAGCAAAATCAATTCATGACCATAACTCTGGGCCACTTCTTTTGCCGTCAGTACACCCAATAAAGGCAGTACTGCAATCGGTAACAATGCGGTTACCGGGGCTTGAACGGGTTCGGTAAGCCACCACGTCGCACAACAAATAGTGACGGCCACCGTCACGGCAAGCGCAAAACTTTGACCGCCTTGCATGCACAGGTACGCAGCGATAACCGATAACAATGGTCCGGCGAACAAACTAATGCGTTGTACTGACATGGATTCACACTCAAGCCGATAATTGATTGGCTATACTGCCATGAGATCGAAATATTGGAAGCCTGTCACGATGCAGACCGAAACAAACTTAGCGACGCGCGCCTTGAATCATCTTGTCGAATTTTTTCGTCTTGAAGCGGCAGGCGGCATTATGCTGGTGGCGGCATCAATCATTGCACTGCTGGTCGCCAATTCCACTTTGGACATTGTCTATCAGAATTTTCTGAATTTTCCGGTACATATTGGCGTGTCGGATTTCGCCATTAAAAAACCACTTGTGCTGTGGATCAATGATGGCCTGATGGCGATCTTTTTTCTGCTGGTCGGCCTTGAATTGAAACGCGAGTTTGTCGAAGGCCAGTTTGCCGATAGAAAACAAATCCTATTGCCGGCCATCTGCGCATTGGGCGGCATGGTAGTGCCGATGGCATTTTATGCCGCCTTCAACTGGAATGATCCAGTCGCAATAAGCGGTACCGCCATTCCGGCTGCCACCGATATCGCGTTTGCGCTAGGCGTATTGTCCTTGCTCGGTTCACGTGTGCCGGTCGCGTTGAAATTATTGTTGACAGCCATCGCGGTAGCGGATGATCTGGGTGCGATTATCATCATCGCCATTTTCTATACGTCGAATCTCTCACTGCTTTCACTTGGAGTCGCCGCGATGGCGATCGCAGGGTTGTGGCTGCTTAATCGCTTGGCCATTATGCGATTGAGTGTTTATCTGATGATCGGGCTGGTGATGTGGGTTGCTGTTCTGAAGTCGGGCGTGCATGCCACGCTGGCCGGTGTCGTGCTTGGATTATTTATTCCACTCGGTGGCTCCGAAACAAATGCCACGCGGCCCTCTGAAAAGCTGGAGCACTTTCTGCATCCCTGGGTAGCCTATTTTATTTTACCGCTCTTTGCCTTCGCCAATGCAGGCGTGTCATTGCAAGGCGTGCAATGGTCGAATTTGATCGACGCCATTCCACTTGGAATAGTGATGGGTCTGGTGGTCGGCAAGCAGGTCGGAATTTTTGGTGCCGCCTATGTCTTGTTGAAATTGAAATGGGTGCGCTTGCCGGAAGGGCTTGATCTTTCAATGCTCTGGGGCTTGTCAATGTTGTGTGGAATCGGTTTTACGATGAGCTTGTTTATCGGTTCGCTTGCCTTTGAAGGGCAGGGCGAGCTGCTGCAGGTGAGTTATCGACTGGGGATATTGCTGGCGTCGTTTATCGCAGCCATTGCCGCTTTTGCGTTTCTGAAGTGGCGGCTTAAAAAGATTTCATGAGTCCTATACTGATATTTGGTTTGTCGGGCCAGGTTGGCGACGCATTGCTGCCATTGCTGCGTGGCTCCGCTTGTCATGTGACTGCGCTTTCCCGTCAGAAAAAAAACAGGGAACAGAATATTGTCTGGCAAGAGGCCGGTTTTTCCGATTTTGAAGCAAATGATAAATATTTTGACGCAATCATCAGTCTGGGCCCATTGGATGCTTTCTCAAGATGGTTTGCATCGTCGAATGTAAAAACGAAGCAAATTATTGCGCTCAGTTCGACCAGTATCGTTACAAAAAGAAATTCGCCTGATGTCAATGAAAGAAAGCTGGCGCAGATTTTAATGCAGGGCGAACAGCGGCTTGCAGATCATGCACAGAGAGTGTCGGCATCGCTGGTGATACTGCGGCCTACCCTGATTTATGGTGCAGGCCGAGACCAGAGCTTGTCACGCTGGCTGGGTATGGCAAAACGTTTTGGATTTGTTGTATTGCCGCATAAGGCAGATGGCTTGCGGCAACCGGTGCACATTGCCGATATCGCCGATGCCATTTTGAGCGCCTTGTTGTTGCGGGGAGGGGACAGCCTTACCCTGGACTTGCCGGGTGGAGAGACGCTAGCCTTCGACAATATGCTGTTACGTAGTTTGAAAGCACATTTGCCAGCTACCAAAGTACTTAGATTACCGAACTTTTTATTTCGATTGCTGTTTCGTTTCGCATCGTTTTTCGGATTCGGCGTTGGGCTCGGACCGGGTTTTTTTGCGCGTTTGACTGAGGACTTGGTCTTTGATGCCACGGTGGCCACTGTAGCGCTTGACTACCGTCCCAGACCGTTCAGCCCGTAAATTAGAGGGAAAGCTCGATTTTGTGCAGTGCAGCATGAAAATATTTTGTTAAACCGTACGCCCGAGCATTGCCATTTTCTAACGGACTCTTAATATGCAAGTACTGGAAACCGAGTCTCCGGGGGGAGCGTCCGCACATAAAGTGCAGAATTGCGAAAATTTAACGATTTTCCCAAATCTGTCTCGCGGGGCTTGTAATTCAAAAATCTTTGCTGCTGATCAGGAATAAACAATGAAAAAACTTAATCGTTCCACCGGGCTCCGAGCTCGTGCACCTTTGGCAATGGCAGTCGCTTTTGCGTTGCTTGCGGCACCTGCAGTACAGGCTTTTGAATTTGAAAAGGGCGAGTTGACCGGCAGTTTCGACACAACGGTTTCCCTTGGTTATTCTTGGCGTACCGAAAGTCAGGACTCAAACCTGATTGGTAAGGCACATTACGATCCACTTCTTTGCCGCTTTAACGTTCTGTTAGCGGCACCTCCTGCTGCTACTCCCGCGAACCCGATTCCTGCTTGCGGATCCATCGGATTCCCTGGTTCTGCTACGCAGCAACAGGCGCAAGGCAGATTCTCGGTAAACCGTGAAGACGGCAACCTGCTTTACGATCAAGGTGATGCTATCTCCCAGGCTTTCAAAGTCACTTCGGAACTGGATCTGAAATACAAAAATTTCGGTGCGTTTGCGCGCGCCAGTTACTTCTACGACATGGAAAATGCGAACCGTGCTGATCTATCGGCTGCGGCAAGAGAGAAAGTCGGTAAGGATTTCCGCCTGCTGGATGCGTTCATTTATGGTGATTTTGATTTAGGTGGCCACAAACTAAGCGCGCGTGTCGGTAGACAAGTGATCAGCTGGGGCGAAAGCACTTTCGTTCAAGGCGGTATTAACGTCATTAACCCGATCGATGTCTCGAAACTCCGCGTCGCCGGTGCAGAACTCAAAGAGGCCTTCCTGCCTGTTGACGCACTCTGGGCTTCCTACTCAATCACGGATAATTTGTCGGTAGAAGGTTTTTACCTGACCGAATTTGAACAAACCGAAGCGGATCCGGCGGGTACTTATTTCAGTCAGAATGATTTCGGTACCAATGGTGGTACTTACGTCATGCTGGGTTTTGGTATCAATCCACAGCCTGTCAATAATCCAGAACGTTATGCCTCCACCTGCGGACCGGGCGGTAACATTGCAAACAGTGACCGTTTCGGCGAATTGGTTTCGTTCTATAACGAGAACCCTGGTTTGAGGCCTCTGCTTGTTCCAGGCGTTCCTGCAAGTGCTCTCAGTGCAGCACAATCTGCCGGTCTGGCAATTACCATCGGTTGCCGCCAATCGGTTCCTCGCGGTCCGGATGTCAAGACGGATGATTCCGGACAATTCGGTTTTGCACTGCGTTATTTCTCTGAAGCACTGAATCAAACCGATTTTGCGTTCTATGCCATGAACTATCACAGCCGCGTGCCGTTGTTGTCGGGTTATGCCGTAAACACTGCCGGTTTCCTTGCTGGTGGCGGTGCTTCTGCAGGTAACAACGCGAGCTATTTCGTGGAGTATCCGGAAGATATTCAACTTTACGGCATGAGTTTCAATACCACGCTTCCGGGCGGTATCGCTTGGCAGGGTGAAATCAGCTATCGCCCGAATCAACCATTGCAAGTTGATGACGTCGAACTGTTATTCGCAGCTTTGACTTCCCTGAATCCGATTTTGCAGGCTGGCGGAGCTCCTGCAGGTGCCCGTTTTGTCAGTCAGCTGGGTACATACAGCTCAGGTCAGGAAGTCGTAGGATTCAAGAGAAAGGAAGTCAGTCAATTGCAAATGACTTTCACCAAAGCTTTCGGTCAGGCACTTGGTGCTGATCAAATTGCATTGGTGGGTGAAGTTGGCGCGACTCAGGTCTGGGATATGGAAGATCCTTCCGTCCTGCGTTACGAAGGTGAAGGTACCGATACGGGCGGCTCATGCAATATTCTGGGTGCTTTGGCGACCGGCCCGGCTGGCGCTCTTCTGCCAGGTTGCTTGCGTAATCCTGCTACCACGAATGAAGGTTTCCCGACTCCATTCTCATGGGGTTACCGTTTGGCTGCCCGTGCTGACTACAACAGCTTCATGGGTACTACGCTGACATTGTCCCCACGTCTTGCTTTCAGTCATGATGTAAACGGTATCAGCCCCGGTCCAGGTGGCAACTTCCTGGAAGGTCGTAAAACACTTACCGTCGGCGCTGAAGCTAATTACCTCAATAAAGTGGTTTTTGATTTAAGCTGGACGCGCTTCTACGGCGCTGATGGTCTGAACCAAATCGGTGATCGCGATTTCGCATCTTTCAGTGTCAAGTATTCGTTCTAAGCCATATAGGGAGGGCATCGAATGAAATTATTCAATAAAACCGCACTAGTAGCAGTTGCCAGTGCAGCAGTATTTTCGATTGGTACTGCACAGGCAGCCGTCAGTGCAGACAAGGCAGCACAATTAGGTGGCAAGTTGACACCTATGGGTTCTGAAAAAGCCGGTAACGCAGCAGGCACCATTCCGGATTGGGAAGGTGGTATTACGCGTCCGTTGGCCAGTTACAAGGCAGGCATGTTTCATCCTGATCCTTTTGCAGCCGATAAACCCAAATTCACGATCACACCTGCCAATTACACGCAGTACGCCGAGCAGTTGACGGTTGGCCAGCAGGCCATGTTCAAAAAATACCCGACCTTTAAAATGATCGTGTATCCGACCCGTCGCAGTGCATCCTTTCCGCAGCGAACTTATGAATTCACCAAGAAAAATGCGACTCAATGCAAATTGATAGCAAATGGTGAAGGCATTCAAAACTGTGCGGAAGGCTTTCCGTTCCCGATTCCAAATAATGCCTATGAAGTTATCTGGAACCACAAGCTGAAATACAAGGGTATCTCCGGCGTACGTTTTGCCAACCAGGCGGCACCGTCTGCCTCGGGCGCCTATCAAATGGTTCGTTTGAAAGAAGAATTACTCGGTCTTTATTACAAGCCGGGCAATACTTCCGAAAACATCAACAATATTCTTATCTACTTCAAGCAAGAAGTGCTGAGTCCGCCGCGTTTGGCTGGTCAGGTATTGCTGGTGCATGAATCGCTTAATGCTGCTTCACAGCCACGTAAAGCCTGGATTTATAATCCTGGTCAACGTCGTGTCCGTCTCGCACCCAACGTAGCCTACGATAACCCGGGCACCGCAACGGATGGTCTGCGCACCAATGACATGACCGACATGTTTAACGGTGCAATGGATCGTTTTACCTGGACGCTGGAAGGCAAAAAAGAAATGTTGGTGCCTTACAACTCCTACAAGGCTCATAGCGGCAATACCAAGGTAAAAGACCTCATCCGTCCGAACCATTTGAATCCGGATTTGCTGCGTTATGAGTTGCATCGCGTATGGGTGGTAGAAGCAAAATTGAAGGCCGGTAAGCGTCATATCAATAGTCGCCGTACTTTCTATCTTGATGAAGACAGCTACCAGATTCTGGTAACCGATCATTATGATGGTCAAGGCAATATGTGGCGTTATTCCGAAGCACCTTCGGTCAACTACTACGAAGTACCGACCTTCTGGTCAACGCTGGAAACCCATCATGATTTGAAATCGGGCCGTTATATTGCGGGCTTGTTGGACAATCAGGAAAAACCGTTCGACTTCAGTTACCAAACCTCGCCGGCGAACTTCTCGCCACAAGAACTTCGCAGTAGCGGCGTACGCTAAGCGATAGTTTTGAAAGCCGCGCCCGCAAGGGCGCGGCTGCTTTGGGAGCTTCAAAAAAACGCTAAAGGACCATCATGTCGAATTCGCATTCTTCGAGTAAGCGTTATCTTATTTCTTTCATGCTCGCAATGACTCTGCCTTTGTTTGCACAAACAGCAGGTAAAGCATCTGCAGATTCAGCGGAATTGCCGACTGAAACAATGGCACTTGCTGCCAATACATTATTACTTGATATCACGCAAACCAATTCCGGTTATTTTGCCGTTGGCGAACGTGGTCACGTGCTCACGTCGGTGGATGGCAAGTCCTGGGCCCAAATCAGCAGCATTCCCACCCGTTCAACACTCACCAGTATTGCTGCGGTTGATCAGCAACTGTGGGTCGGCGGTCACGATGGCATTATCCTTTCTTCCGTCGATGCCGGAAAAACCTGGACTCGTCAGCGCATTGATATTTTTGTACCTGGCTCGGAAGATCCGGCACAAGGTTCGCCGATTCTCGATATGCTTTTCACGGATGCAAAACACGGTTTTGCCATCGGTGCCTACAGCCTGATGCTGGAAACCCAGGACGGCGGCGCTACCTGGACCTCACGCAAGATAAACACGGCAGTTGCAGCGCCAAAAGCCGCACCCATTGCGAGCGAGACCGGTACTTTCAGTGAAGAAGATCTTGCCCTGGGCGACGAAGCAGATCCGCACTTTAATGCGATGACGCAACTCACAGATGGAACGCTCGTTCTGGTCGGTGAACGTGGCACGGTTTATCGTTCCGCTGATAAGGGCGCCACCTGGAATAAATTGTCCTTCCCTTACAAGGGCTCAATGTTTGGTGTCATGTCCTGGAATGACAATAATATTCTGGCGTATGGACTACGCGGCAATATTTTCGAATCGACCGATCGCGGCGACAGCTGGAACAAGCTGGAGTCGGGTAGCAATGCCACCTTGATGGGTGGTGTCGACCTGTTGAATGGTGGTGCCGTTCTCGTCGGTGCAAATGGCATGGTATTGCGCAGAACCGATGCCGCCTCTGCATTTACTTCCAGCGTGGTAGAAACAAAATCGGGTGAAGTGCCGGTATTTGCGGCAGCAGCGAATGCCAGTGATGGTCAGTTGGTCCTGGTCGGCGACAAAGGTGCCGAACTCTTTACAGCAAATACGGAGACACCATGAGCCTTCCTAGTAATAACGAGCCATCGGCATTCTGTAATTTTGCTGAAAAAATAGTTTTCAGTTCGCGTCCGGTCGTGCTGATGATTTTTGCCGCCGTCACGGTGGCAATGCTTTATTTTGCATCGCAACTCACGGTGGATGCCGGTTTCAAGAAACAAATTCCTCGCGAACATGAGTACATGAAAACCTTCGAACAATACGAAGAAGGTTTTGGTGGCGCCAACCGTGTGTTAGTGGCGGTGTTTGCGGAAGACGGCAACATTTTCAGCGACGAGTACATGGGAACGCTGGAAAAAGTCAGCAACGAAGTGATGAGCCTCGACTCGACCGACGATGCCCGCATGCGGTCATTGTTTACACCGAACGTACGTTTTGTGGAAGTCGTGGAAGACGGTTTCGCAGGCGGCAATGTTATCCCAAATAGTTATTCGCCTTCATCGGGAACCGGAAACGCTGAGCAATTCGGCACGATTCGCAGCAATATCGTGAAGGCAAATATTGTCGGGCGATTGGTGGCGAAGGATTATTCCGGCACCATGATCTGGGCCGATCTGATTCCGGAAAGCAAAGGCAAGAAAACCGATTATCCGAAGATTGCCGCCGATTTCGAAAATCTCCGCAAGAAATACGAAAAGGGCAATATCAAGATTCGTATCATCGGGTTTGCAAAGGTGGTTGGTGATATTACCGATGGAGCAAAATCTGTCGGTTGGTTCTTCGTTATTACGATTGCTTTCACCTGGTTGTTGCTGTTTATCTATTCGAGCTCGATAAAGCTGGCGTCGTTGACGGTATTTGTGGCGATGATATCGGTTGTGTGGATGCTGGGCGCATTGCGTCTGCTTGGTTACGGCATCGATCCGATGAACATGCTGACGCCGTTCCTGATCTTTGCGATTGCCGTCAGTCATGGCGAGCAAATGATCAACCGCTTCCGTGGCGAGATTTTCTTCGGCGGTCTTGAAGAAGGGACTGTCGCCGAATTGAGAGAACGTGCCAAGAATGCGTCGCCGCCACTGGAAGCTGCCCGTAATTCTTTCCGTGCCTTGCTGATTCCCGGCACGGTTGCATTGGTTGCCGGCTGCATCGGCTTTGCCGCGATCATGGTGATCAATATCCAGATGATTCGCGAACTCGCGGTCACTGCCACGATTGGTGTGGCTTTCACCATTCTTACCGATTTGATTTTACTGCCCGTGCTGTTGAGCTATACCAAGCTCCGCAATATGGATAACAAGCGTGCTTATCGCCTGCGCCAGTTGACCCAATTCGATAAAATCTGGGCATTCCTGAGTAGCTTCAGTAAACCAAAACCTGCTGCCATCATTATCGTGCTGGGTGCCGTGATCTGGTTTTTTGCCTGGATGCAGGGCAATAAAGTGTTGATTGGTGATGCCGAGCAGGGCGTGGCCGAACTGCGTCCGCCAGTACAAAGCAAATTCATGAAAACGTTCGGCATTCCTGCATCGCGTTACAACCAGGATGCCGTTGCGATCAGCAAGGAATTTGGTTTGGGTGTCGATATCATGAACGTGATTGTCGAAGCTGGCCCATCAGCTTGCACCGGCAGCTACAAAGCCATGGAAACGATTGATCGTCTGGCCTGGCACTTGAATAATGTTGAAGGTGTCGAGCAGGTCATGACCTTGCCGATGGCCGCAAAGATCGCCAATGCAGGGTGGAACGAAGGTTCCATCAAATGGCGTACGCTGCCACGCGATAGCGACACATTGCGTCAGGCGACACAAAGCTTTGATACCGATAGCGGCCTGCTGGATGGTGATTGCCGGACCATGCCGGTCATGGTTTTTGCCACCGACCATAAAGCAACTACCATCGATCGCATCGTTGCGGAAACAAAAAAATTCCGTACTGATAACAAATTGTATGTGGATGGTTTTGCCAAGAAACGTGACGCCGCCGAATTGGCTGCTACCGACAAGGGTGAAACTTACGCCACCGATGACGTGAATATTCGTCTGGGCACCGGTAATCTGGGTGTTGCTGCCGCGATTAACGACACCGTGCGCGAATCGGAACATACGATTTTGTACCTGCTTTACGGTGCGGTATTCCTGATGTGTTTGCTGAGCTTCCGTAGCCCGTTGGCAGCGCTCTGCATCGTATTACCACTAGTGCTCGTCACCGAACTAGGTCACACGCTGATGACTTTCCTGGATATTGGCATGAAGGTGAATACCTTGACCGTGGTGGCCTTGGGTGTGGGTATTGGTGTCGATTACGGCATCTATATTTTCGCCCGCATGCGAGAGGCGATGATGCAAGGTCATACCTTGAGCGAATCCTATTTCATCGCATTGAAAACGACCGGCATTGCCATTTCCTACACTGCTCTAACTCTGGCAGTCGGTGTGGCGATGTGGATGTTCTCGGATCTCAAATTCCAGGCCGATATGGGCATTATGCTGACCTTCATGTTTATCGTTAACATGATCGCCGCCATCATCTTCCTGCCGGCACTTTGCCGCTGGTTGCTGCGTCCTAAAGAAAAAGATGACTGGAAGCCGGTACTGTAATTTTCCAATCAGTTGAGTAAAAATAAAAAACGGGCTTCGGCCCGTTTTTTTGTTTTCGGAAGATGATCACCGTAGGGGCGCCTGCTTGCTGCGCCCAAAGCACTGCGACAGATTCTGGGCGCAGCAAGCAGGCGCCCCTACGTCAGGCATTCCGAAAAATTTGGGGGGCAGGTGGTAAATGATTCCTAGGTTTTGCTCTTGGCAATATTCCGGTAAGCAATAATCAAAACCCCGCCAATCACCATCGCGCCGCCAATCCATAATTTCGGCCCCGGTTTGTCGCCCCATACCAGAATGCCGAATATCACAGCCATCACTGGTGCACATAAAAGATAAGGCGTGATCTGCGCGACCGGATGGCGTTTTACAAGGGCAAAATACAGACCATGCCCCAGTAACGAAGAAACGAGCGCGGAATAACTCACGCAGGCCCAGGTGGTCAGACTGGCGTTCTGGATCGAAGGAACAACATCGGGTTCCAGCAGGAAACTTACCAGCACCATCGGAACAACGCTGATCACTGCCGACCAGCCTTGTTGCTGCACGACATCGACACCTTGCAGGCCGCGCATCCAGATCGTGCCGAGCGCCAGAAAAAAGGCGGCTGCCAGCATTGCCCAGAGCGCAGAAGGTTTATCCAGCACTATCGGATCAAAACCAAGAATCAACACTCCGCCAAAACAAATCGCAATGGCCAGACCTGTGCGCCAGGCAAAGCGTTCGCCAAGTAACCACCAGGCTAGCAGTGCCGACATCGGGACATAGCTTTGCAATGCGATAGCGGGCGATGCCAGGTCCCCTGCCAGTTTCAGGGCAATGGCACAAAGGCTTAAATGTATCGCGCCATTATTCAGCGCAACCAATGTGAGTCGTGGCCAGTGTTCGCGTGCAGGAATCTTCAGGAATGGCAACAAGGCCAAAGCCAATATGCCCATGCGTACGGCTGAAAATAATATTGGCGGTAGTTCTCTTACACCCAGTGCAGTAGTAATGAAATTACCCGCCCAGGCCAAGCAGATGACCGCGATGAGCAAGCCATCGCGAGCACCGATTCGGTGATGCGTCATTTAGGCTTTTATGCCGAGACGATAATAAAGCTTACGCAGGGTCCACATCGGGCCAACCAACAAATACACCAGGTCGGTCAGAAAGCTTGGGCGCTTGCCCTCGATTTTGTGGCCGATAAATTGTCCAATCCATGCCACCACAAAAACACCGACAGCCAGTCCGGACAGAACATAAATGCCATAGGTGTACAGAATGAAGCGATTCAAAAAACCGGCAGCGGTAAAAGCCAGCAACAAGCCAATTGCAAGGCTCTTGGACTGGCGCCAGTAATAGGCCCAGGCAAGGAACATGGCCAGTGCACCCCAGATGCCGGGATTAATGTCGCGATGGGGGGAGGGAATACACCACAACATTGCCGTCACCGACCAGACAATCACCGGCACGCAAATCACATGGATCCATTGATTGGTGGGGTTTTGATGGTCCATCGAATAATTATCAAGTAGCTCGTCGACTCGGCGCATGATGCTCTCCCGGAAATTATGTGTGTTTATGTCAGTGTGATGTCTGCGAGGCGATGCAAAGCTTCGGCGTATTTCTCGCGCGTCACTTCAATCACACTGGCGGGCACGGCAGGCCCTGGTGCGGTTTTATTCCAGTCCAGTGTTTCCAGATAATCACGCACGAATTGTTTGTCATAACTTGGCGGGCTGATGCCAAGCTGATAGGAATCGGCGGGCCAGAAGCGAGATGAATCCGGTGTCAGCATTTCATCCATTACATGCAGCACGCCGTTTTCATCCAGACCGAATTCGAGTTTGGTATCTGCAATGATGATGCCGCGTTGAATCGCGTAGCGTGCGGCGAACTCATATATTTCCAGTGTTGCTGCCCGCACTTGTTCGGCAAGATCGGCACCGATTTGTTCAACGATGGTGTCAAAACTGACATTCTCATCGTGATCACCAACGGCAGCTTTTGTCGAGGGTGTAAAAATCGGCGTTGGCAATTGCTCGGCTTGCTGCAAACCGTCGGGTAGCTCGATGCCGCAAATGGCGCCGGTTCTTTGATAATCCTTCCAGCCGCTGCCAATAATATAGCCGCGGGCAATGGCTTCGACCGGTACCGGTTTCAGCTTCTTGGTCACGACCGAGCGTTTGGCATACAAGCCCAGGTCAAGACCGGCAGGCAGAACTGAAGCGACCGATTCATGCGTTAAATGATTTGGAATTAGATGCGCGGTTTTATCAAACCAGAAATTTGAAATCTGGCAGAGCATTTCACCCTTGCCGGGGATCGGGTCGGGCAGCAC
>JBOHYH010000026.1:0-7886 GCA_050737775.1 Arenimonas sp.
TCGGGCTTAAGCGAGAGTCAAGAGTACGGCAGCTCATGCTCCCACTCGTGCTTCATGCACTGCTGTTTATCGGCTTGCCGTACTCTGCTCTCACTTCAACAGTAGTACAAAATGAAGACACAAGCTGGTTTACCAGCGATTGAAAGTTAAATACATGCGATATTTTCTACCAATGCTCAATCAGATTAAGGCCTGATCGCTGCTAAAGCAGCTTCCACAAAAGCAGAAAAAAAGGAGCCTTCCGGCTCCTTTTTCAATCAATTACTAATATCAATCAATAACGCGAGTAGCCGTTATCTCTGCTGTTGTAGCCCACTTGACGACTACCATCGGCTTCCACATTCACCCGAACGCGAATATTGCTGCCGGGGTGATAGTCGGTTGTGGTCGTATAGGTTTGACCGTGGTACTCAAACGTGACGCGATAACCGGTGACTCGGGCATCGTCGTAACGATTGTCATAACGGTCATGGTCATAACGATCCTGATAGCGTTCGTTGACATAGTGGTCACGACCATAGCGATGGTCGCGGCTATTGTCATAGCGGTTATTTTGATAACCATAGCCGTAGTTATCGTCATTCACCATGCGGCAGCGTAATTGGCCATTGGGCTCGGTGTAATAACCATTGCCATAGCTATCATTGCGCGAGTCGTAAGCATTATTGGAATAACGATAATTGTCGCCACGATTGTTTTGTGCATCACGTGCAATGGCATAACCCAGCACGGCACCCACAGCAGTCGCGGCACGGCGGCCATCACCACTACCGACATGGTTGCCAATGGCGGCACCCAATACGCCGCCCAACACGGCATGCGTATTGTTGCCAATGCCGTTGTTGTTATAGCGACGATTGTAATTATTGCTGTAGCGATTGCCGTAGCGGCTGTTACGTGAAGAGGCCACCCAGCATTCGCGGCGTGATTGCGAATAATACTGGTCAATAATCGGGTCTACGCTGATGACACGTGCGCTGTCATAACGTGCACCATTACTTTCATAGCCATTATTATATTGATAACCAGAGCGTGTACCCTGATTGTAATTGCTGTAGTAATCATCGGCGAAAGCTGCGCCCGAGAGCGCGGTTGATGCAAGTGCCAATGCAGTCAAGGCGAGACGTTTCATATTCCACTCCAAACGCCGAATTGGCGTGATGTGCACAATACGGCCCCGGAAATTAAATATTCCTGAACTACACGTCAGGGAAAAATATCATTCAGGTACGCGACAGTCTGCAATGCGCACTGCGCCGCATTTTTGCCAAGCAGAGGGCCTACATGGCTGGTCTCAGGCAGATGGATGAACATTGCGTTCAGATTTTCAGCCAATTTTTGCGTGACTGCAAAAGGCACATCGGTATCTTTTTCCGATGCCATCACAAGCACCGGACAGGTAGGTTTAACAATATCAACACCTGATAACGCTGTATTCATCACAGCACCCGACTCATCACGCCAATGTCGAAACGCATACAGGCACGTCATTTCATCGGCATCGAACACGCTTTGGCGCGTGCCCTGCAAGCTCGCATTGGTTTGCCAGGGAATGATATCCGGATACTTTCCCCGTGTTGGCATGTGCGAATGCAAGGGTGTCGGCGGCATCGGATTAATCAACACCAAAGCATCTACCTGTTCTGTCTCGCCAGCACCTGTCAAAGCCAGCAGCCCACCCAGACTGGCACCGATAATAATTTTCGGCGAACTCATCATCCGTAAATGCTGCTGCACTTGCCGACGATAATCTTCCAGCGAAGTATTCGCCAATCCGCTCGTCGACTGAAATAAATCAGGCGCATGCACTTCAAAGCCATGCGCCTGAAAAACACGTTTCCAGATATTCCATTCCCACCCACCGCCACCGGCGCCATGCAGGAACAGCACAGCCGGTTTAGACAAGCGTGGCGTCCATCGTGACCGGCACGGCAAGCGCACGCGAAATCACGCAACCGGCTTTGGCCATATTGGCGATTTCAGTGAATTGCTCTGCGGTGATGCCGGGAATATCGCCCGATACAATCAAATGCACGCCGGAAACAGTCGGGCCAGGATCATTACCCATTTCCATATTCACTTCGGCGCGGGTTTCGATTTTATTGGCCGTGAAGCCGGCTTTGCCCAGCACCAGCGACAAGGCCATGCTGAAACAACCGGCATGCGCAGCCGCCAATAATTCTTCAGGATTGGTGCCTTTCTCATCGCCGAAACGGGTCTTGAACGAATAATTCTGGTCGGCAAACAAGCCGCTTTGCGGCGTGCTCATCGCACCTTTACCGCTCATCAAATCACCTTCCCAGCGTGCAGCTGCAATACGTTTAAAGCCCATGGCGGTTCTCCAATCAAATGGATGTTTAGTGTAAACCCATTGACCTATGGATGTGGGAAGAGAAAACTACAGATCCGGCTCTGCCGGAATCGCCATGACCGACGCGCGACTTGGGGCTGCAATTCCGCCCCTTGCCCTCCACGCCAGCCGTGACGCCCTTCTACTGAAAAGGAGAACTGGCTCATGTCGTCGTACATCACCGCACAGATTAGAAACATGGCCTTGGCAGGCCACCCAGGCACCGGCAAAACCACATTATTCGAAGCCCTGCTGCATGCCGGTGGCGCAATACAAACGGCAGGCAGCGTTGAACGCGGTACGACCGTATCGGACTTTGATCCGATGGAAAAAGCCCGCGGTCATTCACTCAACACCGTGCTGGCATCCACCGACCATGCTGGCATCCATCTGAATATATTCGACACACCCGGTTATCCCGATTTTCGCGGCCCGACACTATCGGCATTCTCCGCAGTCGAAACCGTCTGTGTCGTGGTCAATGCAAGCAACGGCATTGAATACGGAACTCGCCGCATGATGGAAGTAGCCAAGTCGCGCAACCTCTGCCGTATTTTAGTCATCAATAAAATGGATGCCGACCCCGGCAAGCTGGGCGTATTGGTAGACCAGCTCCGCGAAGAATTCGGCAATGAATGCTTGCCCCTGAATTTACCGTCACAAAATGGCAAGGCCGTGGTGGACTGCTTCTTCAAGCCTGAAGGCGATTCAGACATCGGCTCGGTGAATGACTGGCATCAAAAAATTATTGACCAGGTTGTCGAGATCAATGAAACCGTGATGGGCCATTATCTGGAAGAAGGGGAAGAAGGTTTGTCCGGCGAAGAATTGCACGATGCGTTCGAACAATGTCTGCGCGAAGGTCATCTGGTGCCAATCTGCTTTGTTTCATCCCGCACGGGTGCCGGTGTAAAGGAATTGCTGGATATCGCGGAAAGACTATTTCCGAATCCGTTTGAAGCCAATCCGCCACCTTTCATGAAAGGCGAAGAATCGCTTCTGGCGGTGCCCGATGCCAAGGCGCATGTCATTGCCGATGTATTCAAAATCGTGAACGATGCCTTTGTCGGGAAAATGAGTGTGTTCCGGGTTTTTCAGGGCACGGTAAAAAAAGATACCCAACTATTTATCGACGATGGCAAGAAAGCCTTCAAGGTCGGGCATTTATTCAAGCTCAAAGGCAAAGACCATGTTGAAATCGACTATGCCATTCCCGGCGACATTGCTGCGGTGGCAAAAATCGAGGAAATTCATTTCGATGCCATTTTGCATGACTCGCATGACGAAGATCATATCCATCTGAAACCGATAGAATTTCCAAAGCCGATGTTTGGTCTGGCCATCGAAGCTGCCACGCGCGGCCAGGAACAAAAACTTTCGACCGCATTGCACAAACTGGCCGAAGAGGACCCCTGCTTCCATATCGAACACAATCCCGAATTAAACGAAACCGTGATTCGCGGGCTGGGCGAATTGCACCTGCGCGTCATGCTGGACCGCATGAAAGAGCGTTTTGCCGTCGAAGTAAAATCGCGCCCACCGCGCATTGCCTATCGCGAAACCATCAGCGTGAATGCCGAAGGCCATCATCGCCATAAAAAACAAACTGGCGGCGCCGGACAATTCGGCGAAGTTTTTTTGCGCATCGAACCGCTGGATCGCGGCACCGGATTTGAATTTATCGATGCCATCAAGGGCGGCACCATTCCCGGACAATATTTGCCCGCCGTGGAAAAAGGTGTGCGGCAAGTGCTGCATGGCGGAGCGATTGCCGGCTATGCGATCCAGGATATACGCGTGACGGTTTACGATGGTAAATATCACGATGTCGATTCCAAGGAAATCGCCTTTGTTGCGGCCGGTAAAAAAGCCTTTATCGATGCCATTGCCAAAGCCAAACCGCAAATACTCGAGCCGATTGTCGATTTAACGGTGTCGGCACCCGAGCAGCACATGGGCGACATCACCGGCGGCCTTGCATCGAAACGGGCACGTATCAATGGCACCGATGCGGCAAGAAACGGCGAGATCATCATCAAAGCGCAAGTACCTTTATCGGAACTTACTAATTATGCTACCGAGCTCAAGGGAGCAACTGCAGGCCGCGGCCGTTACGACATCGATTTCAGCCATTACGAACCGGTACCGGGCAATGTGCAAAAGCAGTTGGTGGATTCGTACCGACCGCATGCAGATGAGGATTGATTGTTAAATAACGTCTATCGCCCGAAAGCAGGCTCCTACGCAGGAGGCCGCTTGCGGGCGACAAAAAACGTGCTGCATACTCAAAGGCTTTACAAACACTGAGCGGTGAGGGAACGTTTAAAAGCGATGATGCGCTGGCGTTGAAATTCCCACCGGTCGTTTGCGAAATCGGCCTCTCATTCCCGTAACCCCAATAAAAGAATCTACGATGAAACAATTCGCCATCACCTTCGCTGCCGTGCTGATAGCAGCGGCACTCGCGCTTTTCGGCTATGACTATTTCATCGTGAAGCCTCGTGCGGCTGCACAGTCAGAAGCGATACAAGTCGATTTGAGTCAAGCACAAACCCAGGCACAGCAGATTGCCGACAATCTGGATACCGCTGTTACGCAAACCATCAGCAACGCTAACGAGACCATGAATGTGCAAACCAGCGAGATGCAGCAGCGTGCGCTTGCGGCTGACGCCATTGCACGCAGCTCGATGTTCAAAACGGCATTGGCGGAATATTTCATGAGCAATGGCAAATGGCCCAAGAACCACGAAGAGTCGGGTCTGGCCAAGCCCGAGAGCTATGCCGGTGGTGCCGTCAGCAGCATTAGCGTCGGCGAGAAAGGGAATGTCGTCATTCTACTCAATGAAAAAATAGACTCCGGTGCGAAAATCAGATTGATACCTGAGGCCAATGCACAAAGTTACGTGATCAACTGGGATTGCACGACGGAAGGCTCTGAAGCATTGAAACGTTACTTGTCGGCCTGCACGAAATAAGCCATCAGATGAAAGCAAAGACAGCCAGTGATGCGAAGAAACTGGAAGACATTCCCAATGTCGGAAAATCAATTGCGAATGATCTACGCTCGATGGATATTTTTGAGCCGAAGCAACTGATCGGCAAAGATCCGTATGCACTTTATGATCGTATCAGTGAAATCATGGGCGTTCGCAACGACCCCTGTGTCTGCGACACCATGATTGCCGCCGTGCGTTTCATGGAAGGCAGTGAAGCTCTGCCCTGGTGGCATTACACGGCAGAACGGAAACGAAAATTAAATCCGTAGGGGCGCCTGCTTGCTGCGCCCAAAACACCATCGTAAGTTCCGGGCGCAGCAAGCAGGCGCCCCTACGGATCTATCTCGGCAATTTCAACCCGGTTACGCCCATTTTTCTTGGCGGCATACAAGGCCTGATCGGCTCGTCGCAACAAATCATTAAAGCTCCGGTCGCTTTCACGATAGGTCGCCAGACCTATCGATACCGTCAAGGGAATGGATTGCCCTTCCAGACCCAGTACATTTTCTTGCACACCGGCTCGCAAGTGCTCGGCAACGGCAATGCTTTGTAATTCATCAGTCTTATCCAGCAGCACCAAAAATTCTTCACCGCCGTGCCGTCCGATCAGATCATTCTTGCGACCGGCTTTTTCGAGCATGCGAGCAATATGCTTCAATGCCAGATCGCCACTATCATGACCATAACGATCATTCACACCCTTGAAATGATCCACATCAATCAAGGCAACCGATAATGCCTGGCCCTGTTCTTGCGCGACATTGAAAGCCCGTTCACCTGCATTGGCCACGGTTCGACGATTTGCCAAGCCAGTCAGATAATCTGTGGAAGCGGCAAGCTCCCAGCGTCTGCGAATCCGGTCCGAACACATCAGCAAATACACGGTTGTCCCAATCACCGGCAACACGGCCACGATCAATGGTGTCACGGCATTCAACCACGAAGCACTATTGAGCATGGTCGTTCCACCTGCCGGCACAAACAGAAAATACAGCGCACGACCTACCATGAACAATCCGAGCAATAAAAAAATTATTGCCAGCACCGCACTACTCACCGCAGGCTCACGGTGCGTAAGAATTTGCAGATAACGCGTACTGGCAAACAGAAGAGCCGCCATCGCAAATGACATGATGACGATACGAGCACCCAAGTTTGGACTATGCGCGGTAAACCAGTAGACACAGGCAATCGCTATCAGTGCCAGGAACAAAAATATCCGGGGCACCTGTTGCCCACTGAACTGGCAAATGGCTTTGAGATAAGCGAGCAATCCCAGCAAGAGAAACCCATTGGCCAAGGGCAGCACGAAAGCCAGAGACAAGGAATTCTGCACCGCCAAAAGAACGCAGGCGCCCGCCTGCAATAAAGTGCCGACACGCCAATTAAATGCACTGGGTCGAACGTCTTCGGCCAATTCCTTGTGCATAAGACCCAGGACGCCGCCGTTGAGCAACATCATGAGGGTCGCAATCAGGATGGCAGTACGTGGGTCCAGGCTAAATGAACTGAGCATATTCTCGGCTTTATGCATTGTCAGCTGAATGATGAACTTTCGATCAAGCACGGGCAAGCAATATTCCCCGCATCAATTGACCCGACCCGGATTCACGGCCATGATTAGCTATCCATCACTTGGGGGGGACTTATGGATATCCGTTTTTTTGTTTCCGGCATTGTCATGGCTGTTGCATCCTTGATGTCCGGCTTTTTGGTGCATGCCACACTGATTCACCCTGATTACATGGCGCTACCAACTATTTTCCGCTCCGACGAAGAAGGCATGAATTTCTTTCACTGGATGATTATTGCCCACGTGATGATTGGTTTTGCACTGACCTGGATTTATCGACAAGGCGTGCAGACTGGAGGTTCGACGATTGCACAGGGATTTCGCTTTGGCGCCGCCATTGCCTGCTTGATGACCATTCCAGGCTATTTGATTTATCTGGCCGTGCTAAAAATTCCCAATGAATTGGCATTGAAACAAATCATGTTCGATGTGCCCGCCGTTATTTTACTCGGTGTATTGGTAGCATTTTTGAACAAGAAAAAATGATTGCGTAGGTCGGGCCTTGGCCCGACACAAGCAAATTCGCAACCTGTCACAACGTCGGGCCTCGGCCCGACCTACTTTTGAATTTATCTTTCCAGCAGCTTCCGCAAAAACGGTACGGTGATTTTTCGCTGTGCCACCAGACTTTCACGATCAAGTTTGTCGAGTAATGTTGTGAGCGTTAGCAGATCGCGACCCACACGTTTGAACATATAGTCCAGCACGGCATCATCAAGTTCCAGGCCTCGTTGCATGGCTCGATGCAACAGAACTTCACGTCGGCCTGCATCGTCCAGATTTTCAAGATTCAGGCGCGTGCACTGCCCCAAGCGTGACTGCAGATCAGGTATCAACAAGGACAAGCCATGCGGCGCCGAACGCGCAGCAAAAATAACCAGGGCATTTGCCGCACGGGCGCGATTATAGAAGTGAAACAAGGCCACTTCGTCCTGCTCATTACCAGCGCAGTGTTCAAGACCTGT
>JBOHYH010000027.1:0-9496 GCA_050737775.1 Arenimonas sp.
ATGTTTGTGTCGTCAGCGTCGACCACAAGGCAGACGAAGCCGCGCCGAAGCGCTGCTCCTTGCCTTCCATATTCGCTTGCGATGCTGCCAAACCGTCAACAGCGATATTCGCTTGCGATTCCGACCACAAGGCCGAACCGATAAACGCCAGCGAGAAGAATGCCATCACGCCGAATGTGAGCAGGCTCAATTTTGGTCTACGTGTGAAGCGGCCCATCATGAAAACGATGGCCGTCGGAATCAGTACAATCGAAACCAGTTGCAGCAGATTGCTCAGCGGCGTCGGATTTTCCAGCGGCACCGCACTATTGGGGCCATACCAGCCGCCGCCATTGGTACCAAGTTGTTTGATCGCGACCATCGCTGCGACCGGACCCACAGGGATGATTTGTTCTTTGATATTTGCAGCGGCATCAATCGGGCTCGCGTGTTTGGCGGCATCGAACGTGGATGGCAGGCCTTGCCAGGTCAACAACAAAGACAGTGACAGCATCAGGGGGAGAAATAGCCGGAGCGTTACTTTCGTGGTATCGACATAGAAATTGCCTAGATCTCTGGTCTGACCTTCTTTTGCAGTGGCCGCATTACGACCACCGAAAAATCCGCGCAGTATGGCCAAGGCAATCGCCAGACCCATCGCAGGTGTAATCACTTGCAAGGTCACCACGCCTGCAAGCTGCGAAAAATAGCTCAGTTGTGCCTGACCGGAATAATGTTGCTGATTGGTATTGGTCAGAAACGAAATCATCGTGTGCAATGCCAAGTCCCAGGACATGCCGGGGATATGGTCGGGATTCAGCGGCAGCCAATGCTGAAGCATAAAAATGCTTTGCACGATAAGGGCGAGTACCAGATTACTGACAAGAAAGGCTTTTGCGATTCCTTGCCAGCTCATGCCTTTATCCGGCTTGATGCCGCAGAGGCGATAGATTATTTTCTCGACCGGTGCGAAGACACGATCAATACGTGAAGACTCCTCACCCAGCGCCGCCGACATATAACGACCTAGCGCCCAGGCAGCAGCCACAATAATCAGCAACGTTAACAGTACTTCCGACATAGCCACCTCAGAATTTATCCGGATACAGCATCGCCACGACCAGATAGGCCGCTACAAGAATGATTAATAGCCAAAGCAGAAAAGCGCTCATGAGGTTTCGCCATCGGCGTGTGATTGCTTGTCGGTATTCATCGCGGCACCTGTTGCTGAAAACAAGTGCGAAGTGTGGGCGCCGGGCCCGTAAATTCACTAGGCGGAAAAGGCAGAGAATGCGTAAAAACGGCGTAAAACTTTGTGCAGCATGCTCTTATCAATCTATCGAAAAATAAAAGGGCGGGTTCACTTAAGTGAACCCGCCCCTGTGAGCTACTTGATACCGACTTGCTTATTGCTCGATAGGAACTTGTGCATTCGGCCTTGGCCTAACGTTCCGGTACATCTCGATCGCCATCATCAAGAGCGAGACAATCACGATGAGCAGCATCAATAACTTGGTCGTGCCATCACTGGTGGCTGTCATGAATATCGGCCCATCCAAAATGACCCACACCATGACGGCACACGTGACCAGACTCGACGCGGTTTCCACTCGCCGTAACAGGGGCGTGTGCTTCCCTTTCACGATCACCGCGATAAAAAACGGGATATTGAACAGGATAAGGGCGAACAAGATCGGTCCCTGCAACTGAAGAAAACTATCGGTGTAGGTAAGTGCCTGATACGCCACGGGTGCCGCGTGACCGCCCCAAACGACATCCAACACCCAACGTGGCTCAGCCAGAACATACAGGCCGAACACTATGCCGATAAGTCCCATCACCATACCCAGGCGACCACCGCGAATACGATCATTCGCCTTCGGTTTCCATTCCTGGTTTTGCGGCCAGCGACGACGAGTCCATTCTGTCATCCCGAATCCCGCTACCAGTACACCGGGCCACCATAGTGAACCGACTACCGTGCCCCCCAACCATTGACCAATCGCATTTAGATAGCCGACCTCAGAGGCACTCTGCAATAACTGCAGAAATCCCAATCCCCAGATGATCGCGAGGCCGATAAAAGTGACACGCAGGAATTTGAGTCCATCGGCGGGATTGATAATGTTCAAGGCGGGACGATAACGTGCCGCAACCGTTTCTGGATGACCAAAGGCGTTCAGGAATTCCGTTGCCATGGCAGCATCGATAGCGCGACCGGCGTCTTCGGCTTTATCCTGCAGTCCTTCATTGATCAGTGCACGCAATTCAAATGCCACGTCATTGCGTTGCTTGCGTGGTAGTTGCAGCGCCACATCGGTCACGTAGGATTCGATCACTTCATTTGCCGTCATTTTCATGTTCAGTCCTCTTTCAACAATTCATTCATGGCGTCATTCATACCCTGCCATGACTCGGTAAGCTTCTTGAGCAATTTTCGTCCGTCCGCATTCAGCGAGTAGTAACGTCGCTGCGAGCCACCCTCAAGTTTCCACTCGCTTTTCAGCAAGCCCTGCGTTTCCAGTCGACGCAGCAAGGGATACAGCGTGCCTTCTTCTATCGGCATTCCCTTTTCCGCCAACGCCTGACGCAGTTCATAGCCATAACGCGGAGCCCGTAGTTGCGAGAGTGTGGCCAAAACCACCACCCCGCGCCGCAGCTCGAGTTCCAGTTTTCCGAAGGTGTCTGTAGTAACCATGTTGCGCACAGTACTGTGTGTCACACAGTATGTCAACCATTATTTCGTAGCCCGGGTGATGGCTTCATCTCACCCGGGAGAACCTGCGACATTTATTTCGTAACTCGCGTAATGGCTTCATCTCACCCGGGAAAACCTGCGACATCGTCATGTTCGCGACGACCTATCGGCGATATACACCCGGCGTAATTATTCGCGCCTGACAGGCGCTCCAACGGATCTGTGATTCGTAGCCCGGGTGATGGCTCCACCTCACCCGGGAAAACCTGCGACATCGTCATGTTCGCGACGACCTATCGGCGATATACACCCAGCGTAATTATTCGCACCTGACAGGCGCTCCAACGGATCTGTTATGAGATTTGTGTACCCGGTATTTCCCGGGTGAGATGGAGCCATCACCCGGGCTACGCTCAATTCGGGAGAATATGAATCAGCAGCCATGCCGGAACGCCGATGAAAAAGAACACGCGGCCCAGAAGTTCAAGCCAGCTTCTGGCATCAATGGCACGCTCGGGGCGCAACACTGCTGACAGCAAGGCTGTTGCTTCGATAAGAATTCGCAACGCCGCTGCAAACAACACCATGCCGATAATCCAGGACGCCCACCAAATGCCGAATGCAATCAGATACGCCTTCAAGCCATAGGTGTAGTACTCACCGAAGGTTCCGCCAAACGCGATGTTTTGATGTAACCGAAAAGCCGGTAACGCGGGCACCAAGGGAAACAGAAAGAACTTCATTAGCGGGTGATCCATGCGCCAATGCGGAACGGCAACGCGGGCGCGCCAATACGCAGCAAGACGAGGTGTTGGCGCCTGCGCAAGTGCGGGCGATGCGCCTGCATGTATCAACGCACTTATCAATGCCGAAGGGTCGGCGATAGTAATGCTCTGCGACCAGCGCTTGCCGGATTCCAATTGCAAATTGATTCCAGTACCGGGCAATGGAAGTTTCCATAAGTGAATAGCAGCAATATCTTTCAGCGCAATCTCGATGCGCCGTTCGCGTTGCTCCAATACCAGCATATCGTTTTGAATATGAAGTTTTGCACTGCACGCTCGCATAATCGACCAGGCTGCGAGAGTAGGTGCCAGCACCAGGCCGGCAAACATGCTTATCTGCGTCAAGGAATTGGTCTGTGCGCTATCGCCAAACAAAATAATCTTCCCGATCCAACACAAACCAGCGCTGGCAACTAGACGAAGCACCGTTAGCATTACGCGCCAAAAAGAGGAAAGCACAGCGCCATCGGCACGGAAATCTTCCTGCACGTTTGACGCAGAGTTGGCAGATGTCGATGTGCTGCGTTGTTTCAAGAAATCGACCACAAAAAACAGTGCGAGCAGTACAAGAAAAGCCAGACCCGCACGGCCAACCCAATCACCCCAGGCCACCATCAATGTTGCAGCGGGTTCACGTGCATACACTTCGCCGACCAAGAGCTTCCGCTCGTTCATTGCAGTGCTCGCAACAATGGCTCCGGTGGCGTCGATAACGGCACTGATACCATTGCTTGTCACTCGCATCTGCGGCAAGCGTGTCTCGATACTCCGGAACGCAGCCACGGTGAGATGCAGATTTGCACCCACTGGATATTCGGTAAACCAGGAATCATTCGACATTCCCAAAATAAGCTGGGCGCCAAGCCGCGAACCGTCGATGGCAAGATCTGTGTTGACGTCGTCCAGACAGATCATCGGTAACACGGGAATTTCGCGCCCATCAGCAAGGCGCAACGGAAACACACGTGCACCCGAACCCGGCTTCCAACTTCCGGCCCAGGGCAACAAGCCTCGTGCTGTTCGTCCATCGAGCCATGGCGGCAAATATTCGGTCAACAGAAACAGATCAGTCTTGCGATAGAAGCCCAGCGTTCCTGTCAGGGGTTCGACGAAGGCAGCGGCATTGTATTCTCCGCTTTCGTCGCGGTCATAGGTTCCAAACACGAGTGGAACTTTGGCCACTGTAACGAAATCCAGAATTTCCTTGTCGAGTTCTGCCCCGCCTTCGCTTTTCGGGCTGGCGAATGTCGTTGGATATACCGTCTCCGACCAAAGCAAGGCATCGACATCATTATTTTTTATTGCATCGCGTGACATCGCGTAGTGCGTATCAAGCACATGTCGGACGACTTCATAGGCACCCATTTCCCGACGCAGGCGTTCATAACCGGTGATATTGGATTGCACCATGCCGATGCGAAGCGGCTTTGCCTCCGGCTCCGGGACTGTCGTCAAACTTGATAGGCAAGCAGCGCCGTAGCCCGCTATCAAAATCGGCAGACACAGGGCCAACAGCAAGGGCTTGATCAACACGCGCACAGCATCACGTCGATGCACAATCGCATGCGCAATGCATTCATTGACGAGTATCAAAATGAAGGTGAGGCCCGCGGCGCCGCCCACATCGGCAAACTGACGCAGATAAAGCGAAGGATACAAACCATGACCCATCGTGTCGCCCAATAATTTCGGGTACAGCCACTCGGTCGCAACCCAGGCCGACGCGCCAGCCAGCGCACGCACGACCGGACCATAACGGCGAGCGGTGCAATGCCGTATCAAGGCGAACGCAAGCAACTGCGGTTGCAGTAACGGCGCTGTCACCAATACGACGAGCAGACCCGTTAGCGACCCGATACCGGTGTACGCACCAATCGCAACGCCAAACCAGGCGAACACCATCGCAACAAATAAAATGCTCATCACCCACGCATTGCGTAAGGCACCGGCCAGTGTCGGAATGGAATTCAATGCCAGCAGCCAGGGCACCAGAACAATAAAGCCGAGCACATAGCCGTAGCCACCGCGTGCGTACAAGCCGAACAAGGACGCACTAAGAACAATACCGGCAAGCCTTTGCAAACCGGTGCGAGACAACCAGGTCATATTCAGATTTAGCGCCCTCCGGGCTCCAGCGGTTGGGGTATTTGGATTGGCCGAATGGCAAACCCTGGCGGCGCCATATTGCCCGGCACGACGCGATTTTCGGGAATGACAATCGCTTGGCCGTTGCTATCAAAAAATTCAAAATCCGGTGAGTACATCAAAATCGGTTCGATGCGTTGGCCGTCGTCGGTTGCCTGGAAATGCCGGACATAACCTTCCGGCAAAACGTAATCATCGGGGACCGCCAAACCGATCATCGGTGGACTGGTGCCGGGGGGATTAAACGCTCCAAGGCCAGAATGAATGCCGGCATCGTGCAAACGCTCGATCACTTCTTCCATTTTCGGTGCCTGCCCTGGTGCAACGTAATTAGCCAGATCATTGGGGTCACGCGATGTTTGTCTTGAAGGCCGCGCAGTAAGTTGCCCACCACGCAAACTTGCCGCCTGTGACGAAGCAATGTCGCTTGCATTTGATGCAGGTGATTCGGATTCATCGGAAGCCAGCTGATTGGCACTCGCGTTACTGTCCTGCGAAGTAGCACGATGTATCACGGTTTTCAGGAGATACGCTGCAAAACAACCAACCAATACAAGGGCAAGCAATTTGTAGAACAGAGCAGAACGCGAAGCGCGCGTGCCGTGTTCGATCACGCGAATGCCATCGCCGTCTTTATTGGACGGCGAGGCGTTCTTTTTTTCGGAATCATTCATCAGTGTGCTCTAAAGCATCACAATCAGAATGGACTCGGAGGACTGTAGGTCGACAAGGCCCAGCCCATGCGTTCATGACCGTACTGGTTCCAGATAGGATTTTTTCCGTTCGTGAAAGTGGTGTAGCGTGCTGCGCCGGTGCCAGTTGTTCCACCCCAGAGTCCCGCCGACACCGTGCCGCCCGTGTAGGTAGGATGAGTATCGTCGGACTGGATGTAATCGTAGCTGCTGCTCGATGACACGAAGTGGGTGTTGGCATCGCGTAAAGTCGGACGAAGCGTTGAGGTAATGCGATTCAAATAGTTCGCTTCGGTTTCACCGACAACATATCTCAAGGCATCGGAGTCAATGGCACCATCAGCGTTACTATCGTATTCCGCCCCCATGTACTGGGCAAAATTATCAGCGCAGATGAAACCCTTCTGGCTGGCATAGGTGCACATCCAGTAATTCATGGTCGCAATGGCTGGTAAAAACTTGTCACGCAAATTCACCTTGGCGCCCGTGCTCGGATCGTTGCACGAACTAAGCACATTATCGGCGTTGTAACCCGGATAGTAGAGGTTGCCGACAATTTTCAACTTGGTGCCCGAGTATGCGTTCGCGTTGATGAAATTCATCGCGTTTGCAACATTGACCTTGCAATTATTAATCGCCGTGGTCAATACGCTGTAATTGCAGGTCCCGGTCTGCCCTTTGAAACTGGTACGTGCCTGCAGGCCATCGTTGCCGCACATTTCGAATGTGACAACACGCGTAGATGCTGCCTGCATGTAGGATTTTTCTGCAACGATTTTGTTGGCGTAGACATCAGATGCGATGGCGCCCGATTTGGTGCGGCGAATGTTTTCGATATCGGAATTCCACAGCGCCGCCAGATATTCGGATTCAACGGTGGTTGCCGAATACTTCGCGGCATTTGAAACCGAACCGTTGTAACCGGCATAAATCGAATCGCCATAGGCGACGACACGGTATTTGGCAGTCGTACCGGAGCGATCAATAGTCCAGGAAACATTCTGGTTCAAAGTACTTGCCATGGACTGCGAACTGACAGCGAGCAGTGCGATGGTTGGAAATAATGCACGAACGATCTTGCCGAAACGGATAGTCATTACTAGCTTCCTTCTTGTAGGTGTGTACGAGCAAAAGCCGAGGGGCTTCGGACAACGATAACTACGACCTTAAACGGCAATGACCTATGCAGCTGGCCCTCCCCTTGCCGATCCGTACCATACCGTTCGGTACTGGCGTGGTCAACAATCTGTGATGGGGATCGCAAAAGAAAAACATGATGCAAAGCAGCAACTTCAACAGGAAAAAATAATGTGCGAGTGCATCATGAAATTCGAAAAATAAATGTGCAGTTGCACCATAAAAAATCCATGCCCTCACTACTTTCCAGAGACATCGTATTGAATTGGAAACGAAAACTAGTAATGTGCGAATGCATCATAATTTCTAACGAAATTCTTACGATTACTTTTGTGCGACGCGTCATCGGAAGCTAAAAGTTTCATGTGCAAGTGCACCATTCACTGACCGAATTCGTGCAATCCAAAATTCCTGAAGTACTCAATTTCATCGCGACAAACACGAGCCCTGACAGATCAGTGCGCAAATGACATTCCAATGGCTCGTGGAAACACCTCAATGGCGATGAGATGCTGAGTGTGTGGTAGACAGTAAGATCAAATTACTGGCAAACCCGCTTGCACAAGCGAAACATGCATGTCTGATTAGTGTGGACAAGATTAGGTATCCGCCAACTTGACCATCATGGGCCGCGATCGTATTTACTGGAGTGATATACAATGCCGCATGAATAATTTACTCAATCGCTTCGGCAGCAGTTTTCTTCTGGGCATCGGCACAATTTTAGTCTGTTCATCGCCTACGACAGCACTGGCACAAAATACACCAGCGGATACGCTGACCTTCAGCAACACGCAAACCTGGTCACCCCGCTATCTGGATATGGCCAAGGCTGCCATCGACATTCCCGACATCACATTGCCCGCTCCACCCGCCAACACCAGCCCTGAGACCGCACAGGAACTGGCGATCATGCACGCCTATCAGGATGCGCGCACAGACCGCAGCCTCGAAGAGATAACACAGGAAATCAGTATTTATGATGCCTTGTTCGGCAAACAAACATTTGGGCAACTGGTTGACGAGAAAACACGACCGCTCACTTTTGCTCTCATGATTGAAGTCATCGAACTCGAATCGCCGCAGATAATGAAACAAAAAAAGATTTACGACCGCGTACGACCTTCCCTGCTTGACCCCAGCCTGATACCCGCCATTGCCATACCTCTGCATCCCGCCTATCCAAGCGGCCACTCGACTCAAGCGCATCTGCGTGCACATGTTTTAAGTGAACTCGACCCGGCGCATCGCGATGTTTATTTCCAATCCGCAAAGCGCATAGCGCATAACCGCGAAGTAGCCGGCCTGCATTACCCCAGCGACTCAAGAGCGGGTGCTCAGCTTGCAAAGCAACTCTTCGCGAATCTCATGAAAAATCGTCGCTTTAGCCAAAGATTGAAAAAAGCCAAGGCAGAATGGCCTTAGTTTTCCATACACCTGTGATTGAATCAGCAGCTAATCTCGCTCTTTGAGTTTCAAGCGAATATCGAATTCGATTTTACTCCGCTCCGTAGCCTGTAGGCTGACCAGTTCAACATTTTCCAATGCTGCGTGTTGCATCATGGCGCGCAGCAAGTCGCTGACTTCCCTGTTGCTGTTAGCCTCGCCTTTCATGGAAATCCAGCGTACTTCACCTGATGATTTTTCCGGCACGAAATAGGTAATACTCGCGCCTGTCGGCAAGTGACTGATCGCATGCTGCCGCACATCCACCAAGATGCCTGGCAGGTCGGCCGATTGTTCTATCGCAGGCAAGCCAGACGACGTGTCCTGACGGGCTTGCTGCCCATATTCCATAACGGTTGCCTGACTTGCTGCTTCCGCCATAACAAGCGCGCGAGGCGCGATCCGTTCGGTCACTTCCCAATTGAACAAGGCGTGCTGTATCGGTTCCAGTTTGGCGTAAGCACTATTACTGATACCGGTCCGTATTCTCGACCCAAATAGGAAACTGGATGTGCTTGCATTGTCATAACGAAACACGAGCGCGCCTTTTTTGCCGCGCGTCAGAAAAATCGTGGTTTCGATAGTGCTTATATCCTGATCGGTATCTTCCAAAC
>JBOHYH010000028.1:0-19085 GCA_050737775.1 Arenimonas sp.
TTGCGTAACTGCTCGAACGGATATTTCGGTTGCACCATGGTTCCTGGTGCTGTCCACGCTCCGGTACGTGCATCAACAATACGGATTTGATAATTTCCGCCCACTTCCGCCTTGGCGTCTAATGTCAGCGAGAGATTGCTTTCCGTGCGCTGCAGCACGCCGTTCAGCGATCCCGGTGTAAATTTCCAACTCCGAATCTGCTTTTCCACATTATCGGCAAGTAGCTTGCTGATACCTTCTTTTTGCGGTTTCAATATTTCAATGCTGCCATCGGCAGTCAACACCAGATGATAGTCCAAGCGAAAGCTAGTAGCTTCCGGTACTGGGTCTGTTTGTTTTTTCGCCCACGTCGGCATGGCACAAACCGTAGATAGGGCTATCACTGCAGATAGAACTGGTTTTTTCATGAGTAGCTTCATCGACTTCAACCTGGATTGATTTGCGGGTGGAAAAATTTTTAAATGCCCGTGCTTACTTAGTCTTTAAGCGGCTGCGTTACCGCCTTATCCGGGATTTCCTCGGCGCGAACCGCCGGTGACCCGGAACAGCGATAAGCACGCCATTTCTGCGAACCGTCATTCACTTCGGCAATCGCCTGCACGGTATCCGCCTTGAGTCCAGGCGCTTCATTACGTGCCAGTACTTCAAGCTCGTCTTTCACGCGCAACACATCACGCTCGTAGGGGCCTAGTCGATCCTTGACCGAGACAGTGATGTCGCCGCGCTTTTCACAGGATGAAAGATCTTTGCCGATGGCAACCACTTTGACTGCATCGCCACCCGGCGCCATCTTCACGAAGCTACAAGCAGACAAAAAACCAAGCGAGACGAGCAAAAGGTATGAACGCATAAAACTCCAAAGTGCAGAGATAAGAAAACGAGCGAAGACATCTTCGCCCGTTTTTATAGCATTGTCATGCTGAATCGTTTATTTCACGGCTTTACCGTCGGCATCCAATACGGTGACTTCGCCCAGATTCAAGCCACGAATGCCGGCCTCTATTTTAGACAGATCACCCACGATGACCCAGGTAAGGGTATTGGGCTTGATGGTCGACGTTTGGGCATTCACCTGTTCTGGTGTGAGCGCCGATATTTTCGATGCGCGTTGTGCCTGGTAATCGTCGGCACGACCGTAACGAATAATCCCGCTGACTGCCCCGAGTACGGCATTGGCGGTTTCAAACGAACCGGGCAACCCGCGAACTTCAGTTGCCTTGATTTTCGCTACTTCTTCCGCTTTGGCAGGTGCCTTACCTTCAGCGTATTCGGTAATTTCGCGCAATAATTCCTTGGCTGACTCTGCAGTTTTATCGATTTGTACTGCCGCCGAAGCGATCCACGTGCGCTGACCCAATGCACCACCGACGCCGGAATAAGAACCGTAGGCCCAGTGTTTGTTTTCACGTAAATTCATGTTCAAACGCGAACTGAATTCACCGCCGAGCACCGAGTTGGCGATTTCAAATTCCAGCGCTTTCTCGTCCTTGCTTGAAGGCACCAATTGACCCACCAGAATATTGGCTTGCACGGCACCGGGCTGATTGACCAGAAACACCCGTGGTGTTGCTGGCAAACTGACGGTTGGTAAAACCGTAGCCGCAGCTGCTGTTTTGTTGCTGTTCCAGTTCGCGAAAGCCGCTTCGAGTTTCGGAGTGATTTCTTTCAGGTTGGTATCGCCCACCACGATCAGGGTAGCGTCATCGGGACGAATCCAGGCCTTGTGCCAAGCCTGCATATCCGCCTTGGTCAAGGATGAAATACCGGCTTCATTGCCGGTGCCACTTGGCGGAATCGCATATGGATGACCTTCGCCGTACATCAAGGGAGCCGCCAGGCGACGGGCCAGGCTATTGGGGCGTGCTTTTTCCTGCTTGATGGTGGCCAACCATTGCGCGCGAACACGTTCGATTTCCTTGTCGTCAAAACGCGGCTGGGTGATGACATCAGAGAACAGCGCCAATGATTCCGGCAGATTTTCTTTCAAGGCCGAGAGATAAACACTGCTGGCATCCAGACTGGCGCCTGTGCCGATATTGGCGCCCAGGGACTCCGCACGATCGCCCAGTGTTAGGGCATCGTATTGACCCGCACCTTCATCCAGCATGCCCATAGTAAAGCTGGCAGTGCCGGCTTTTTTGCCGTGATCGGAAACAAAACCTGCGCCCTGGAATTCCATGCTGAATTGCACGACAGGCAAACCAGGACGCTCCGCCAATACGACCTTTAGGCCATTCTTCAAGCTCGTGCGTTGCAGGGCAGGAAATTTCAGATCCGGAAAGTTTGTCGTGACTGGTACGCCTTTGGAACGATCCAGGCTGGTTTTGACGGTGCTGTATTTTGGATCGGCGGCAGGTACCGCCGCGTTTTCCACTTTTACGGCAGGCGCTTCAACCACCGCAACGCGTTCGCCAGAAACGACCAGCAAAGTGAAATCACCACTGCTCAACCAGGTTTTCGAGACTGCTTGCAAATCAGCTGCAGTTGCAGCATCCAGCGTCGCCAAACTATCGCGGAAGCAACCGGCATTGCCGGTGAATACCGCGCATTCTGCCAACACATCGGCTTTGCCGCCGAAGCCGCCGATGCGTTCAACGCCGCGGGTAAAACCGGCCTTGAATACAGTGTGTGCCTGCGAAACTTCGGTGTCGGTCGGACCTTCGGCCAGTAGTTTTTTCAATTCTTCATCAATGGCCGCTTCCACCTTGGCTGCATCGACCCCTTGTTTGACATCGGCTTGGATAAAGAAAAAACCGCCCAGTTCCGAACTGAATGCAGAGGTTGAAACGTTATCGACCAATTTGTCCTGGAACACCAGACGCTTATCCAGACGCGAGGAGCGGCTACCGCCCAGCACTTGCGAGAACAATTGCAGCAGATCGCCATCTTTCGAACCGGATTCTGGAATATTCCAGGTGCGGTAAATACGGGTTTGCGGTACGACATCGGTGACGGTTTCACGCGTCGATTTGTCACGTTTGGCAACCATCGCAGGTAGCTTTGAAACCGTGGCCGAAGCAGGAATGTCGCCGAAATATTGCGTGGCTTTTTCCTTGGCGGTTTTCAGATCGATGTCACCGGCCAGCACCAGCACGGCATTGTTCGGGCCATACCAGCTGCGGAACCAGTTTTTCACGTCATCGAGCGACGCTGCGTTCAAATCATTCATCGAACCAATGGTCGAATGATGATACGGATGCGATTCCGGATAGCTGGCGGCGAGAATACGATCAAACACGCGACCATAGGGTTGATTTTCACCCTGACGTTTTTCGTTTTGAACGACGCCGCGCTGTTCATCCAGTGTGGCTTGATCAATGGCACCAAGCAAATGGCCCATGCGATCGGATTCCATAAACAACGCCATATCGAGCGCCGTGGTCGGAACATTCTGGAAATAATTGGTACGGTCCGAATTGGTCGTGCCGTTTTGATCGGTTGCACCGACCAATTCGAAAGGCTCGAAAAATTCGCCGGGATTATTCTCACTGCCCTGGAACATCAAATGCTCGAACAAATGGGCAAAACCGCTGCGTCCCTTCGGTTCGTCTTTCGCACCCACGTGGTACCAGATATTCACAGCCACTACCGGCGCCTTGCGATCGGTATGCACGATAACCCGCAAACCGTTTTTCAAGGTAAATTCCTGGTACGGAATATCGACATTTTTCACGGCAGCCGGCTTGGCTTGCAAGGCAGGTGAAGCTATGAAGGTGCTTCCGGTTGCGAAAGCAATGGCGAGCGCCAGCGCGCTGGCACGTGGGCGGAACTGTGTAATCATGGGGTTACCTTGAGGAATGTGATGAGAAGCGTGTTTAAAAATGCCAAACATCCTAACCGGTGTTGACGTTGCATACACTAGGCCAAAGGGCATAGTGGTGCTCTAGATCTCCATACGTGCGCAGGAAATAAATTGAACAAGAACATGCTCAGAACAGGGCTTTCATTCATGTGCCTCCTAACCGGCCAGGCTGCGAATGCAGGCCTGCGCTTTGAGGAAGGCATTGCGCGAAACCCCGAGAACAAGCAGGTGCTTTACAGGGAACAGCACTGGATTCGCTTCAATGACCTGGTGCCGGTCGAACGACTGGTACTGTATCGCTGCATGGATGGCACCGCCTTTGCACGCAAGCGCGTGAACTATCAACCCTCCGCCCAAGCGCCAGCGTTTGAATTTACCGATGCACGAAAAGGCTATGTCGAAGGCCTGAAATACAAGCAAAACAAGGCGGCGCTCTGGTTTCGCCCGCCGGGAAGGGCGCCTGAGAAAAACACCTTACTGACAGTCCAGAACCTGGTTGCCGACGCGGGTTTTAATGAATTTATCAAAATCAACTGGCTACAACTGCGAGCCGGCAAAGCACTACCTTTGCGTTTTGCGGTACCGACGCGATTACAGGCCTATAAATTCAATTTGAGACAAACCGGCGAAAGTACTTTTGCCGGCGTTCCGGCGGTGACCTACCAACTCAAGTTAGCGGGCCTATTGTCATTGATCGCCGAACCGATTGAAGTGACCTACGACAAAACCAGCCGCCGCTTATTGCGCTTTCAGGGCCTGAGTAACTTGCGCGACGACGCCGGTGAATTTGACCTGATGGCGCAAATTGACTTTCCGCTACCTTCGCGCGATGCCAAGGAAGAAGATTGGCAAAAACATGTCTCCATGCCGCTGACTGCCTGCCGACTAAGTCCTTGAGTGTCCGACACACCGATCAGCGGACTCGAAAACGGACACCCATACATATCGCAACTTGCTGTTTTTAATATCTTTTTCCATGGCACGGGTTTTGCATTGCAGTACTCGACCTTAAGAGAGCGAATCTTAAGGAATAACCCAGGAGAAACTCAGATGGATCTTAGCAGTCAATTAAAACGCGGTTATCTCGCCCTGATCGGCATGGCCCTACTCGGCTTTACCGTGTTGTCGACACCCGAGTTCACCACCTACCAAAAGCAAATCAGCTTTCCCGAATTGACAAGGAAAGCCTGCAATGACAACAAGAAAACCGGCTGGCGACTGGCCTCGACCCCCATTGATATCCAACCCATTTTGATGCGCAAAGCCATGCTCTGCCGAGCATAAGACGGCATAATATCGGGATGCTGAATGTCATCCTTTATCAACCCGAAATTCCTCCGAACACTGGCAACATCATTCGCTTATGCGCCAATACCGGCGCTACCCTGCACCTGATCGAACCACTCGGCTTTGACCTGGACGATGCGAAACTGCGTCGTGCCGGACTGGATTATCACGAATTCGCCGACGTTAGGGTCCATTCGACTATAGAAGCCTGTTTTTCACAGCTAAATCGCCAGAGAGTCTTTGCCTTTAGTCGACACGCCAATTCACCTTTTAACGAGGTGAATTACCAAGATGGCGACGCTTTCCTGTTTGGCCAGGAAACAAAAGGCCTGCCGAATGAACTTTTAACAAGTCTGCCGGTCAATCAAAGGCTTCGACTACCTATGCGCGCCGATCAACGCAGTTTGAACCTCTCAAACGCAGTCGCCATAGCAGTTTACGAAGCATGGCGACAATTGGGATATCCGGGCTCAGCTCCCCAATGACTTCCGGCACTTGCCGCTATTGTTAATTTTTCATTAAGATAAGATGTGTTTTCATACACGAGTTGTAATTGACCGCCCCATGAAGGGCTTTTTAAGGAAATATATAAATGAAACGTGCTTTATTTGCTCTGGCCTTGGCTGCCGCTCTCCCAATGTCTGCCCAAGCAGCAGAACGTAGCTATAGCTTCGTAGAATTTGACTATGTCAATGTTAACAATGACGCCGATGGCTTCGCCGTACGTGGCTCCGTAAATTTCGGCGAATCGAATTTTTACGGCCTCGGCAGCTATACCAACGTTGAAGTCGACAATACGAGCATCAATGTTGAAGGTTACGAAGCCGGCATCGGTTTTCATCACACATTGAGCGACAGTGCAGACTTTATTGCCGAAGTTGCTTACCAAAACGTCGAAGTTGCTGGTTTCGATGCTGAAGGCTATCGCGTCTCCGGTGGCTTCCGTGGTGACTTTTCGGACAACGTCGAAGCCTTGGTTAAACTGAACTACCTCGACGGTGATAACGTTGACGGCGATTTCACCGCCACCGTAGGCGCTCAATACAAATTCAGCGAAACCTGGGGTGTTACAGGTGAAGTTGAAATTGCTGACGGCGGCCAAAACTACCTGGTAGGCGTTCGCGCCAGCTTCTAATATTTTATTAGTTGCCTCGCTTCAAAAAAACCCGGCTTCGGCCGGGTTTTTCTATTGCTGGACATCATCAAAAAACTTAATACTTCTCGAACAATCCTTCCGGATATTCGGGTTTTTGTTCGCGCGACAGAATTATCTTAAGACCCTCTGCCGGCGTTATTTCTTCATGCAATACCCGTTGAACCAGCATTGAAATCGGGAGTTCAATCTGGTGCCGGTTCGCCAAACGCATTACTTCATCGACTGTTTGAACAGATTCCACGACCTGTCCGATCGCTTTTACGGCCTCCTGAATGGAGTGGCCTTGCCCCAATGCCAGGCCCAAGCGGCGATTACGCGATAAATCACCGGTACTCGTTAATACCAGATCGCCCAAACCCGCCAGACCCATCAAAGTTTCGGCACGACCACCGAGCGCCACATTCAGGCGCAACATTTCGTTCAGACCACGAGTGATCAGCCCTGCCCGGGCATTCAAACCAAGATTCATTCCGTCGGCAATACCGGTCGCTACTGCCAAAACGTTTTTCATCGCACCGCCAAGTTCGGCACCCAGCATATCGCTACCGGTATAAGCACGAAATGCGGGGCCATGCAGAGCTTCCGCGACCGTTTGAGCAAAGTCGTCATTTTCAGAGTGAACAGTGACTGCCGTCGGCAGCCCTTGGGTGACTTCTTTGGCGAAGGAAGGGCCCGTGACGACGGCAAGTGGAACATTCGGTCCGAGAACCTCTTCAGCTACCTCATGCAAAAAACGACCCGAGCCGGGTTCAAAACCTTTGGTCGCCCAGGCGACACCGGCGTGCGGCTGACGATGCTTGGCCAGCGCATGCAGGGTCTCCGTGAACGCATGGCTCGGGGTAACGACAAGAATCAGATCTGCCCATGAAACCACCTTGGCCAGATCGGTACTGGCATGCAAGCTATCCGGCAAGGGAATACCCGGCAAATACCGGGTATTTTCGTGTTGCTCGTCGATTGCTTTTATCTGCTCGGCATTACGGCCCCAAATCAAGGTCGGGTAACCGTGCCTGGCCGTCAATGAAGCAAGCGCCGTGCCCCAGGAGCCAGCACCAAGCACCGCAATGTTGATTGCTTCGCTCATGACTAAGCGCTGCTTACGCGTTGCCGCCTTCAGCCATGATGGCGCCGGAAGACTGTTGTGCAAAATTTTCCGCACGACGGCGCAGGCCTTCGGCATACAGGGCTTCAAAATTTATCGGCTGCAGATAAAACGGAGGAAAGCCACCTGCCGTAATCAAATCGCTGATGGCTTGGCGGGCATAAGGGAATAATACATTCGGGCAATAGGTGCCCAGCATCATGTCCAGATTACGCTCGTCAAAACCGGCCAAACCAAAAACGCCGGCCTGTTCGATTTCGGCCAGATAGACATTCTTATCCTCGATTGCACAAGTCAAGGTGATGCCCAGCACGACTTCAAAAACGTCGTCTTCCAGACGCGCCACTTTTTGATTCAAATTCATGTTGAGCTGAGGCTGACCAGCTTCGTTAAAAATGCCCGGGGTGTTGGGTGCTTCAAAAGATAGGTCTTTGACGTAGATTTTCTGGACGGTGAATTGGGCTTGGCTGGCTTGGTCGGTCGCCGCGCTGGAATCGGTCATGGTGTTACTCCAAAATAAAAGATGAATGCCGCATTATCACATGGGGCCGTGACTGCCCCAAACAAGGGCGTTAAAGGCTTTTGTCAGTTTTTGCCTTTCACCAACGGCAAATCTGCCTGCTGCCAGGCGGCTACGCCACCGTCGAGCCAGAATACTTTTGCAAAACCGGCTTTAACCAGTTTTTTGGCGGCCTCGGCAGACTGCATGCCAGTACGGCAAACCAATACCACGGGCTGATCCTTGGCTTTGGCAAGCAGTTTGTTATCCGGCCCAACCTGACTGAGTACAATGTTCCTAGCGCCGACAATATGCCCTTTATCAAAGTCGGCAATCGCGCTCACGTCAAACACCTGTGCGTCGTCTCTATTGATCAGGGCGGTCAGGGCGGCCGAATTAACGGTTTTATAGCCCGTAAAAAAACGGGCTATTTCAGTATAGATGATGGCAATCGTCAAACCGACCAAGGCCAGGGAAAGCATGGGGCTTTGGCTTGCGAAAGCCTGCAATGATTCAAAATTCATGAAAATCTGCAGAAATGACTAGGACGCGCATTATCCGTGTGTGCGGGGCTTACGCCAAGTTTTATTGTGCTCTCCCGGGAATTTTGGACCCAAGTCAGGCAACACTACGTATTATTTGCTTAAGACCCGTTCAATCCGGCGATCCGGAATTAGCCAAACGAGCGCAACAAGTACGTACAGCAAACCCGCCATTGGGACTTTCAGCCAGGCCAATATGATTGCGAGCAGGTAGATCACGGGAGATAACTTTCCCTTTAGATCCCGCCCAACCGCGCTTGCCAACAAGGAATTTTCACCTTGGTGCGCGATGATTGCCCGTTGCAGGACATAAAATGCAATCGCCGACATCAGTAGAACCACACCATAAAGCGCAATAGTGATGGACGCAAAATGATTTTCGCCCATCCAGCCAGTGGCAAAGGGCAGCAGCGAGAGCCAAAACAGCAGATGCAGGTTAGCCCACATAATGGCACCGTTGACTTGATGCGTTATGTGCAGCAGATGATGGTGGTTATTCCAGTAAATACCGATGTATATGAAGCTCAACAAATAGCTCAGGAAAACCGGAACAAGTGGCCTTATGGCTTCGAGATTTTCACCATGCGGTACTTTCAGCTCCAATACCATGATGGTAATGATGATTGCCAAAACGCCATCGCTAAATGCTTCCAACCTGCTTTTTCCCATGTTCAACCTCTGATTGCATCAGCGCCAGTGCCATTTAACCAGTAAAGCGGCGACGGCTGGCGGGAGGAACACTATCAGAAAGATCGGCAACTCTTCCATCATGCTGTAACCCGCCTGATTTACGCCAATCCACATATTGATGGCAGCTACCAGGCACCACAAAACAATGAAGATTGGCACCCCGATCGCCGCCGCACTAGCAATAGTGGGCTTGAATGCTCTGGCAACAGCTACACACATTGCCAGTAACACGAGGCCAGCAAACAAAAAAATGGCAGTACGCATAAGTCTCTCCGCTATTTTGCAACTACCGGCAAATAACAAAGTCAGGCAATAATTTTCAGCTCTTCCAGCTTATAGTCTGAGTGCCTGTCATTGATTAAAAGCGTTTTGGAGTGATGTCCGGCAATCCGGTGGTTAGCCACCAGCGCTTGGCCTTCTCATCCCAGCGCCAAACTTGTACATCGGTAATGATGCGCTCAGCGAGTGTATTTCGGTTTATCAAGCGAATTTCAATCGCCTGTTCAACACCGCCATCCGGTAAATAATCCTGGCTTTTGGAGGTGTAGCCTGTGATTTGAATCTGCTTGTAGCGTTCGACATCCAGATCGCTAAGGGGATTTTTTTCTCGATAGGCAGGTTCTATGTAACTTAAAGCCAGCTCGAATTCGCTCCAGCGTATCGCTGAGGCATATTTGAACATCGATACTTCAAGTTGCTTGCTTTTAGAGCGTTTCGAAGCAGCTTCAGCAGGCGTAACTACTTGCATCAAAACGAGTGCGAGCAATAGCAGTAGAAATTTTTTCATGCTTATCATCTGTTTCCGAGAATGTTACAGCTTACCCACTTTTCCCGCGAAAGGCGGCAAAACGTGCCGTCATCTCACACATGGTTTGTCCTTGTTCATTTTTGATGCTTGCCTGTACCACGGCCCGGGCACGGTTTTTGCTCCGTAATGTCTGCAGGAACACACCCCAATCGGTGTCCTGATGAAGACTCGCCTGCGCATTCAAGTCTCCGAACAGAGGCGCGAGAAATCGCACCTGGGTATCAGCGATATAGACTTCAGCTGGCATTTGTTCGCGCCGACAGAGTTCGGATAAAAGCCCCCAGGCCGCCATCGTCATCACGCTGACCAAACTGCCTCCGAAAGCGCACTCCTTGTCGTTGACATTATTGGCCAGTGGTGCCGAGACCAGTAAAACGCCTGCATCGAATTTGACTGCCTTGATAGCCATCGCATTAACTGGCGGCATCGCTGAAAAAGCGGTATTTAATTCCTGCAATTTGTCTTCAAGATTCAACTCGTTCAATGCCGCACTCATGTTTAAACCCTATTTATGCCAAGCTATTAGCATGCCTCAGATCAAGCCTAACTTACCAATGCGTGAATGGACTGTGTTGTCCTTGCGGCCTTACGGACAACATGCGGTGGCGCACAGTGCAAGCAAAGTGCGCGGCGCAAAGTTTTTGTCATGTTCAAGCATGAAATTGGAAGCGATTAAAAATGACGGTGAATTAAAGAGTTCACTGACATGCAATCACATCATCGTCACCAGTCCTGCCGCCGCACGCTTTGCGGGAAGATCACCGGTCTTTTCAGTCGCAGAAAAATCGCACTGGTTCGCTCTCGGCGAAGGTACGGCTTCGGTGCTGAAAAAGATGGGGGTTCGCAATATTTCGATGCCGTGCGATGGCAGCAACTCTGAGAATTTATTGGCGATGCCGGAGTTGCAAGACATGAATAAACAGCATGTTGGTTTAATTACCGCGCCCGGTGGTCGCGGTCTTATCGAACCTGCACTGGTAAAACGCGGCGCACAGGTCTTCGTTGCACATACTTATCAGCGAAAAGTTCTTCCCGTGACGGCAAAGCAACTGCAGGCAATCGACAATATGCCTAAGCCTTTCGCCGTTTTGTGCAGCAGCCATGAAGTGTTCCGCTCACTTTGGCAGCAAATCACCCCCGTATTGCAGGAAAAACTTCGGCTGGGGGTTTGGGTTTTAAGCAGTGCCCGCTTGCAGGATTTACTGCGGGAAGACGGCATTTTGAATAGCACTGTCAGCCCTTCGCCCCAGCCAGAGTCCATGCTCGAGCATTTGATGCATGTGCAAATGCTGCATGTGCGTTAGCATGGCGACAGTCTTAGCCGAGCCTCTACCGTGATTGACGATAGCGAAACCACCACCGAAGCCAGCGGACCCATCCTTCGGCGTCCCAGCTTGTGGATTTTCATACTGCTGCTGGTCGCGGCACTCGTCGCGCTCGGCCTATGGCAGCCTTGGTCAATGCCTGAAAAACCGGTTGATGCTCTCGACCTGAGTCCCGAAGCACTGGACGCCCGCTTGCTCAGCACCGAACAGCAACTGCAACGTGCGCAGCGTTTGCAGCAAAGTCTGGAAAAAAAATTGGCAGATGCGCAATCACGCACCGGTTTGTTGCGTGATGAAGTGCTGGGGGTAAACCAACGCGCCGCCATTCTTGAAGAAAATGTCCGCGAGATGGCAAAAGAACAAAACAGTTCTCGCCAATCCGTGCAAATGGAAGCTTTGGAACTTTTGCTGATTCTCGCCGATGCACGCATCAATGTAGACGGGGACTTGCCCGGCGCATTGCGTGCGATGCGACTGGCCAACGAAGTGGCTTCCGATATTCGCGATTCGCAAATGATCAATGTTCGCCAAAGTCTGCTGCAAGAAATGCAGATGCTCAGCAGCGCTACGGACAGAAAGCCGATTGCTGCCGGCGAGCTCGATGCATTAGAGGCAACGCTGCCGCAATTGGCTGCACGACTGCCTGGCCAGACCGATGCCGCCTCGAAAATCGGTCGCAATGGCTTTCAGCGCTTGCTCGATGCCATGGTGCAAGTACGTTCAGCCGATGAACAATCGCTACTCGGTGCAAATGATCGCAGCGCTGCCGAAGCGGCCTTGTCGCTCGAGCTCGCGCTGGCTCGCAGTGCATTGAACAAACGCGACAATAATAATTTCCAGGCCAGCATTCGTCGCATTGATAGCTGGCTAAAACGGCTCTACGCCGATGGTCCGGTATTGCGTGAACGCCGAGCAAAATTATCGGCGCTGGCCAAGCAGGACATTCGTTTGAACCTGCCGACCGCCGGCAGCTCCTTGCAACTGCTGCGTTCGATGTCCGCTCAACGGATTCAAAATCCATGAATGTTTTTCGTGGCCTGATCTGGTGTTTGTTGCTTGCAGCGGTAGGTGCCGTGGCCTGGGAAAGTCTGGCTTCAGACATGGGCTTTGTGTTGATTCGTTGGCACGGGAAAATCATCGAAACCACGGTTGCCTATGGCTTGATTTTCTGGCTTTTGATTTCTGTCGTGCTCTGGTCCTTGTGGTTTCTGGTGCGGCTGCCATTCAATGCCTGGCAAACACTGGCAAAAAAACAGGCGCGCTCGCGTTTGATCAATGGTCTGCAGGCTTTTAACGAAGCCCGCTATGCCCGCGCAGAAAATCTGCTGCTAAAGGCCGCCAAGCAAGACGATTTCAAGACGATTTCACTCATGGCGGCACATGACGCAGCAAACCGTCTTGATGAGCCACAACGGGCTGCATTACATCAGGCCGCGCTATTACAACATGACCCCGACGCTGCCAATATGCAGGCCGGAGCCAATGCTTTCGCAAACGGCAACAGCGAACAAGCCGTGGTTTTGCTGGCACCATTGCAAGACGCAAAAAAATTATCACCACAGGCGCAATTCATTTATTTGCAGGCACTGGAAAAAGAAAATCGTGCTGCTGATGCCGTTACCCTGTTGAACAACTTGCGCAAGGAACAGGCCTTGTCACCGCAAGTGATGGTCAATCTGGATGTGCAACTACATATCAGTGCCATGACCCAGAGCAGCGATGCCGATACCCTAGTGCAACAATGGCTGAACCTGCCCGAACGCCTGCGACAAAACGTATCCCTGCTGAAAGCGTTTGCTGCAAGAGCCGATACCCTAGGGCTTGAAACAAAAGCAGTGCAAGTCGTGAGTGATCACTTGAACCAACACTGGACTCCCGAGCTGCTTGCCAGCCTCGCGGATATTTCCGTACACGCAAATGACCAACGCCTGGATTTATGCGAGACGTGGTTGCCGCAGCATGCCGATGATGCCGCACTGCATGCTGCCATGGGCAAACTTTACGGCCTGAATAAAAAGTACGCCAAGGCCGAAGCCATGTTGCAACGCTCGATAGCACTGGCTGCAACTACTGAAGCATGGGAAAGTCTTGGCAATATTTACAACGCCCAGCAAAAAAACGAACAGGCGAGTACCGCATACGCCAACGCCCTGCGTTTGCAACGCGAGCAACTGCCATTGTTGCTGACAGGTCAAAGTTTGCGCGAACAGATTGCCAGTCAGGCCGTAGCCGAGATTCGCAATGAACACGGCTTTCCATTACTGCCAAAATCGTAGTGTCTGAAATAACCACGACTGGTGGCCCACCAGCAACCGCAAAGCTGGCGTATGTGTTTGTTTGATATGACTAATAAGAATGCTCTTTAGCCGAATGACTCGCTATCTGACTCACTTCAATAAAATCGTTACGACTTGTTTTCCGATGGCATATTTTTACAGTAAGCCTGCTGAACGACCAACGGAGTTTATTTAAATCGATCCCATCACACCAGAGAGACAAACCTTACATTGCCTTAATATGACAGGCTACTCTATAACCATAGTCAAGCATAACCATTCGGATTACAAATATGCCTTCTCAAGCCCCATCCAGCTTCTTCAGCGTCATGAAAAGTGCCTTTGATCTGTTATCCGAGAGACATGGTAGTGAAAAGCTAACAGAGACATTTGATGACGCCCGAAGTCGAATCGCAAAAAGGCTGGAGTCCTTAGGTTCAGCAAAAGAGATTGAAATGTGGTCAAACGCAGAATACTGCTCAGGCTTAATTTCACATGGGTTTGATATTGCAATTGCCTACTGCCTTGAGGCAGAACAAAAGTTCAAGGAAGGAGGCATCGAACAAGCTTTGCCAGCGTTGGCTCGAGCACACCTATTTTTGGGCGCTTTAGGTCGTGCATCCGAACCTTCAGTCGAAACGCGACAACTCCGCAGTAATGCGGCGGAAGGTGGGGCTGCCAAGGCTAAAAAATACCAGCCGTTGAAAGATGAAATCATCAGGCTACTTGAGACAAAATGCCCTAGTGAAGGCTGGCGCGATTCAGCGGAAGCTATCAAAAGCATAATTGATGAGTTGAGAATATTTCACACAAAAAATCGAATTAGTTCGAATTTAGAAAATTTGCTTAGAATTTGGTCAAAAAAGGACCTATCAAAGCCGCTTTAGACAAGGCCACGCAGAAACGCTCATAGGCAAATGCTTGTCGCTTTTCGTGGCCTGCCGATACCGCTACGTGATTCCTTCGGCAATGCTCCCTTCCCAAAAGCACGGCCTTTCTGAATGAAAAGCTTAATATAGAAGTCCACTTTCACTAGGTAAGTTAATACAGCCTCTTCCAGATTCTTTCGCATGACAGCATCGTCATGGCTGATCATGCCGATGCCACAGCTTCTGTAATTGAATTTTTTTGCATTACAGTTAAAGTACAAGCCCTTTCCATTTGTGATGATATTCTTCCAGTGCTCGCCGATTATTTTAGCGATAGTGATGTCCTCACGTACACGTTGGCCATTCAATAGCAATATAAAATGATAGTGGTAGGACTTAATCTTTCCGTGCTCAAGTTTCCATGCATAACCAGCAAGATAATCTTCTGGAAGTTCTTGCTTAAGGTATTTTAAAAAACTCTTTCTGTGCCCCCTAACTTCGGAATAACTTACAGGATCAATGTGCTCTGGCGATCCACAAAATTGCTTTTGATATCCGAGGTCTAATCTGATAACTAGAAGTTTTGAATAAAAATCATGAAGTCCTCTTACATATGTCAGTAACCTGGTCTTGATACTCAGAGGCAAGCGTTTGCAATGATCCAGAGTGCTTTTGAAGCGTTTGCTTTTTGCGCCAGCTCTGAGGCTGTTGATGCAGTCATTGAAGTACTCTACTGTGCTTTCATTAAACAAAATAGCCGTAAGACCTTTACTTGCGATGTGTTCTTCGTATAGGTCAAAGAATGGGCTGAATTTATGGTTTGGATAATGAAACTTAATTCTCTCGATATCCATGTTGAGGCAATCAAGAAACTGTTTACCTAATTTTGTTGCACGTGCTTGCTTTCTTTGCGAATTCTCCTTTAATGAGAACAGATTCAATTTTGAACGGATGACATTTCTTGTCAGGTTATCAATTTCTAGCATATTTCTTGCGCAATCAATCTGGTCAGTTATTAGCCATCGCTCTTTAACACCATCACTCTCTAGGAAATGTGTGCTTTCCTGAAGTGCACCATTGATTTCTTTGTCAACTTCATACAAATGAGTTTCACTCCAACGTACCATTACTATTCCAAATTCATTTAATTTTAATTAATAATTAATAACATACAGACCTAAATTAGGTTGCCAATTTAGGGCGTTGCAACCGGGAGGCTGCCGAGGAAAAAATCGAATTTTTATAAGATTTTATTCGAATTTAATTTAAAAGTTAGTGCTGTTATTTTCCTTTGTGACCATTCATTTGCCTGTGCGATTAGAAGTCATACGTCTGAGAATCCATCCGTCAACTTCAGACTCGATCCACCCGACTGCCGACGTTCCAAGTTTGATGGGCTTCGGAAAGGTGCCGTCATAACGTGAAGATTTTTGGTTAAGGAAATCATAAATCGAAGAGCGTCCGATACCTATGCGACTCTGAACTTCTTTAGCGCGAAGAATCTGGATGCTGCTGGTGTCTTTGATCATCTATAAAGCCTCGCTCGTTTGGGTGGTTCAATCCTATAACGTAGAGAAATTGAATCAACTACTTGTGCTAGGCATAAAAATTTATGCCTAGCACAAGTTTTCTATGCAGGTCGCAAGCTTACGGGAGCTCCGACTTTTAGATGAGGGAGGAACTAACTTTTTTTGGGAAGGAACTAACTTTTTTTTCGGAAGGAACTAACTTTTGACTTCAAATTTGCATAAGCGCAGAAGCTTAAAAGACAAAATCTTTATCGATTCGCTCGAATTTAGATCGAAATTCAGCCCGGCATTAATAACGCCAACAGCAAGCCAGACTTCAAGCAAGCAACCGGAAGCTACCTGGCCTGCAATACCAGACTGGCCGTACTAGGGTCGTATATGTAGCTTGTGATCGAGCCATCCCGGATACGGTGTACTGCCTCATCAATCACATGCAGTGGGACAAGAAACCATTCCCTAGGACGTACCGGGTGTCCAAAGCGATCTTGTATCGTTAAATCGAGCTGCGCAGCAGCAAAGATGCGGTGGAAGACATTCTCTAGCTTGGTTCTATTGAGACCCGACAGCTTGTACGTCGCAACTATCTCAACTTGCGCTAATAGGTAGGTAGGATCATTCACGGCATCGGCAATGCGTGTCTGCACCTTGCCCCCTGTAACCCCCACCTTGTGAATCAGCTCTCTGTGTTCGGTAACGTAGGGGTGTGTCGAATTGCTGCGTAGCACGTAAATGGTGCCGCTCTCGATGTCATCCGCTTCCCATTCATCGCTGAACATTGGCCCGCTGTTTGATTTAACCAATCGGCGGCCTGTCTCGTCTTTGTAAAGCGCTCTTTGAAGCGATCTGAGTAACAGATTGCTTTCAGTTCCATTGGAGTAGATAACTCTGAGCCTAGCGTCTGATTGACCATTGGGTGTTCTAAAGAGTTCTCCCATTTCGGCAACATAGACTAGCTGGCCACCGACAATGAAGAAGTCTCCCTTCTCGATGCTGGCATTCCGCCCAAAGAGGCGAGTCTGGCGAATGCCAGATTTAAGATCTTCTTCAACCTGCAAGAACAGCGGCTTGAACTGATCGAAATCAGCACAGGAGGTACGGTTAGCAATCTCCTCTGCGGCACGCTTTGCCTCGTAAGAACTAACGTGTTTGAGCACCGTGATGTCGTCGCCATCGGTTGCGCCAAGCTCTGCCAACAGTGCCTCGTCATCCATCGAGTCAACTTCGTCTAGAGGCGTTACACGTTGATCACCTTCTAAAAATCCATAAACATCTAGCGTTGCTAATAATTGGCGGGCCTCCGGCATTGCCCGCAGCCTGTCCAGACGAACAGCATATATGCGCTCGAATATGTCCTTTTCTTCACCGTGCTGTGGCATTCGACCGTTAGCTTCGTAGAATCGTCGGAGCCTCCGCGTTCTTCAGCGGCCCTTAGTTGCGCGCGATGGCGCGCGAGGGCTGCCACGCCTTCAGCCATGCGTTTCTCCCAAGCATCCTGGGAATTTATATCAGGCAAGCGACCGCGTTCCAGCTTGAATTGCAGCGCGCGTTTCGCTAAGTCTCGCGCTTCTTCAGGTGTAATGCTTAAACGCTTTGCCGCAATACTTGCTTGAACCTGTCGCAGTATTTTTTCGTCCATTGCCTTTGCCAATACCGCGTAGGCAGCATCAAACGGGTTAATACGATCAATAAGATCAATATCCAGGTCTCGTACATTTACAAACTTGCGGACGCCGTCGATTAGCGATGTGTTGCCCTTGTCCTCGCCACCGGCTTCCAAAATGTCAGCTAATTGCTGCTTGGCTTGCTGAGTGATGTTCAAAGTTGCTATCGCATGTTGGCGAATCGCTTCTTGATCGATCTCGCTCAACTCCGGATAACGGTCGCGCACAATTTTCCCCATACGCAACTGAGTCAATTCCTCAGGCAATGTGTTTTCATGATCGAATAAGCCTCGTTCCAAGGCAGACTTGTCTTGTACGAACGCCGTAATGACTTCATTCAAGTCCTCACGACAAACGCGGTTCGCTTCCGGGCTTTGTGGCATAACCAGTCCATTGATCTCAACATGGTACTGACCAGTAGCATCGTTCACGCCAACATTCGTACCACCTTCCACATAACCACCAGGCCCATATTCGAATCCTTTCTGCGGGCCAGCATTTTTCGGAGTGAACTCAAAGCGTGGTGCAAGCACTTGCTCCATCAATAAACTGGCGGCAATCGCCTTTAGCGTGTCATTGACAGCATCAACGACAGCAGACTCATTGGCAGTCGGTTCGGCAATCAGATTGGTGAAACGAGCCTTCTCTTTCCCTGGCGCATCACGAGTGGAGCGCCCAATGATCTGCACGATCTCGGTCAGGCTACTTCGGTAGCCAATAGTCAAAGCATGCTCGCACCAAATCCAGTCGAAACCTTCCTTGGCCATTCCCAGCGCGATGATGATATCCACATGCTCCCGGTTATCGCGCTGCGTAGGATCTTTCAATGCCCCCAGCACTTTCGAACGCTTGGCAGCTTCTCCATCATCTACCAGATCAGCTACTTTGATAACACGTCCACCTTTGTCTGCCGGTAGTTCAATCAAGTGGAATCCGGTAACTGGATCAACCCCTTTCCAGGTGCCAAGCGCATCCATGATTTCCTCTACCTCTTTATGCTTATCTTTCAAGCTCTCGCGAGAATTCACATTCGGGATGTGGACAATAGTTTTAAGCGATGGATCGAGCACCTTCATGATCGCGTCTAGATAACGCCCTGTGTAAAAGAAGTAACCAATATCCAGCGATTTCAAATACTGGTATCCGTTGAGCTGCTCGTAGTAGGTAAAGGTAACTGTTTCAAAGCGCGACTCATCATGCGGTGCCATCACCGCAACGGCATCACCCCGAAAATACGAGCCCGTCATTGCGACAACATGCACTTTGTCGCGAGCCATGAACTGTCCTAACTGGGAACCTAAGCGGTTGTCAGGGTTGCTGCTGACATGGTGAAACTCATCAATGGCAATCAAGCGGTTATCAAAGGCCTCAACCCCAAGCTCATCCACAGCGAAGCGGAATGTGGCATGCGTACAGACAAGCACTCGATCATCGCTGGCAAGAAACTCACCCAGCGCCTTCACCTTAGACTGTGCAACACGCGGCTCATCAATGCCTGGTGCGTTACAAAGGTTCCATTGGGGCTTTACTGTCCAGTCT
>JBOHYH010000029.1:0-27379 GCA_050737775.1 Arenimonas sp.
GGCGCAGCAAGCATGCGCCCCTACGTCATGATTCCACGCAAATAGCTAAACTTGCTAAGCTAGTCGCTCCATAAAGGAGCCTGACTATGAAACGTAGCTGTTACAGTTTTTTGTTGATTGCATTCCTGGCAAGCCCCGTTACGCATGCCGCCGAAAAAATCCGCTACGTCATTCTGGTCGACGGCGGGAAACAGGCTGGCGAGCAAGTCGTTGAACGAAACGACGACGGACTGACAAAAGTTCGTTATATCTTCAAGGATAACGGCCGTGGCCCCGAATTGAATGAAGAATTCCGGCTCGCCGAAGACGGTACTTTCAGCGAATACCGGGTGACAGGCAACACCACGTTTGGTTCGGTGGTGGATGATCGTTTCGAGCGCAAAAACAATCTTGCGACTTGGGCTTCGACATCCGAAAAAGGCAGTAAAAAAGTTACCGATACGGCCTTCTATATTCCGCTCAACAGTTCGTTTGAAGTCTTTTCCGCCAGCTTGGCGGCCATGGCAAAACGCCCAGATGGCAAGCTGCCACTATTGCCGTCCGGAATTCTGACACAGCGCAAAATCGATGAGATAGAAGTGTCACGCGACGGCAAAAGCCAGCGCGTGCAATTACTGGCTGTTTCCGGGATTGGCCTGACGCCACAATTTGCCTGGACTACCACGGGAAGCAAGGCCCGATTGTTTGCAGTCGTGGTGCCCGGCTATTTATTGGCCATTGAAGAAGGCTGGGAAGCCAATGGCGCAGTACTTGAAAAGCACCAAAAATCGGCAGAAGCCACCCTGCTGAAAGATATGGCAGTACGGCTGCAGAAGCCGATGGCCGGCATGACCGTGATTCGCAATGCCCGTGTCTTCGATAGCGAAAACGCCAAGCTGCTACCTGCCTCCGATGTGTATGTGTTGCGTGGAAAAATTACTGCAGTATTGCCGACGGGTTCGCCAACGCGCGGCGCTGACAATGAAATTGATGCTGCCGGTCGCGTGCTGTTGCCAGGACTGTTTGATATGCACGGACATGTCGGACGCTGGGAGGGTGGTTTGAATCTGGCGGCAGGTGTGACAACCGTGCGCGACATGGGCAACGACAATGCCACCTTGCAACAGATGATTGATGAAATCGGCAGCGGGCAATTATTGTCACCACAAATAGTGCCTTCTGGTTTTCTGGAAGGTGAAAGCCCGTATTCAGCACGCAACGGTTTCGTAATCAAGAATTTGCAGGAAGCTAAGGACGCCATTGATTGGTATGCCCAACATGGCTACCCGCAGTTGAAGATATACAATTCGTTTCCGAAGGACATCCTGAAAGAAACCGTTGCTTACGCACATGCACGCGGTTTACGGGTGAGCGGCCATATACCGGTTTTTTTGCGAGCCGAAGATGCCGTTAATGCCGGTTATGATGAAATACAGCATATCAACCAGGTACTGCTGAATTTTTTGGTAACACCGACGACTGACACCCGGACACTGGAACGCTTCATATTGCCGGCGGAAAAAGTGGGTGGGCTGGATTTCAATTCAGAACCGGTAAAGGATTTCATCGCATTGCTGAAAGAAAAAAATGTCGTTATTGATCCTACCGTGGTGACCTTTGAGTTTCTGAGGCAACGCGACGGCACCGTGCCTGAAGCCTATGCACCGGTGATGGAGCATTGGCCCATCGATCTGCAACGCAGTTTCCGCATCGGTGGCATGAAAATTCCGGATGATGCGGCTGCCGAGCGCTACAAAAAATCGTACGCAAAAATGCTCGAATTCGTCGGCATCATGTACCGGGCCGGCATTCCTATTGTCGCGGGTACGGATGCGATTTCAGGTTTTACCCTGCAAAGCGAACTCGAGTTTTATGTAAAACATTCCGGCATGACGCCGGCGCAAGCTTTGCAAATAGCCACTCGTAACGGCGCTCTGTACTCGCGCACCAGCAACGAGCGCGGCAGCATTGCGCCGGGCAAGTTGGCGGATCTGGTATTAATTGATGGCGACCCGACCACCAATATCGCCGATATTCGCAAAGTCGCACTGGTGATTACCCAGGGAAATATTATTTCGCCTAATGACATCTACGACACCCTCGGCATTAAGCCTTTTGTCAGCAATCCACCTGTGTTGAAAGCGGTTGTGAAAGACAAGCTTGCACAGCGGGATGGCGATGGCGGTACAGGCTTGCCGAATATGTTCGGTAGCACTCGTCATGATCACAAGGAATAATCGTCCATAAACATCACGCGCAGTCATGCGCGTGATGTTTAGTCAGTTTCGTAGATAACTGATCAGGCGGCCACGGAAAGGCGACACATCGGCTTCGTTGAACTTGCAGCGAGTCAGTTCGATACGAAACCCCTGGGCCAGCATGGCGCGACTGAAGGCTGCGCTGACACCGCGGCCCGGGTCGGTGGTAATGATTTCCGAAATCGGATTTGCGTGACGGATTATCAGTTCTGAAAGCATCTGGGCGTGATCACGTTCGTACAAAATATCACTTCCAATAATCAAATCGAAACGGCCCAAGGTGGTATTCGGATTTTTCCAGGGCAGGTCGACGTAGATCGGTCGTTTCAGGAAATTGATGTCGGCGTTGTGTTTCAGGAAAGAAGCTGCGAGCGGGTGATGATCACTGGCGGTAATGTCGGCAGCACGGCGTTGCAGCACGAGGCTGGAAAGTCCGAGGCCACAACCAATTTCGAGGATGCGGCGTCCCTGGATCGGAATGATCGACATCGCATTTGCCATAATTTGACCGGCTGGCCAGAGTTGACCAAACAAACTCCACGACGCTGAAGAAATACCGGCCAGTTCGGCCAGACCCTGCGGATCGGCATATTGCTGCTTGTCGCTTAGCGAACGAATTTGATAGGCGTGATCGCCCACTTTGACGGTGGTAGTCTTGACGCTATAACCGGGCATGTCGCTTTCTCGCAGATGCGGTGAAAGCAAGCTGCTTTGCACAGCAATACTTTGGCGAAGCGGGTCGTGAGCAATACACGAAGCGCAGGAATACGAATTAGCTTTCCATAACAACACAGATTGAACAAATCACCTAACAAGCAAGTTGTTGTGGCTGTGCAAGGCCAAGCAGCTAGCTGCCAGGACTGGCGCGTTTGTGAAAAGCACATAGAATGCGCATATGAAATACGCTATACAGCACAATCAGGAACAGCAGCGCTTCGAATTGGAGCTCGAAAATCTGCTTTGCGTGATTGATTATGAATTAAACGGAAAAAACCTGAGTTTGCCTCATGTCGGCGTGCCACGACCACTCGAAGGCCGCGGTATTGCCAGCGAGCTAACCCGGGCGGCGCTCGATTGGGCTCGCGCAGAAAACTATCGCGTTATTCCGGTTTGCCCCTATGTGCAAACATGGTTGCGTCGACATCCCGAATACCAGAATTTAATATCTTAGAACTGATTCAGGAATTGCCTTGACGGTTTTATTTTTTCTGCCGAATTCAATTCAAATCAAGCAGCGTCAAATTATCCAATTCCAGAGTCGTGTTAACAGGCAATCGCGGGCCAAATCCTACAATCGCGATGGCGCCTTCTTTCAATGTCTGTAAACCCAGTGCCTGTTCGATGGCATGGTCGTTAATGGCAGCGGTTACGAAAGCACCCAGACCAAGATCAGCGGCGGATAAATACATGGTTTGCGACAAGTGCCCGACATCCAGATGTACCACACGCCAGGCTTTGGTATGCCGGCGGTATTTCCAGAACAAACGATCGAAGCGCGCCGTCATCACCACCATGACCGGTACGTCCTGGAACCAGTCCTGGCCGGCAACGCAGCGATACATCAATTCACGCATTTCTTGCCGGCTGAAAATAGCCAGTGGTTCCAGTGCATGCTGCATCGACAGGTAATGATAAATACCGGGTTGCAATCCTTCAGCGCGTTGTACCAATACATACGCTTCGGTGGCATGCAAACCACCACCAGCGGGTGAATTTTTTTTCACGGCCACCGCACCCGGCGCCAATTCCAGAGTGCCAATCGCGCCCCATACGCGATGCAGCATGGTGGCCAGATCTTCGGCGGAAATTATCTTGTCTGAATCAAAATTACGACAGGTTTTTCGCTTCGATAGTATTTCGTTGAAAGCGGTATTTTTTGGTTTAGATAAAGCGACAGTCGCGGCATTTTCCTGGCGACGATATTCCGGCTCCGGGGCAGCACCAAAAGCATCGACCATTTCCTGACTGCTCATCATCAAGCCACGCTCATTTCGCGCGCCTATATCGACATCTTTCCAACGACCTTGCGCCATCGCGATGGCAGCAGGCGGCCACCAGGCAACGTCGCGTACCACCTGGTCACGTTCACGCAGCAGGGTATGCCGGTCTTCATCGCACAAAAGCAAACCGTTGTTTAGAAGCGCATTGATAGTTTGTTCACCGTATTCCCTGATCAAATCATTGTGTTCACTTGGGTTGCTGGAGCTGATGCCTTCTAGCGCTTTCAACTCACCAAGGCTGACTTGTATAGGGGCTTCGAGATGCGGCGCATACGCCATCCAGCGTGGCGTGCTGTCAAGCCCGCCGCCGCCAGACAGCAGGCTTTCAAGTGCAAAACGGGGTTCGGCGTCAAGCTCGACCATCAATTGTGTGCAGCGTTGAATCAACATGTAGTTCTCTGAGAAGTTTTGCGAGTGGCAAAACAGTGAAATCGATAGTAGTCGTTAGTATACTTGGGCTGCAACGCGCCTCACACCCACCCTTTCGCCAACCCGGAGATAATCGATGATGTTTGACCATTCGGAACAAGCAGCAGAAAAAGCTTTTTTAATCTCGGAAGAAATCTCTAACCCGGCCTTCCAATTGTCGGAATCGCTGGTGCATAACTTGCTGGACAAACTGAGCAGCGACGAAGATTTTCGCGCCCTGTTTCAAATAAGCCCGCGAGAAGCTCTGGCCTCCCTTGGCCACGAAGCTGCCGCAAAATCGACCGACAGCGACAAAGGTATCTGGGCTTGCATTCGCTGCGAGACATTGGCGAGTGCCGAAACCATAAGTAAAAGCCGAGATGCTTTGCGTATCCAGTTACTTGCCGAAAGAGCGAAGTTTAATCCGATCACTTTGGAAACAGCGAATTCAATAGTCAAGTAACGATATTTAACAAGTCTTCCGAACCCTTGTCAGGAAGAATAGGTATAGTCTGAGGCTGCGTTGCCGTACTAGTTGAGTGGCACGCAGCCTTTTTTAGCACCGAAGTGCTGTGTTGCATGCAGTGCAGATAATTTACAAATAAACAGGGGATTCGACCATGCCGTTTCAACTTTCCGAAGAATTAGTAGACAAGCTGCTGGATAAATTGAGTAGTGATAATGAATTTCGTGCCGCATTCCAGAAAAGCCCGCGTATTGCTCTGGCTTACCTAGGCCATGATGCAGCTGCATACGCAAATGATAGTGACAGAGGCGCTTGGGCTTGTTTGCACTGTGTTGAACTTGCCAGTCCGGAGACAATCAAGAAAAGCCGTGCAGCCTTACGTAAACAGTTACTGACATCTTCGGCAGCGCAAAGTCCGGTAACACTGGATATGTCCAAGAAATCTTAGTTAAGTTCTCTGAGGCGGCGAGAGACTTGCATGAGTCGATCGCCTTCTGGCCATGCAGCTTTAAACGCTTTGAGACGAGAAGCAGATTCGTCGGCATGACCGGACTTGCCGGCATAATGAGCAGCAGCCAGAAGTGCCATGTTGCTTTCAGCAACATTGACTGATTGCCACATACTTAGGCTATTGAATTCTGCATAGGCCAGTCCACGATGTTCGGCCAGCCAATCGGCTTGTACTTTTGCCTTTTCATAATTACGGTTGGTCGCATAAGCCCGCATAAGAACAACATGTAAAAAGTACAATTCATCGCCACGATTCGAGCGAGGCAATAATTTTTCAATTGCCGCTTTGGGTTGATTGGCATGCAGGTCTAATTCAGCCTGCACAATAAGGCGCATATCCGAATTTGCAGGATAGCCACCACTCAATGCAAATGAATCGACACTTACGAGTGCGGCACTGGCTGTTTTCACGTCACCCGAGTTGGCCGCCATCCAGCCGCCGGCGAGAATTTCAAATACCAAGTGGCGACGTGCTATCGGATCGGAATTAGCCAGCAAGGATTGCTGTCTGGCTACATAAGCTCGAAGATCTTCTGCAAAAGAAGCATCAGGCGAATAGCTCCTTAGTGATAGACGCAGTCCGTCGTATGTCCATCCTACAAGCGGGGATTCTTGCTGAACCTTTGGTACCAGCTTATCCAATGCAGAAAAAGCTTTTGACCAATTGCCTTGATCTATCGGATAGGTAATTTCAGGCATGCTTTCTTCAAGAACAACGCCACTTAAAATGTCCGGAACCTGTGTGGCAAGAATCTTGTCTGCTGAATTGAATTGTCGTTGTGCCGCATAGGCGTCGGCATAATCCCGTTTATAGCCGCTTGATCCCATCGAGTCCGATTGGCGGAATGCTTCGATGGCTTCATGGTACTTGCCGAGTGCCAAGTTCGACACGCCCAAACGGTAGTAGGCGGAGTCGCGTGCAGGATTGCGAATGGTCAAAGCAGTTCCCAGAAAATCCCTAGCTGCTCGATATTGCTGTGCATCGTTGTGAGCAAAGTAGGCGTAGTTGTAATAAGCACGATATTCGTCGGGATATATGGAGGCCAAAACTTTCCATTTCTGCAACATCTCGCGTGGATTTTCAAAAACGGCTTGCGCAGCATCAAGTAGAAGGCTTTCGCGGTTGCTCAAGTGCAGGCGCTTGCTTTGTGCTTGCGCTAAATAAGCTCGCGCCGGCTCGTTTTTATTGTCGCTATACATGATAAAGCCCATCCGCAAATAGGCCATTGCAAAGTCAGGGTCAAACTTGACTGCCTGTTCGAGCAAGGCGAGAGCCTCTGCGTTTTTCCCTGCGAGGCGTGCATCAATCGCCAATGAAAATGCACGTAGTGCTTCAATACTTGGCGTGGTTACTTCTTCAAGCGGCCTACTCTTATCCACCAATGCGACCGACTCACCCAAACGGACCCGTAGCTTTTCCAGTACTTCATCCAGTGCTGACAGCACTTTGCTGGAGTCTGCGGCTTCAGCACTTTCGGTATAAACCGTTACGCCGGTATTGGGGTCGATAACCTCGGCAGTGACGCGAAGATGTCCGCCGACTTCGGTCAAAGTAGGTAATACAAGGGCTTTGGCACCTTCACGCAATGCAAGCTCTGCGCCGGTCTGTCGGTCGATACGCTGACCTTCACGTTGCATGCGCTTAAGCGCGTCTTGCTCTTGATTGTCGGAAATCACATTGACATAGGCCGACTGCTCTAGGCCGATCCGCAATGCGGTATCGAGTGAATCATCAAACATTTTTTCGCGGGTCAGGTTTTGCAGATCGCCCATCACAATCCAGTCGCGTTCGTAGAATGCAATGGCGGGTGGGCTTTGGAGCGTGCTCCAGATAAAACCGCCGATCAGGCCGGTAGTTAATAGGATTTCCAGCGCCAGTACTGGCGGACGCCGCCACAAGGGAATTTCGCGCCAGGCTTTTTGGGTCGATGGCGGTGCACGCAATGGCGAGAAATCAGCGTCCCCGACTTCATGCACGAGCATCGGTGCAGGCACGCCTTTGAAGGTGTAACGACCATGCAAAATCCAGCGCAGTTTTTGTCCGCGTTCACCCAATTCCAATTGCGCGCGTTGTGCAAGACTCTGCGCCATGCCCGATAGCAAAATTTGACCGGGCAATGCCAAGCCCATCAAACGAGCGGCAACCGGCTTGGCAAAGCCTTCGACCTCAAGGGGTTTGGCGCCGGCGGCCACTTGATCGGGCGCGTTTTCCCACGTCATCACATCGCCAACATGAATGCCGATGCGTGCCTGAATGGCTTGTTGATACTCGGCACCCCAGGCCCGCATTTGCTGCTGGTAGCGCAGTGCGAAATCCAGCGCCTGAATGGGACGCTCGAACAAAGCCAGAATGCCATCGGATTTATCGATCAGACGACCCTGGGTTACCGACAAGGCCTCTCTGATGTAGTGGTCGTGCTTCTGAAGTAATCCGACTGCTCGGGCATCGCCCAGGGTTTCAATGAGATGCGTCGAGTCGGCCCAATCGCAAAGCAGCACCGTACGAAGCACCGACGAGACCGTTGGCTTATCTGTGGATTTCGGCGGAAGGTGTGGATTGGTGGCCATCAACTAGATTCAAGGGCGCTTATCTGGGGAACGCAGAAAACGGCCTATGACGGCCATTTTGCGATCCTTATTCGGCTACGCGCCAAGTGCCGCCGCCCCGTTTTTTGGCATCGTAGAGCGCAGTATCGGCCAGGCTATACCAATGCGACCAACCACCCGGGTCGTGGCAGAACGCACCGCCCACACAAATGCTGAGCATGTGTTCACGCAAGCTGGGAAGCCGCAACCCGCGAACAGCGGCCATTAACTCGAGGGCGCGATTGCTTAATTCACCGCTATCGGCCACTTGCAGCACCAGCGCGAATTCATCACCACCCAGGCGGCAAGGTAAATCCATTGGTCCGGCCATGCGGCGAACTTCTTCGGCGACGGCGCGTAAAGCGGCATCGCCAGCCAAATGACCACTGCGGTCGTTTATTTGCTTGAAATGATCAAGATCGATCAGCAGCAAAGCAAGGCGCTTGCCCGCAACGGGATGCCTGCCGACTTCATCCATATACCGGTAAAGGCCGCGACGATTCGCCAGGCCGGTCAAATCATCGGTGCGTACCAGTTGTTGCGCGACCGATAGCTCGCTGCGGGTTTGGCGCAGCGTATCGAGTGTTTGCATCAAGTCTTCATTGCGGCGGCGCAGACTTTGCATCATTTGATGTTCGCCGGCGACCAGATAGGTAAAGCTGCGCTGCATAAATTTCGCGACCACGGCCGGATGGCTTGCCAGCAGACCCTGAAAGGCCTCGGTAGTTATTTCATACAACATGCCCGGTGCTTCGGCGATGGCGTGGGCAAAACGTTGGTGTTGCCCGATAAACACCGACAATTCGCCGAAAAAATGTCCCGGCCCCAGTAATTTGTCGACGATGCCATCATCAAAGCTGAGGCGGACTTCGCCGGTATCGATCACATACATGCTGCGGGCATCATCACCGCGCCGGAAAAGTTCCTCGCCCGGTAACATCGCACGACTGACGGCAACCGAACACAGTGCCTGCATTTCCTCATCGGAAAGCATCGATGGCAAGTGTGAAGTTTGTGGCGCAGATTTGCGGGATTTTGATCGCACTAGTTCAATCACAGCTTTAAACCAATCGAGTAAGTGTTTGAGTGTAACCAAAAATCAGGTGGCTGTGGCTAGCCCCCAATCAGGAATGTGTGAAATGTTTGACACAGGACGCAGTAAAAAGCCAAGGCATTGCCTTGGCTTTTTGTGGTGTGGGTCGGGCCTTGGCACGACTTGCGTGCTGCCCACCCTGGGCTTTTTAATGATGGAACTGTTCTTCCTCGGTCGAGCCCTTCAGGGCTGTCGTCGAGCTTTGGCCACCCTGGATGGTCTGGGTGACTGAGTCAAAATAGCCGGTGCCGACTTCACGCTGGTGCTTCACGGCCGTGAAACCACGGTCAGCCGCTGCGAATTCGGCTTCCTGCAATTCGACGAAGGCGCTCATTTGGTTGCGGGCATAGCCATAAGCCAGATTGAACATCGAGTAGTTCAGTGCATGGAAACCGGCCAGGGTGATGAATTGGAACTTGTAGCCCATGGCAGCCAGTTCTTTCTGGAACTTGGCAATGGTGGCGTCGTCCAGGTTCTTCTTCCAGTTAAACGATGGCGAACAGTTGTAGGCCAGCATCTTGCCCGGATATTTGGCATGGATGGCATCGGCGAAGGCTTTCGCATACGCCAGGTCCGGCTTGCCGGTTTCGCACCAGACCAGGTCGGCATAGGGCGCATAAGCAAGACCGCGCGAGATGGCCTGGTTCAAGCCGGGAATCGTTTTGTAGAAACCTTCGACGGTGCGCTCGCCAGTACAGAATGCTTTGTCGTTGTCATCAATATCCGAGGTGATCAAATCGGCCGCTTCGGCATCGGTACGGGCAACGATCAAGGTTGGCACACCCATGACGTCGGCGGCGAGACGGGCAGCGATCAATTTTTCAACGGCTTCGCGAGTCGGCACCAATACTTTGCCGCCCATGTGGCCGCATTTTTTCACCGAAGCGAGTTGGTCTTCGAAATGCACGCCGGAAGCGCCGGCTTCAATCATCGATTTCATCAATTCGAATGCATTCAACACGCCACCGAAACCGGCTTCGGCATCGGCCACAATCGGTTGCAGCCAATCGATGCTGTCATTGCCTTCGGCATGATGCAGTTGGTCTGCACGCAACAAGCAATTGTTGATGCGCTTGACCACTTGTGGCACCGAGTTGGCGGGATACAGGCTTTGATCGGGATACATTTCACCCGCCAGATTGGCATCGGCGGCCACTTGCCAGCCAGACAGATAAATTGCATTCAAGCCGGCTTTGACTTGCTGCATCGCCTGATTGCCGGTCAATGCGCCGAGCGCATTGACGAAGGGTTTTTCGTTGAGGAATTTCCACAGTTTCTCGGCGCCCAGACGTGCGATCGAATGATCAATCGCAACGGTGCCACGCAAGCGTACGACTTCTTCAGCGGTATAACCGCGCTTGATGCCGGCCCAACGAGGCGATGTCGCCCATTCCTGTTTCAGTTGTTCGGCGGAGAGAAGTGTCTTGCTCATGGTGATGTCCTTCGTGGTGGTTATAGGTATTTGTGTGCGTAGGAGGGCCCATGGGCCCGATGGCGCTACGTGAAGCTAATCGGGCTCATGGGCCCTCCTACGGTTAATCAATTTTTTTGTAAGCGGGTAAAGTCAAAAAATCTGCCAACGTGTCTGAATGCGTGAGTTCGTCGAGCAACGCAATTGCTTCATTCAACTTCGAAGCGCCGGGAACTCGCATACGGTCGGACAATTTGCTCGGTAATGAAATCAAGCAACGTTCGAACAATGCAAAATCAACAGCAGAACCATCATCCAGATGCAGATTGCCGTGATGCAGCCATTGCCATAATTGCGTGCGGGAAATTTCTGCCGTCGCGGCATCTTCCATCAACCAATGAATCGGTACGCAACCATTGCCATCTAGCCAAGAAGCCAGATAACGCACGCAAACTTCAACGCTGTTTTCGAAACCTTTCTGTGTAATCGTGCCGATGCAGGGCTTGATCAAATCATCGCTTGTTACTACAACATCTTCGCGCAATACATCGCGTTGATTGGCATTCGGCATGCCGTCATTGAAAATTTGCATGGCTTCTTTAATGAGTGCCGGATGTGCAACCCAGGTACCGTCGTGGCCGGCTTTGACTTCACGAAATTTGTCGGCGCGGACGCGATTCAATGCCGCTTCATTGGCTTCGGGATCGCCGGAAATTGGTATCTGTGCCGCCATGCCACCCATCGCCAAGGCGCCGCGACGATGGCAGGTTTGAATCAGTAATTCCGAATACGCTTTCAGAAATGGTTGCGTCATTAGCACCTGACCGCGTTCGGGCAAGACTTTGTCGCGATGATTACGGAAGGTCTTGATATAGGAAAAAATATAATCCCAGCGGCCGCAGTTCAAACCCACGATGCGTGAACGTAGAGCGTGCAGAATTTCGTGCATCTCGAAGGCGGCTGGAAGCGTTTCAATCAAGACGGTGACTTTCATGGTGCCTAGTGGCAATCCCAAACGCACTTCGATGAAGCTCAACACGTCTTCCCATAATGCAGCTTCTTCCATGCACTGCATTTTCGGAATATAAAAATACGGGCCGCTGTTTTTTTCGAATTGCGTTTTAGCGTTATGAAAAGCAAACAGTCCCAAATCGAATAGCGATGCCGACATTGCTGCACCAGCGAGTTGCAAATGTTTTTCATCGAGGTGCCAGCCGCGCGGGCGCACCATCAAGACGGCCAGGTTTTCCTTGTTCAATACATAGTGCTTGCTGCCGTCCGGCGCCATCCAGTCCAGATCGCCGGTGACGGCTTTGCGTAGCGCGCGCTGACCGGTCAGCAGATTTTCCCAGGTCGGCGAAGTCGAGTCCTCGAAATCGGCCATATAGACCTTGGCGCCCGAGTTCAGGGCGTTGATCACCATTTTTGGCTCGACCGGGCCGGTAATCTCGACGCGACGGTCCAGCAAATTCGGTGGTAATTCGGCGACTTTCCACTCACTTTCGCGGATTTTACGGGTGTCATCACGAAAATCAGGCGTTGCGCCAGCATCGAATTGCGCCTGGCGCTTTGTGCGAGCTAGCAGGCGTTCTTGGCGCGCAGGCTCGAAGCGTTGGTGCAATTCGGTCAAGAAAACCAAGGCGCCGGGGGTCAATAAATCCCCTTGGCCTGGCTGGGGGGTGGCAATGATTTCGAGTGAAGACATAGAAGAGGTACCTATAAGCTGGCCTCAACCTTAAAACGCTTGTTTTAATTTGACAAACTAAATGTTTGAATAGAATCTATTAACAAACCTTATACATGATTAGAGTGAATGCTTAAAAACCCCACGCAACGCTTCTATTACAAGGGAGACCGGCTAAAACCCTTGCGCGCTTTCTGTCAGGCGGCACGATTGGGCTCCATTTCGCGTGCGGCCGAGGCGCTTTTCCTTAGCCAGCCAGCCGTGACTTTGCAATTGCAGGCCTTGGAGCGCGATCTCCAAGTCCGCTTGTTCGAGCGCAGTGGCCGACGCCTGACATTGACCCGCGAGGGCAGTGCGCTCTATGAATTGGCCAGACCCCTGGTCGAAGGGCTGGATGGTCTGGATGGTGAATTTCGCAATAAATTGAAAGGTCTCGAAGCCAGCGAGCTACATGTGGCTGCTGGTAGCTCAACCATTCTGTATTTATTGCCGGCCATTGTGCAGGCCTTCAAGCAAGCGCATCCGACCGTGCAATTGGTGCTGCATAACGTCACCGGTAAAGATGGCCTGGCCTTGCTGCGTTCCGATGCGGTTGATCTGGCGGTGGGTTCAATGCTCGATGTGCCGACCGATTTGTCCTACGCGCCGGTGTATTCGTTTGACCCGATGCTGATCATGGCGAAGGACCACCCCTTATCTAAAAAAGAAAACTTGAAACTCGAAGATCTGAGTCCGCATGGCTTGATCCTGCCGCCCAAACGTTTGACAACCTGGCGATTGGTAGACCTGGTATTCCAGCAAAGACGCGTGCCTTATACCGTGGCGCTGGAAGTCGGCGGCTGGGAAGTGATCAAGCAATATGTCGCGATGGGCTTGGGAATATCGATAGTTACCGGCATTTGTTTGAACGAAGCCGATCACGAAAAACTGGAGATCCGCAATTTGCGGGATTACTTCCCGCCACGCAGTTATGGCGTGGTGGTTCGCAAAGGCAAGTTTTTATCGCCGCAGGCGCGGGCGTTTTCTGATTTGGTCAAGCCGGGCGCGTTTGAGCGTAATGACTATTTTGAATCCGGGCATTCCGACCGTTGATTGCGCTTATCTGTTCAGGCGAAAACAGGCCCTAGTCGCTGCACACCGGCTCGCGTAAACTGGTCCCAGTTTGACGCACTCGGCGACAGCGCCTAGTCTTCCGCTTCTCACCATTCACCTTTTTGATGGAAACATAGTCATGCCTTTAGCGATTAGTTTTGAACTCTCAGACCGCGATTTAGAACATTTCAATGCCGCCATCAAGGCCGCACGCGATTCCGCTGGCAACAAGCCTGCCGAAGAAGTTATCGCTGCCGCTGGCAAATTACTGGAAGAGGCCAACAAGGTCGACTTGCCGGACTTTATCGCCGCTCGTCTGGTGCAGTTGGATTCGCTGATCGCCATGGTGCGTGACGAGGGCTGGTCCTTGAATGACGAAGATCGTCAGCACGTATTGTCTGCCTTGGTTTATTTTGCCGATCCGGCCGACATCATTCCGGACAATATTCCGGTATTGGGTTATTTCGATGACGCGATTGCGATCGAACTGTGTGTGCGTGAACTCAAGCATGAGTTGGAAGCCTACGAAGAGTTTTGCGAATACCGCGAAAACGAAGCGCGCCGTCGTGGCGTCAGTGCTTCGTCGGTCGGTTCAGCTGAGTGGTTGGCAGAGCGTCGTCAGGAATTGCAGGACCGTATGCACCGTCGTACCAATCGCGAAACCGGTAGCGGTTACGGCGATTCCTCCGGTTACAAGCGTTCCGGTTATGCGCCAGCCTGGCGTCCGGGCCTGTTGCGCGTTCGCTGAGTTTGATCATGGCGAACATATTTCGCCGTCCGCGCACAGCAGAAGAATTAAACGCACACGGCCTTAATACGGCCGTGTCGCATTTGGGTATTCAGATTACCGAAATGGGCGAAGATTTTTTGCGTGGCACCATGCCGGTCGATCAGCGCACCAAACAGCCTTACGGTTTATTGCATGGCGGTTCGTCTGCCATGCTGGCGGAAACACTCGCCAGCGTTGCCGCCAATATGTGTGTCGAGAAAGAAGGCCAGCAAGCCGTTGGTCTGGAACTCAATTGCAATCATGTGCGTGGCGTGACCCAGGGTGTTGTTACCGGCACCGCCCGCCCGGTACATATCGGTCGCAAGACTCAGGTTTGGGATATTCGCATCGAGGATGAACGCGGCAAATTATGCTGTGTCTCGCGTTTGACTTTGGCGGTAATCGAAACAGCCTAATTGTTTTTGCCTTGGCTTTATCCGAGAGTGATCATGGGGCGCAACAAAATGAAACTTCTTAAAAAATGCTGTTTGTTTTTGTTGCTTGTACAAATGTCGTTGCCGGCTTTGGCCGCCAACCGCAATACCGTGCAGGCATTTAAACAATTAAGCGGCTTGGTCGGTGATTGGTCGGGAAAATCCGCCAGTGGTCGCGAACATAAGGTTAATTATCGTCTTAGTGCAGGCGGCAGTGTATTGGTGGAAACTTGGTCACTGTCATCTGGACGCGAGTCGATGACGCTTTACCACCTGAACGGTGAAAGTTTGATGGCTACGCATTATTGTCCGCAGGGAAATCAGCCGCGGCTGGTCTTGATGCCCAGTGACGCGAAAATGCATTTTGCATTTCTCGACGGTACCCATCTGCAAGTAGCCGGTAAAGCGCATCAATATAGTTTCTGGTTGCAGATCGACGACGACGACCATTTTCAGCGTAATGAAATTTATGTGGAAAATGGTACGGTCGTCGAGAACGCCCCGACGGAAGATCCCTCAGAAACATTCCGCTATACACGAATAAAAGCACCCGTAGTCTTGACGAAGTAGGCTGGGGTTTTCCACGACAGTTCGTTGCATACCCCGGCGTTGGGTGCGTGCTCTAATTAATTTGAGGCACAATGGCCGCATGACAGCTTCCAACACGGCAAGCGGCGCAGGCCGTGACGGGCTACGCCCGCTGCGCTACCTATGGCGAATACCACTCCTGGCATTTCATGCCTGCGTATTCCTGCCGATTACTTTAATCATGATCAATCCGATTTGCGCGCGCATCGTGTTTCGCGGCGAGCGTCTGGACCACCGGATCATTCGCTGGTGGTCTTTGGGCATGGTGCGAATTTTCGGCTTCAAGACCAAGCGTTATGGCACGCCATTGCCCGGCGCCGTATTGTTCGTTGCCAACCATGTCAGCTGGATCGATATCACCTTATTGCATAGCCAGCGCTGGATGGGATTTGTAGCGAAAGCGGAAATTGCCAACTGGCCACTGATTGGTTGGATGGCTTCGCGCGGCGGCACCATTTATCACCATCGCGGCAGCAATGATTCACTGCATGGCGTGATGCATCAAATGGTAGAACGCTTACAGAAAGGTTTGGCCTGTGCGGTGTTTCCCGAAGGGCGCACTACCGATGGCCGTGAAATCGGAACCTTTCACGCCCGTATTTTTCAGCCCGCTGTTTTGGCTGCAGTACCGGCGCAGCCAGTAGCGTTGAAATACGGCGAAGCCGGCAATGCACAAACCATTATTGCGTTCGGTCCGAAAGAAAATTTCCTGCAGAATCTGATTCGATTACTCGGCGAGCCGACCCGCACAGCGGAAGTACATTTTCTCGAGCCCGTTGCCAGTAGCGAAGAAGGGCGTCGTCGCATGGCCGATACTTGCCGCGAGCGCATCATGGCCGCAATGAAGTTATGACACGCGTCAGCAGTTATCGGGCCCGCGGATGGTTGTTGCGCAACCCGCATATGCAATCGATATTCAGCTCGACCGCATTTCGGAAAAACGCCGGGACGCGTGCTTTGATCAAGACCGGTGCGGAAACCAGCGAGCACGTGATTGATGCAGGCAATGGTATTCGCCTGCTGGGTTTTTACAGCGAAAATAAAACCCGGCCCTCACGTGGGCTCGTGTTATTGCTACACGGCTGGGAAGGGAGTAGCGATTCCAGCTACATGTGCCATACCGCAGCACGTTTATTGAATGCCGGTTTCAATGTGTTCCGGTTGAATTTTCGTGATCATGGTGACACCCATCATTTGAACGAAGGCCTGTTTCATTCCTGTCGTCTGGAAGAAGTGGTGAATGCGGCTCGTGAAATCGAAAGAAAATTTCCAGCACCGGTTTTCATGGCCGCAGGGTATTCGCTGGGTGGAAATTTTGCCTTGCGACTTGCACTGGCGGCGCCGGATGCCGGTATCAATCTGAAACATGCCGTCGCGATTTGTCCGGCGGTTGACCCTTCCGGTGTCATGCGACAACTCGAAGCAGGCCTGCCCTTGTATCATTGGTACTTCATGAAAAAGTGGCGCGGCTCGCTATTGAAAAAACGTGCGCTGTTTCCACAGCAACATGGTTTCGACGACAGCGTAATGAAAAAAAACATGCGCTCGCTGACGCAATGGCTGGTGGAGCGCCATACCGACAAGTCGGATGAAGAAGACTATTTCGACGGCTACTCGGTGGCTCGTGGGCGCTTGGCTGCCTTGCAGGTGCCGGTAAGCGTATTGGCCGCGGCTGATGATCCGGTGATTCCGATTGATGCCTTCCGAGATTTGCAGTTGCCGTCACACTCTTTGCTGGAAATTGCCGAACATGGTGGGCACTGCGGTTTTATTGAAGGGGCGACCATGCGAGGCTATGCCGAACGCTGGGTTGTCCAGCGCCTGGCTTTGGCTTTATAAAAGCCCCAATAGCTAGCTAGAAAAGGCCTGAACTCCAAGAACTGGCTATAATGACGGCTTCCGTTTTTTGAGTCTTTTCATTCATGATTGCCACCATTACCCAAGCGCTGCAACGCGGCGACAACGCGGCTGCACTCAGCGCGGCCCAATCCTTTGCCGTTAGTGATGCAAAAAACCCGCAAGCCCATCATTGGCTGGGTATTTGTCTGCAACGCCTTGGTGATATTGAAGGTGCTCGTGCCGCCATTGACCAAGCGATTAACATGGCGCCTGATCGGGCCGATTTTCAAATCAGCCGTGCGGCGTTGGCTCTGGGGCAAAAAGATTACGCGGCTGCCGAGCAGGGCATGAAAGATGCCGTCACTCTGGATCCTAATCAATTAAAGGCCTACGTTACCCTCGCGCACATGGCGTTGGCGCGCGGCGAAAATGACGAGGCAACAAAGCAGCTGAAACTGGCGCAGCGCATCGATGCAGAAAGTCCGCATGTGCTGCTGCTTGAAGGCCATATCGCACAATATGGTGGACAGGTCGACAAGGCATTGAGATGTTTTACCGTAGCGGCAGAGCTGGACCCCAAAAATATTCTGGCACAAATCTCGCTGGGTATCGCCTACGGCACTCGCGGCATGTGGACGTTTGCCGAACAGGCAATGAAAAATGCCATGGCATTGGAGCCAAGCAATCCCGGCGCCATGCGAGGCCTGATCCGCAGTCAGATGCAACAGGAAAAATGGTCTGAGGCCATTGATGTACTGGGGCAATGGCTGATTAAAAAACCGGACGATCATTCGGCCCGCATGATGCGCTCGCAAATACGTGCACAACTTGGCCAGATGGAAGAAGCGCTTGAAGATTTATTGATAGTCAATGCCGCCAATCCGGGTAATTCCAATGTTCTTTCGCCCCTGATAAATATATCGGTCATGCTGGGTCGTCATGAAAAAGCGCTCGAGCATATCGAAAGCGCACTTGAGAGCAATCCGGAAAATAATATGCTGTGGTCGATGAGAGCCACCATGACATCGAACCAGCGCGATGCGACCCAGGCAGTTTTGCAGCGTTGGCTGGCGGCACTACCCGACAGCCCGCATGCACACGAAGCCCTGGCGCAGCTGCAAGAAACCATAGGCGAGCTGGAGGCTGCCGAGGCAAGCGCAGACAAGGCGCTCTCGTTTGCCATGAATTTGCCGTTCGCACAATTCATCAAACTGCGTGCCGAGATACGCAGCAATCCAAAACAGGCATTGGCACGTCTTGATACGCTGGAGCGTGCTGCCACGACCTCGGAGTCCGAGCGCATGGTGTTTGCCTGGCGTGGTGTGACCCTCGATAAACTGGCACAGCATGAAAAGGCGGCAGAAAATTTTCGTCTGATGGCGCAGCGGGTGCTTCCACAACAGCACCCCTTGCCGCAGATTCACCCAGTACAAAGCAACGACAAGCCGGATGTAGCCGGCACCTTGTTATGGGCTCCTGCCGGCGTACGCTTGGAATTGGTCTTGCAATCCTTGTCTGAACCTTTGAACGATCGTCTATTGGCTGATCGTAATTTACCGACTGCACGTAATGATGGTTTTGGCCGTGCACGCGGACTGCCTGGTACGCCGCAAGCGGGCACTGCCGAAAGCTGGCAGAACTCGATTCGCCAGGGGGGTCTGGAACCGGCAACGGTGGTGGATTGGATTCCGCACTTCGACGGTTACACTGCCTCCGAGTTGAAGGGCACCCGTCTCGTCGCTGTCATCAACGACCCGCGCGATGCGTTCATCAATTGGATGGTATTCGGTAGTGCGCAAGCTTATATGTTCCTGCCGGAACCGGGAGCCTCAGCAGAATGGCTTGCGCAAACTTTTGAAGCGTTTGCAGATCATTTGGAAAAAAATCCCAACCTTGTCAGCGTTGTGAAAATTGACGGTTTGCCGGAGACATCAACATCGGTTGCCAATGCTTTGCAGGCGGCGTTCGGCCTGGAGCAGGCCCCGGATGAAAATATACTTGCTCTGAAATTGCAGGCACGCGGTGGTTTTGACAATCAATTCGCCAGTGGCCACTGGCGCCACTATCGTGAACACTTCAAATCGGCATTTGATCGCTTGACCCCGGTTGCCTTACGTTTAGGCTATTCCGAAAACTGAGGTCATCATGCGGACACGTATATTTGCGGGATTGCTCTTGAGCATTGCAATCCCTTCGATGTTCTTGCAGGCACAGGTGTCGACCAAGTCGTCAACCAGTCAGCCACACGTGAAAACGTCTGCAGCATTGCAGGCCAATAAATTGCCGCACAGGTTGATCTATCCAGGCGATCTTTTCTACCCCGAAGCACTCGCAAAAGAAGGCGTGCAGGGAGAGGTGCTACTTGAAATCAAGCTGTCAAAAGAAGGCAAGGCAAGTGCAGCCGAAATAATTAGCAGCAGCAAATCAGCCAAGCTGGACAGATACGCGCTCGATTTTGTAAATACCGGTAATTACATCTTGCCGGACAACGGCCTGAAATATTTTGAAGGCAACTATTCGCTGAATCTGGTTTTTGTGAGGGATTCGATATTGACAGTAAACTCAAAAACCTGCGCCGATTTGAATACGGATTTGCGTTATTTCCGCTCGGTTCGGCCTAACGACAATATCAAGAATCTTGGTGCCTTCGAACTGATGGCCGGCCTGTTTACCGTGCAGCTGATGAAAAACCAAGGTTCTGGCGGAACCCTCAAGTTCGTCAAAGCAGTTGATGCCATCAATGCCGATACCGGCAATACCTGCAATAGAAAGCCGGCTGATTTATTCGTCAAGACTTATGTAAATTCAGCCAAGAAACGCGGTATTAAATTTTAAGAATGCCGGACAATCATTCACCGTTCGACAATAAAAAAATCAAGCCTGCACCCAGCAAAATCCGGTAATAGGCAAACGCGGTGAAGCGATGGGTCTGGATGTAGGTGAGCAACCATTTTACGGCGATGAAAGCCGTAATGGTCGCCGCGATAAACGCCACCGTAATTTCAGACCAGGCTTCGTGCGGCATTCCGCTCATCGTCAACTTGAGCAACTTGTACCCACTGGCGGCAAACATGGTGGGAATGCCGACCAGAAATGCAAACTCGGTAGCAGCAGCGCGATTCGAAGTGCCTGCGAGTAGGGCAACAAAAATGGTGGCTGCAGAACGAGAAGTGCCAGGAAAAACCGCCGCGACTACTTGCGCCAGACCGACCAGAACCGCCACTTTCCAGGTAATGACAGACTGGTCCGGTTTATTGGCGGCGAAATGCTCGGCTACCAACATCCAGATGCCGCCGATAATTAAAGCCCAGGCCACCGGCGTTACCGTGTCCGGCAATTGAAAACCCATTTTGACGATGATGAATCCGAGCACTGAGGTAATCAGAAACGCAGCGGCCAATTTCAGCGTGTAATCACGATTCTCGGTTTCAAGAAAACCCGTGCTCAATTTCCACAATCGTTCGCGATAAATGGCGACCACCGCAAAGATGGCGCCAGCCTGGATAAATACATTGAAGAAATCGGTTTTCGCACCCAGCCAATGTTCGGCGATGAGTAAATGCCCGGTGCTGGAGATGGGTAAAAATTCGGTAATACCTTCAATAATGCCCAGGACCAGGGCGGCAACAAGATCATTCACTCAGGGCATCCGGTCAGCGTTTACGGGCCAGTATTGTGACCGATTGAAATCGGTACGTCAGGGGCGTGACTCAGCAATCCGGGAGGCGGGCTTGAAAAATTCGATAAATCCTATTCTTGGTGCACAGTGAACATAAATGCACTATTTTAGTGCGATTATGTTTTATCGAGTGCATTGAATTATTTATAATCAATGAGTTGCGAGTTTCCCCTTTTGGCACGCGCCTTGCTACCGATAGTGAGTCCTTTACCCTGCCGGAGTGTTTCATGTCGCTTGAAAACATCAATAAATTAGTCAAAGACCACAGCATCGAATTCGTCGACCTGCGTTTCGCCGATATGCGCGGCGTCCAACATCACGTGACTTTCCCGGTCAATATCATCGAGCCAGCCCTGTTTGAAGACGGCAAAATGTTCGACGGTTCCTCGATTTCCGGTTGGAAAGGCATCAATGAATCCGACATGATTCTGCTGCCGGATGCCAGCACTGCGTATCTGGACCCGTTCTATGCCGATCCAACCCTTGTGCTGATTTGCGACGTGCTCGATCCAGCCACCATGCAAGGCTACACACGCTGCCCACGCGGCATTGCAAAACGTGCCGAAGCATTTTTGAAAGCCAGCGGCATTGCCGACCAGGCCTTCTTTGGTCCGGAACCGGAATTCTTCATCTTTGACGGCGTTCGTTTCGCGAATGATATGGGCAAAGTGATGTATGAAATTTTCTCGGATGAAGCCGCATGGGAAACCAGCAAGAAACAAGACGGCAATAACCACGGCCATCGCCCAACCGTCAAAGGCGGTTACTTCCCTTTGCCACCGGTTGATTCATTGCATGATATCCGTGCAGAGATGTGCAAAGTGTTGGCAGCAGTCGGTCAGGAAGTTGAAGTACATCATCATGAAGTCGCGAATGCCGGTCAATGCGAAATCGGTACCAAGTTCAACTCATTGGTGAAAAAAGCCGATGAACTCGCAACGATGAAATACGTTATCCGCAATGTTGCCCATCAAAACGGCAAGACCGCGACCTTCATGCCCAAGCCCATCGTCGGTGACAACGGCAGCGGCATGCACGTGCATCAGTCGCTCGCCAAAGGTGGTCAGAATTTATTTTCCGGTGAAGGCTACGGCGGTCTGAGCCAAATCGCGTTGTGGTATATCGGCGGCATTTTCAAACATGCACAAGCGATCAATGCCTTTGCCAACTCGACCACCAATAGTTACAAGCGTCTGGTACCGGGTTTTGAAGCGCCGGTGATGCTCGCCTATTCCGCCCGCAACCGTTCGGCTTCCTGCCGCATTCCATTCGTGCCGAATCCGAAAGCACGCCGCATCGAAATCCGCTTCCCGGATCCGATGAACTCCGGTTACCTGACTTTCACCGCGCTGATGATGGCCGGTCTTGATGGCATCAAAAATCAAATCGATCCGGGTGCGCCAAGCGACAAGGATTTGTACGACCTGCCACCAGAAGAAGAAAAGAACATTCCAAAAGTCTGCCACAGCCTCGACATGGCTCTGGACGCACTGGAAAAAGACCGCGACTTCCTGAAAGCCGGTGGTGTAATGAGCGACGATTTCATCGACAGCTACATCGAACTGAAAATGGGCGAAGTCACCAAGTTCCGCGCCGCCACGCATCCGTTGGAATATCAGATGTATTACGGCATCTAATGTCGGCGAAAAGAGCTTGCATATAATTCAGACGGCTCGAGTAATCGGGCCGTTTGCTTTTTTGCCTTGCGAAGCCTGCCATGCAACATCAGGCCGATTTATGGAAACCGGAACTGCTAAAATGTGCAGGCTCGTTGCCAGGCCAAGCATCAGGCGATGCTGATAAATCAATAATTTAATTCAAGATGTCATAAGGGGTAATTCATGCGTATCGTAAAAATCTTTCTTTTCACACTTTCAATTCTTTTGTCGGCAACTTCCGTTTCCGCAAAAACCTATCCCGACCCGCAATATAAAAAAGCAGACCTGGCTTCATTAGGCACGTTCGCGGCACCGACCAATGTCAGTCTCGATATTCACTTTCAGCGCAATGGCAAGCCCATGGAGAAGGTCGTGAAACAGGTGCGCCCGCTGGTCGAAAAACACCTGCTGAGCACGCATGCGTATGCCTTTGTTAACGATGCCGCAGCTCCGGTACTGCGCATTACCTTGAATAATGTTGCCGACCTGGACGAAGCGAGAAAGAAAGGCTTCCTGACCGGACTGACTTTTGGCGGCAAAGGTTCGACGATTACCGATTATTACGAAGCCAAGATTGAATTGGTTAAAACGGACGAAACCCTAGTCAAGGAGTACAAGCATGCCTTGGTGACCACCATCGGCAGAGCACCACCTCCGTTTGAAGGTGTGGCTTCGATGAAGCCTATGCTCGCTTTTGATGTGGTAGTCCAGGACATCATGCTTAATTTTGTGCAAGACATGAAGACCGATGGCAAATTGGGTGCGAATGAAGAAAAAGCAGCAATAGCTGTGCCGGCACCAGCACAAGCCGAAGCTGCAACAATCAAATAAGCAAAATAGTGATTCGATTTGAAAAAGCCCGGAAAGCCGGGCTTTTTTTGCTCGGAAAAGAGCTGTTATGATCCTTAAGAATCACCGAAGGAATTGCTATGCGTCGAACCATCGGAAAACTCTTTATCGCTCTATTAGTGTTGCTTGCGCTCTACCTGCTGGTTTTGTGGACAGAGTGGTTTCCGCTCTCCACCTCGGCCGGAAAAAAAGCGGTGGCGATAATGAGCGCACCCTTGCCGCCAATCGCCGCGGACAAAAACGCATTTAGCGAGATATGGTTATTTGCCTACGATATTCCGGAAGCAGATAAAACCAAGATCATGGCGGCGGATATAAAACATTATTTGAATTTTCACGATGACATGAAATACGGTTCGAGCGCCGAAGGCAAATATCCGAAATTTGAAGATGGTGAAAATTTATTATGCAAGCCGAAGCAGGAAAGTTGTATCGGACAAATTCGGTCAAATAAGGAAAAATATGAGCAGTTTTTCGCAAAAAATGAAAAACTGGTCAATAAGGCAAGTGCCATCACCAAGTTCAGGATTTCACGCTCGGAATTTAGACCTCACATTTATACGCCGCTTGCCAATTTCCCCGAAGTTTTCAACTGGCAATTGACTACGGCAGCCTATTGGCATGTTCAGGGAAAACACGTCGAAGGCATTGATCTTGCCTGCCGCACAGCGGCATCGTGGCGCAGCATGGCGCAGAATTCACATGGCTTGATTGACCAGATGGTTGGTCAATCTTTTTACTCCAGCGTAACCGCTCTTACGTCTGAGCTGTTGAGCGAAACACCGCCAGAGCTTGATTTGCCCGCAAGCTGCACGGAGGCATATCTTCCTGTTGTGTCTAGAAAATTCCCGATTTGTCATAGCATGAAAATAGAATTTCAAACCCTGTTGAATGCCACAGAGAGTGTTGCAGCCGGAGAACGTCCTGCGTATTTCCCGCTGGGTCGGCAGAGTTGGCTTGATAAAGTAGAGGCGCTCTGGTTTAACAAGCGCGCTTCAAAAGAAACATTCGCACTAGGCTATGTCGATCAATGCAGTGACGATAAAGAAATCATGGAAGAAATCGGAAAGCCAAAAGAAGCATTCTGGAACGAAATGTCTTTGACTGAGGTCGGCTTCAATCCGGTCGGTAGCATTCTGGCCTCGATGACCAGAGGTAGCTATTCCGATTATGCAAACCGTATTGGAAACCTGTCGTTGACCCAGCAAGCCATGCAGGCTGTTTTTTTGAAACGCGCGGAGAACAATGGGCTAGAAAATCAGAATAAAAATCTCCGGTTTAGTCCAGACTTGCAAGCAATTGAAGTGGATTTGTATCGCAGTCCCGGCAAGACAGATTTACTACGTTTGCCGCTGACGAATACAAAGCCGTAAGGTGAATCAGTCTTTTCTGCAACACACATTAAACACACACATGGCACAGAGGAGACACACATTGATCGTCTAGGCTGTCGCCATGAACAGTCATACGATCACTGTATTTCCGTTGCGCTTGAGCCGGCCGGCATTGCCGGTTTCGGAGCTACTTGGCTTTATCCATAAACAGGCTCAGGCCTGCATCTTTGCCGGTAGTTTTTTCGTTTTAATGGCGGCTTCCAAATACTTGCCATTGTTTGGCATGCCGCGCTATGACTTTCTTTTGCTGGCTGCAATAGCCCTGCAAATTATTTTGCTCGTCGGAAAAATCGAGACACGCGATGAACTGAAAACCATTTGCGTTTTTCATGTGCTGGGTTTGTGCTTGGAGATTTTCAAAACCCACCCCGCCATTGCATCATGGAGTTATCCCGAATTCGCTTACAGCAAGATTTTCGGTGCACCTCTGTATGCCGGCTTTATGCATGCCGCCGTTGCCAGTTATATTGTGCAAGCTTGGCGTTTACTGGATCTCAAACTTGAGTACTACCCGCCTTACGCTTTAAGCCTGCCAATTGCAGCACTGATTTATCTGAATTTTTTTACCCATCATTTTATCGGTGATTTCCGCTGGTGGCTTTTTGCGGTGCTGTTTTTCATCTTTCGTAAAACACGTGTCCGTTTTACGCCGGTCCATCGCGAATATCGAATGCCCTTGCTGGGCAGTTTTCTGTTGATCGGATTTCTTATCTGGATAGCCGAAAACATTTCAACATTCCTGGGCGCCTGGGTGTATCCAAATCAGAGCAGTGTCTGGCAAACCGTACATATCGGGAAGATCAGCAGTTGGTCACTTTTGGTCGTCATCACCATCATCATCGTGGCCGACCTAAAGCACATAAAACAAAACCGCGTACAAAAGGGATCGTAAAATGCACTATCCTTATCACATGCTACATCATCGTTTGAAGTACGGCTTTTGCAGTCTGCTGGTGTTATCGGCCTGCACGGTAACGCCTGCCAGAAACCCGATGGCAGAATGGTCGCCGTCACCCAACTACGATTCTCGCAAGCCGCGCCTGATTGTGATTCATCAGACCGAAATGGAAAATGCCGAAGACGCCTTGCGCATACTGCATTCGCAAAACAAGCAGGGCCGGGTAAGTGCACATTATCTGATTGCCAATAACGGCAAGCTATACCAATTGGTCGACGACAATGAGCGAGCCTGGCATGCCGGTGTCGGGAGTTGGCAGGGCATTACCGATATCAATTCGGTATCCATCGGTATAGAACTCGACAACAACGGTAGCGAGCCATTTGAAGAACGCCAAATTCTGTCATTGATCCGATTGCTGGATGATCTTTGCACGCGTTTCACTATTCCACGCTCGGCGATCATCGGTCATGCCGATCTGGCGCCGACTCGTAAAAATGATCCGAGTCGTCATTTCCCCTGGCAGCGACTCGCGCAAGCGGGATTTGGTCAGTGGTATAACGAAAAGCTGATTGATCCGCCTGCAAATTTCGATGCGGTACTTGCATTGAAAGCGCTTGGCTACGACACGAATGTTTTACCGGCATCAGTGAAGGCATTTCATCGACATTACCGTGGCATCGAGACCGAAATACTGGATGCAGAAGACAGCAAGATTCTTTTTAATCTGACTCAGAAATCAGGGTGACTTCTCTGCCGTCATTACGGTAAAGATCCTTGTCTGACCGCATTTGACCTAGCTGAATATTAAGCGAGCAAATCCATTCGCAGGCTGGCACTCACCCCCTGTACTCGCAGGCCGAAACCCAGCAGACAACACTATTGTTGGCTATGATCCAGCCACCAATCGAGATGTTAGAGCCGTAAAAAAACCAGTGGAGGACTGTCAATGTCAATAAAATTTAAAAAGGATTTATTTGTCACTGCAGTTTTTCTTGTTTTGGTGGCGTCAAGTTTTGAATTATGGGCAAGCCGAGAACGATTTGCCCTCGAAAAATATGACATCGGGCAATTGAAAGTGTGGATGATTGTCGAAAGAAATGGCGGGAAGGATCACTTCGCATATGTGCGTGACCCGCAAAGGTTCATTCATCATGTTGAGGTTTATGTACTAACAGATGCGATAGAATCCGTGGGAGAATATCCAGAGTTTGTACAGTCTTATGTACATTAAAATCAGTTTTCGATGAAACCCATTTAAATCTTTAAGAAGTGAATAATGAAAATCAGTTCAGCGGTAAAAACTGTTGCTATGTTGACGCTAGCAGCAAGCACATTCTCACCGGCGAAGACGGCATCGGCGGGTATTGTGACAGTTATGGAGTTTGTATGCCGGCCAGCGCACACGTCTATCGGAGATAAGGGACCTCAAACACCCCAACAAGTTTGTGCCTTTGAGCCTGTTGAACGATGGGAGCAAGCTAATGATGTTAGCCCATACGGAAACGATGGTGCAGTCATTTCAGATTCTGGCGCCGTTGAGAGATCTGCCACCGAACAAGTTGACCCTTGTAGCAAGGTTTCCCCAAATACCTCGCGACCTGTTGTTATCTCTAATGGTACGAAACTGATTCCAGAAGGCGATTTTAGTGTTGGTACGGTCATGCCACTTGGAATCGGGAGATCTTATGTCTCTAGCTCTAATCAAATCGGAGCTTTCGGCTATAAGTGGTCATCGACAATAGATTATGGGTTAAAAAGAACTTACCCCTTTGCGGTATGTG